>JBJHBH010000111.1:0-8279 GCA_050485365.1 Desulfuromonadales bacterium | reverse complement strand
GTTCAGCATGGGGTCCCACCTCCCATGCCGAGGGACGCTTTTCGCCGTCCATGGCCGCTTGACTGGCGCCGTCCATGGCGCCAGACACCCTTGTCATGTGAGCCGCGACCCACACAAGGTGATTAGATACGATGAATGACGACTGAGCCCACTCTCAGGCGAGATCGAAGCGGTCCAGGTTCATGACCTTGTTCCAAGCCGCGACGAAGTCGTTCACGAACTTCTCGCGGGAATCTTCGCACCCGTAGACCTCCGCCAGGGCTCGAAGCTGGCTGTGCGAGCCGAAGATCAGGTCGATGCGGGTGCCGGTCCATTTGAGCTCGCCTGTTTTGCGGTCGCGCCCCTCGAACAGATCGCCTTCGTCCGAGGTCGCCTTCCAGGTCGTCCCCATGTCGAGCAGGTTCACGAAGAAGTCGTTGGTGAGCGCCTCGGGGCGCGTGGTGAAGACGCCGTGCGGCGAGGCGCCGACGTTGACGTTCAAGACGCGCATGCCGCCGAGCAGCACCGTCATCTCGGGGGCGCTCAGCGTCAGCAGCTGCGCCTTGTCGACGAGCATCTCCTCGGGCGAGACGGTGTATTTGGTCTTGAGGTAGTTGCGGAATCCGTCCGCAACGGGTTCGAGGACGTCGAAGGAGCGCACATCGGTCTGCTCCTGCGAGGCGTCGGTGCGCCCCGGCGTGAAGGGGACTCTCACCTCGAAGCCGGCGTTCTTCGCCGCCTGCTCGACCCCCGCGCATCCGCCCAGAACGATGAGGTCGGCCAGCGACACCTTCGCGCCGGACTGGGCCTCGTTGAACTCGTTCCGGACGCTCTCCAGGGTATTCAGCACCGTCGCCAGCTGATCGGGCTGGTTCACCGCCCAGTCCTTCTGCGGAGCCAGACGGATGCGCGCCCCGTTGGCGCCGCCGCGCTTGTCGGAGCCCCGGAAGGTGGAGGCCGACGCCCAGGCCGTCGAGACGAGCTGGGAGACCGACAGCCCCGTGGCGAGGATCTTGCTCTTGAGGGCGGCGATGTCCTGCGCGTCGATCAGCTTGTGATCGACGGCAGGGACGGGGTCCTGCCAGATGAGCTCTTCGGCGGGGACCTCCGGGCCGAGATACCGGTCGCGCGGCCCCATGTCGCGGTGGGTCAGCTTGAACCAGGCGCGGGCGAAGGCGGCGGCGAACTCCTCGGGGTTTTCCAGGTAGCGCCGGGCGATCGGCTCGTAGATCGGGTCGAAGCGCAGCGAAAGATCCGCCGTCGTCATCATCGGCCTGACCTTCCTGGACGGGTCGAAGGCGTCGACGACCATGTCCTCTTCATCCACGTTCTTGGCGAGCCACTGGTGCGCGCCCGCTGGGCTCTTGACCAGCTCCCACTCGTATTTGAAGAGGACCTTCAGATAGCCCATGTCCCATTTGGTGGGGTTGGGCTTCCAGGCCCCTTCGATGCCGCTGGTGATGGTGTCGGCCCCCATCCCCCGGCCGAAGGTGCTGATCCAGCCGAGCCCCTGCGCTTCGATGGGGGCGGCTTCGGGCTCGGGACCCACATGGGTCGCCGGGCCGGCGCCGTGGCATTTGCCGAAGGTGTGCCCCCCGGCGATGAGCGCGACGGTCTCTTCGTCGTTCATCGCCATGCGCCCGAAGGTCTCGCGAACGTCGCGCCCCGACGCCACCGGGTCGGGATCGCCGTTGGGCCCCTCGGGGTTCACGTAGATCAGCCCCATCTGCACGGCGGCGAGGGGGTTTTCAAGTTGGCGCTCTCCGGAGTAGCGCTTGTCGGCGAGCCACTCCCCTTCAGAGCCCCAGTAGATGTCCTCTTCGGGCTCCCAGACATCTTCGCGCCCGCCGCCGAAGCCGAAGGTCTTGAACCCCATCGACTCCAGAGCGCAGTTGCCGGCGAGGATCAGGAGGTCGGCCCAGGAGAGCTTCCGGCCGTACTTCTGCTTGATCGGCCAGAGCAGCCGGCGCGCCTTGTCGAGATTGGCGTTGTCGGGCCAGCTGTTGAGCGGCGCGAAGCGCTGCGTCCCGGAGGAGGCCCCGCCGCGCCCGTCGCCCGAGCGGTAGGTCCCCGCGCTGTGCCACGCCATGCGGATCATCAGCCCGCCGTAATGGCCGTAGTCGGCGGGCCACCACTCCTGCGAATCGGTCATCAGCGCATGGAGATCGCGCTTCACGGCATCGAGATCGAGGCTCTTGAACGCCTCGGCGTAGTTGAACGTCTCGCCCATGGGGTCGGCGGCGGGGGAGTGCTGGTGAAGGATCTTCAGGTTGAGCTGGTTCGGCCACCAGTCCTTGTTCGTCGTGCCTCTGCGGATCATGTCCTTGTGACTCCTCCCGGTGACCGGGCACTTGCTCTCGTCATTCATGGAATCGGCTCCTTGCAAAGGTGTTAGTACCAGGCCTGTTTGCAGTTTTTTTCTATTCGGCGCCCGGGCGCCCCTTGGCATTGCGTGCCTTGCCGCGCTCGATCGATTGCAAAGCGAGGTATTCCTTGCCGAAACGCTGAAGGTTCTCCAGCTCGTTATCGGACTCGTCGTAGTGGCGCTCCTCATCGATGACGAGCTGCTCGAACAGTTTCTTCGAGACGGAATCCGCATTGGCGCTGCACTCGTTCGCCCACTGGTTGTAATCCCTGGCGCTTTGCTCTTCCATGGATCTGGCCATTTTCAGCATTTCCTCCACCTCGGTCACCTTCTTGACCTCGGCAGAGGCCTTCATCTCCACATCCCCCTTGAGAAACAGAATGCGCTCGGCGAGTTGCTCTACATGCATCATCTCTTCGATAGCGGTTTTCCTGAACATCGCGGCCAGCAGGTCGAAACCCTGGTCATCGCAATGAAAATGGAAATACATGTACTGGTGCACGGCGGTGAGCTCGTCGGCAACCGCCTTGTTCAGCAATACGACGCTTTTTTCATGCATGTCGGACTCCTTGTCGGTTGAATGTCATTTTCCAAAGCCTTGGATAACGTCTTGGCACTTGCGGCAGACGCCGTAGACGACGGCGTTGCGGTTCTCGATGTTGCCCCAGGCGGCGAGCTCATCGGGGAGCTGTGCCGTATCGAAAGCCTCCCAGGTGAAATCGACGATCTCCCGGCAGCGGCTGCAGATGAGGTGGTGATGGCGCGTCCTTTTGACTTCGTATCGTCCCTGGCTCTCGGCGGTTTCCACCTTGTGGATGAGCCCATGCCGGGCGAAGGTGCCCAGGGTGCGATAGACGGTGTCGAGCGAGATCGGCGGGAAGGTGCGACGCAGGCGCCGGTGCAGCTCTTCGGCCGAAGGATGATCGGTCGCCTCGGCCAGCTCGCGGAAAATCTCGAGGCGCTGGGGGGTGAGTCGCAGGCCGGCCTGGCGGCACGCCTCCTCGAACCAGGTCATCTCTTCGCACTTGTTTCGCATCGCTCGACTCAGTAAGAAATCTTCCGAAGTAAGAAAGATAAAGAATATCTCGGTGCTGTCAAGGCGGCGACGGCGAAAAGTCGCTATCCCTTCTGCTATATTTCCAAAAAGACAGAAAACGTCGGTTGGCGGGGCAATCCGTTCCGGCGAAGTCCATGCTCTGCTCACTTCGGAAGAGGCGCTGGACGTGATTATAGAGGGGAGACTGCGGTAGAGGGGCGTCGGATGCCCGATAATCAAAAAGGCCCCAACCTTGCGGCGGGGCCTTTTTGATTATCGGGCAAGTTCATGCGTCCGATGTACGACATCGGCCGCAAGATCAAAATGCCTAGACTTTCCTGACGTTGGAAGACTGGGGGCCTTTTTGCCCCTGCGTGACATCGAAGCTCACGCGGTCGCCTTCGGCGAGGGACTTGAAACCGTCACCCTGAACGGAGGAGAAGTGAACGAACACGTCAGGTCCGTTGTCCTGCTCGATAAAACCGAAACCCTTCGCATCGTTGAACCACTTGACTGTACCTTGTGCCATTTTTTCAGATCCTCTGACTCCCTTTAGGGAATCGTCTTTGGTGGTGCAATTCGATGAGAGCCGCAAAAAACAAAAAACACAACCGAAAAGATTGTGTGATTTCCCGATTAACGCTGTGTCAACCGAGCGGGCAACTTGAATTGTACACACACTGCTTTAGTTGAACGACCCTAACACGCGGCCGCTTCGAAAAGCAACAACTTTATCGAAATCAATCCTGCATGTCCTTCGCCCGGCAGCAAAGAGCGCGGGGGAGCTTCGCAAGGTGCAACCGCACTTATAGGCTCTGGCCTATTTTTATTGCATATAGGCTATTGACTATATTTGCGATGATCAGGAACCGCATACAGACTCGGTTCGGGGACGGTGTGCTCCGGAGGGTAACAAACCAGCGCCCCCCTTCCTTCCCGGCGAATATTGCGGAGCCGATTCTGGACGGCCTGCGGAAGGCGCGCGATCGCTTCATCCGCTCCCGTCCTTAGGTCGGCGAAGCCTTCTTTCAGGATCCGAGCAGCCTCTGCAGCGACTTCTCCAGAATGAGGTTGCTGACGCCCATGCCGAGATACCCCGTCTGGCCGTACGTGTCGTACAGCGTCACCTTTTCGACCAGATCCGCGATCTCCCCTTCCCTACCGCCGAACTTCTCGCGGTTCTCGATGACGAGCTCGATCTGCGCGGACAGAAAGTCGGGGAGATCCTGCTCGTTCCGGGCGGCCTCCAGGGCGCGCCGCAGCTCGTCGAAGACGCTCATGGCTCCTCCAGCCAGCGAAGCGACCTGGCGATATCTTCGTGATCGTAGGCCCATTTGCAGCACCCCGCTTCGGCGTACACGTCGAACTCGCGGACCTGATCCAGCAGAATCTCAACGACATATTCCTTCCCCTCGTACCGCGAAGGATTTCTCGCCACAGCCAGCACCGGGTCGGCCAGCCATTTCGGCAGCTCCCCGTTTTCGTACTGGTCGATCGTTGCCCGCTCAAGCTCTATAAAGATCTCGTTCATCGTGACGCTCCTTTGGCTGTTCGCACTGCGGTGAGAATCTTCGACATCTCGTCCCAATCCACCTCTTCGGTCATGTGGCACCACGAGAAGCGCAGTGAGGATTCGACCCGCTGCGGCGAGCACCCCATGGCGACGAGGACATGGCTCGGCGTGCGGGTATGGGAGGTACAGGCCGAGGTGCTCGACACCGCGACGACATCCTTGAGCGCCTGGATGGCCTGATCGGAGTCGATGCCGGGGAGCGAGACATTGATGACGTGCGGCAGGGTGGACGCCTCGGCTCCGTTTTGCTGCGCGCCAAGAAGAGAAAGGGCCTTGGTGATCGCGCCCCGCAGGGCGAGGCACTTCTGACGGCGCTCGGCGTGATGGCGCAGGGCGAGCTTGGCGGCCTCGCCGAGCCCCGCGATGAGGGGCACGGGCAACGTCCCCGGCCTGAGCCCCTGCTCCTGCCCTCCGCCGTACATGAGGGGACGCAGCGGCGGGAAGCGCCCCTGCCGCTTTCGGGCGATCAGGGCGCCGATCCCCTTGGGGGCGTAGATCTTGTGTCCGCTGAGGGAGATCATGTCGATGCGCCCGTACCGAAGGGATTCGAGCTCCTTGCCGAACCCCTGGGCCGCATCGACATGCCACCAGGCGCCGGAGTGGGCCATCGCCTCGGCCAGAGGCCCGATCGGCTGCAGAACACCCGTCTCGTTGTTGACCTGCATGGTCGAGACGAGAAGGGTGTCCGGGCGCAGCGCCTCGGCGATCCGCTGCGGATCGAACCGCCCGTCCGGATGCACCGGCACGATCTCGACCTCGAAGCCGAGACGCTCCAACTCCTCACAGGGCTCCAGGACCGACTTGTGCTCGATGGCCGTGGTGATCACATGGCGACGCCCGCTGTGCACCCCCTCTTGGGCCAGGCCGAGGATCGCCAGATTGTTGCTCTCGGTGGCGCCGCTGGTAAAGATCACCTCGTCGGGCCGGGCGCTCACCACTCTTGCGACCAGCCCGCGCGCGTGATCCGCCGCGGTGCGCGCAAAGACGCCGTAGTCGTGGATCGGACTGGCCGGATTGCCGAAGTCCTTCTCAAGGAACCTCTTCACGACCGCGGCCACGCTCGGCTCCACCGGTGTCGTCGAATTGCAGTCAAGGTAGACGGGCATCTTCTCCTCCCAAAGCTCGGTTCACTATATTCAGCCCGCAATCATATTGCCAATATATAGTTCAGATGATATTGATCTATTTACAATATCGAGCCGAGGGCGAACATGGATTTGAGACAACTGAAGGTTTTCCTGGAGGTCGCCGACTCCGAAGGCTTTACCAGGGCCGCGAAAAAACTCCACATCGCCCAGTCGGCCCTGAGCATCTCCATCCGAAAACTGGAGGAAGAGCTCGGGGTGATCCTCTTCAACAGGGGGGAGAGGCGGGTCACCCTCACCGCCGAAGGGAAAGTTCTCGCCGTGCATGCGCGAGAGATCCTTCAGGGGGTCGTGAAGGCGCGTCAGGAAATCGAAGATCTGCGGGGGCTATTGAAGGGCGAGGTGAAGGTCGGGCTCACCCCGATGCTGAGCAGCTTCTTCTTTCCGAAAATCATCTCGGAATTCAAGCGGCGCCATCCGGGGCTGCAGATCTCCGCCTGCGGCGAGAGCGGCTGGAATATTCAGCGGCTGGTGGAGTCCGGCGACATCGACATGGGGATCATCGCCGGGGCGGTCCCGAAAGAGTTGGACCACCATCACCTCGTGCGCGAGGAGGTGATTGCATGCGTTCATCGAGGCCACCCCTGGGCGCGGGAAAAGAAGCTCCCCGTGCGCACCTTGCTGAGCCGGCCGTTGATCCATTTCCCGCAAGGGCATCATCTTCGCGAAATCATCGATGAGCTCGCCCGCAAGGAAGGGATCTCTCCGGTCGTCATGGCCGAGTCGAATCTCTTCTCCCTGGTCAGGAGCCTGGTGAAAGAAGAGCTGGGGCTGGCGTTTCTCCTGAAGATGGCCATCTCCCGCGACCCGGAGGTGGCGGCGATTTCGTGCGACCCCCCTCTTTATCTCGACCTCTCCATCGCGTGGAAGAAAAACGCCCGCCTCTCACCGGCCAACAGAGCATTTCTGAACTTTCTGATCGAAGAAGTCGACGACTATTATCAACTGAGGGAAGCGGCAGGAACTTTCCCGCTACCCTGAAGTATTCAAATTATCGACCTTCGCTTCAACTTAACCGATCCGTATCGATCTTCCTACCCCCGCCGCCAGGCGTGATAGCGCTCCACCCAGCCCAGCAGCTTCTCCGGGACGTGCTGCTTCTTCCAGGCGCCGGCCGCCATCTTGTTCGCCTCGGCCAGGGTCGGGTAGGCGTGGATGGTGCCGAGGATCTTGTTGAGGCCGATGCCGTGCTTCATCGCCAGGACGAACTCGGCGAGGAGGTCTCCGGCGTGGGTGCCGACGATGGCGACGCCGAGGATCTTGTCCTTGCCTGGAGGGGTGAGGACCTTGACCCAGCCGTGCTCCTCCCCCTCGGCGATGGCCCGGTCGAGCTCGCCGAGCTCGAAGCGGGCGACCTCGTAGTCGATCTTCTTCTCTCGGGCTTCGGCCTCGCTCAAGCCGACGCGGGCCACCTCCGGATCGGTGAAGGTACACCAGGGAATGACGCGGTAGTCGGCGCGGAACTTCCTGATCTGGCCGAAGAGGGCGTTGACCGACGCGAACCACGCCTGATGGGCGGCGGTGTGGGTGAACTGGAAGGGACCGGCCACATCCCCCGCGCAGAAAATGTTCGGGAAGTTGGTGCGCAAAAAGGGGTCGGCCTCGATGGTTCCCTTCGGATCGATGCGCACCCCCAGCTCCTCCAGGCCGAACCCCTTGACGTTGGCCTTTCGCCCCACCGCGACGAGGATGGCGTCGAATTCCACCTCCACGGGACTCCCTTCGTGTTCGCAGACGAGCGTCCTGCGCTCGCCGTCGATCTCCACCTTCTTCGCCGCATGGCCGGTGAGGACCCGCACCCCCTCGGCCTCGAAACGACTCTTGACGAACGCGGAGACCTCCTCGTCCTCGCGCGGCATGATCCGCGCTCCCATCTCCACCTGCACGACGTGCGATCCGAAGCGGGCGAAGGCCTGAGTCATCTCGCAGCCGATGGGGCCGCCCCCCAGCACCACCAGTCGCTCAGGAAGCTCCCGCAGCGCCCACAGATTGTCCGAGGTCAGGTAGTCGATTCGATCGAGCCCCTCGATGGGCGGTATCAGAGGTTCGGCGCCGGTGGCGACGACGATGGCACGGGCCGTCACGGTGCGCCCGTCGACTTCAACCGTCCAGGGAGAAGTGATCCTCGCCGATCCCTGGATGACGTCCACCCCCAAAGAGGTGTAGCGCTCCACCGAGTCG
>JBJHBH010000110.1:0-8335 GCA_050485365.1 Desulfuromonadales bacterium | reverse complement strand
ATCTCCTGCACCAGCTCGGCGGTCTTCTGGATGTCGGGGACCATGCGGGCGAGCATCTGCCCGGCCTTCTCGGCGATCTCGACGCTGGAGCCCGACAGGTCGCTGATCTCGGCGGCGGCGTTCTGGCTGCGTTCGGCGAGCTTTCGCACCTCGGCCGCGACGACGGCGAAGCCTTTGCCCGCCTCGCCGGCTCTGGCCGCCTCGATGGCGGCGTTGAGCGCCAGAAGGTTCGTCTGGCGGGCGATCTCTTCGATAATGGAGATCTTGTCGGCGATCTGCTTCATGGCGGCGACCGTCTCGGCCACCGCCTGTCCGCCGTCGCGGGCGTCGGCGGCGCTTTTTGCGGCGATCTTCTCGGTCTGCAGGGCGTTGTCGGCGTTCTGACGGATGTTGGCCGCCATCTGCTCCATGGAGCTCGACGCCTCCTCGGCGGCCGCCGCCTGCTCGGTCGCCCCTTCGCTCATCTCCTGCGAAGAGGAGCTCATCTGATGGCTCCCCAGCGCCACCTGATTCGACGCCGAGCGCACATCGGTCACCACCGATTTGAGTTTGTCGGTCATCGCCTGCATCGAGGCGAAGAGTCGTCCGATCTCGTCTTTTCGCTCGGTGGCCAGAGAAACCGACAGGTCGCCTTCGGCCAAGCGGGCATTGGCCTGCACCGCTTCGTCGAGGGGGCGAACCACCACCCGCGTGATCACCTGCCAGACGGCGACCATGAGCAGAATGCCGGCGACGACAAAGCCGAGCAGAATCTTGGTCGTCGCATCGCGGATGAGTGCCCGATGTTCCGAAACATCCTCGGCCACCAGGAGAGTGGCGAGGAGCCCCCCCTCGTAGTCGCGGATCGGGAACATGGCGTAGGCGAAGGCGCCTTCCTCGACGATCTCGCTCACCCCCGATCCGACCTGCTCAAAGACCCTGGAGGGGACGTTGAAGTCGGTCGAGAGCGTGTTGGCAACCTGGCTGAACCTTCCGTTTTCAAACGAGTACAGGACGAGCTCGATGCCGAGCTGCTCCTTGATATCCACGAGCATCTGATGGTTGAAGTCGATGGCCGTCTCCATGGTGCCTGCGACGACGCCGTTGGAGAAAACCGGGACATAGCCGCGCAGCCCCATCCCGAAGACGGAGCGCTCAAAGCCGTACACGCCCCTGCGTTTGTCATGGGCATCCTGGAAGGGGCGCCGCCCCGTCCTGTCGCCGTGCATGTCGGGGCTGTGGGCGCGCAGGAGGCTGACGTTGTAGGGGGAGCGCACGTGCAGCACCGTGACGCCGAACTGCTCCGAGAGCGTCTTGTAAACGGGCGCCATCGTGGCCAGGGCCAGATCCCGATCCCGGCGCTCGACCGCTTCGACGATCTCCGGAACGCTCGCCATGGTGACCGAAATCGCGACGGCCTGGTCGAGAACCTTTTGGAAGATGGCGTTGACCCCCTCGATCTTGTCGTCGATCACGTCACTGACAATCTGATCGAGCAGACGGTTCTGGTACATCGATATTGCCGAACCGATACCGACCACCATCAGCACGACGGCGACAGAGACGGCGATCAGCAGTTTCGCCCGGATACTCATTGCATTTCCCCCTTTTCTTCGGTTTGAGTTGTGCGCTCTTTGCCGTTGGCCACGCCGGCCAGTTCTTCAGCGCTGAAGACGCGGTCGATGTCGAGCAGGATGATGAACTGCTCGTCTCTGCGCCCCATCCCCTTGATGAAGGCGGTGTCGAGGCGGGTGCCGATGCGCGGCGGCGGCTCGATCTGCGACAGGTCGAGATCGAGGACCTCCTGTACCGAGTCGGCCAGAGCGCCGACGACGGAGCTCTCCTCGCCCATCACGATCTCGGTGATGATGATGCAGGTGTTCACCGTCTTCGGCGTCCCCTCCATCCCGAACTTCAGGCGCAGATCGACCACCGGCACGACACTGCCGCGCAGATTGATGACCCCGCGCATGAACTCGGGCATCCGCGGCACCTTGGCAACCGTCGTGAAGTCGAGGACCTCGCGTACTTTTGAGATCTCCAGGGCGAAGATCTCCTCCTCCAGGCGGAAGGTCAGGTACTGCCGCCCTCCTTGTGTTTCTTCCATCGGTATTCTCCTCCATCGGCAAAGGCTTTCATTAAGCAAGGTGTTGCATATCATTTTTCATGCCAGGATTCGGATTCGCCCAAATTGAGAGGAAGTGCCAAAAATCGACCCCTTTCAGAGTGCCATGACGGTTGAAAATTGAAACTAAAGTGTGACATGGCACACAAGCGTGCGGCACACAAGTGTGTCATGGCTCACTTTTCGATGGCCCGCTGGTGATCGCCGCCCCTCTGTCGGCTGCGGGCGTCGCCATCGAGCTTGAAGAAGGCGATGGTGTCCTGAAGCTGCTCGGCCTGGCTGGAGAGCTCTTCGGCGGTGGCGGCCATCTCTTCGGAGGCCGAGGCGTTTTGCTGGATGATCTGGTCGAGCTGCTGGATCGCCTTGTTCACCTGCTCGGCACCGGCGTCCTGCTCCTTGCTCGCCGCGGCGATCTCCTGCACCAGCTCGGCGGTCTTCTGGATGTCGGGGACCATGCGGGCGAGCATCTGCCCGGCCTTCTCGGCGATCTCGACGCTGGAGCCCGACAGGTCGCTGATCTCGGCGGCGGCGTGCTGGCTGCGCTCGGCGAGCTTTCGCACCTCGGCGGCGACGACGGCGAAACCTTTGCCCGCCTCGCCGGCTCTGGCCGCCTCGATGGCGGCGTTGAGCGCCAGCAGGTTCGTCTGGCGGGCGATCTCTTCGATGATGGAGATCTTGTCGGCGATCTGTTTCATGGCGGCGACCGTCTCGGCCACCGCCTGTCCGCCGTCGCGGGCGTCGGCGGCGCTTTTGGCGGCGATCTTCTCGGTCTGCAGGGCGTTGTCGGCGTTCTGCCGGATGTTGGCCGCCATCTGCTCCATGGAGCTGGAGGCCTCCTCGGCAGCGGCCGCCTGCTCGGTGGCCCCTTCGCTCATCTCCTGCGAGCTCGATGAAAGCTGCTGACTTCCGGCGGTGACCTGATCGGATGCCGTCTGAATGCCCGCGACGATATCGCGCAGCGAGTCGGCCATGGAGCGCAGCGCCTTCGCCAGTTCCCCGATCTCGTCTTTCTGATCCAATTCGATGGTGGCGCTGAGATCACCCTTCGCCAGCGCCCGGGCGAAATCGACGCCCCGGCGCACCGGCCCCAGAATCCCCCGCGCGATGACGACGGCGAGGGCGATTCCCAGGGGGATCGCGATGGCGACGAGGATGAAGATTCCGCGCCGCGTGTCCGCGGCCTGCGAGAGCATCGCCTCTTCGCTCAGCACGTGCTCTTCTGCGGTGGCGATGACGGCGCCGAGAAGCTCTTGAACGGCCTGCAGGCTCGGGATCGTCTCCGAAGCGTAAATCGCCCTTGCCTCCTCCATCCGCTGAACATTTTGCGCGGCTCTGGCCTTCATCGCCCCCAGAACCGCCTGAGTATCCTGCAGCGCAGGCAGGGTCCGGCTCTCGAAGACCTTCATCCCCTCGGCGCGCGGCAGCTTCGCGATGTCGTGGGCCGATTCGTGCAGCCGGGCGTGGGGCTCGACGATCTCTTCCAGCAGCCGGGCAAACTCCGGATCCGAGGCGGCGACCTTTCGGCCCTCCTCTCCGTGGATGAAGCGCCCCAGAGCGCAGAGACGATGATCGAGCTGGACGTCCAGCCTCTCTCGCTCTCCCACGAAATAGGCATAGACGGCGTTGACCCAGGCGAGGTGATCGGCCTCGCGCTCCGCGAGAAAATGAGGGAGGTTGGGGTCGGCTTGCTGAAAGATTTCGCCGATGGCGATCGCCGACTCGTGCAGCCGCCGGTGCGGCTCTTCGATGGCGGCCAGGGGGCCGCGCAGAGCCGGGATGAGCGCTTCGGCCGCTTTGCGCCCTTCGCCGTAGAACCACCTGCCGAGGCCGCAGCGGTGGTGATCGGTTTCCACGTCGAGGTCGGTGACCGAATGGTCGTTGAGCAGGGCCGCGACCCGTCCCGCCCAGCGCAGGTGATCGACTTCGCGCTGAACCATCTCGCCGCGCAGGCGGTTCCCCTCGATCGCCTCATGGGCGTCGCTGACGATGCCCTCGACGCCTCGAATGCTCCAAGTGCCGACCAGCGCCAGCAGGACGAGGACGACACCGAATCCGACGGCGAATTTGGAGCTGAGTCCGAAGTTTTTCCATCTCATTTTTTTTCTCCAGTGATTATTTTCAGTGGTCCCATGTCGAACGTCGGAGTCGGCAGGACGATGCGCCGACCCTTCCAGGCTCAGAAGCGCTCGAAGTCCTTGTCGAGCGGATCGCCTCCCCCCATGTCGAGGGCGATCCCCTTGGCGGACCCTTTCGCCTTGTCGGCGATCGCGATGCGTGGGACCGTCCTCGGGGCGGGGCTTTTGGGCGTCGGAGCCGCCGGCGGTGACAGGCGACGGGGGGCCGGAGCGGCGCTCTCCTCGAGCTTGAAGAAGGCGATGGTGTCCTGAAGCTGCTCGGCCTGGCTGGAGAGCTCTTCGGCGGTGCTCGCCATCTCCTCGGAGGCCGAGGCGTTTTGCTGGATGATCTGGTCGAGCTGCTGGATCGCCTTGTTCACCTGCTCGGCGCCGGCGTCCTGCTCCTTGCTCGCCGCAGCGATCTCCTGCACCAGTTCGGCGGTCTTCTGGATGTCGGGGACCATGCGCGCGAGCATCTGCCCGGCCTTCTCGGCGATCTCGACGCTGGAGCCCGACAGATCGCTGATCTCGGCGGCGGCGTGCTGGCTGCGCTCGGCGAGCTTTCGCACCTCGGCGGCGACGACGGCGAAGCCTTTGCCCGCCTCGCCGGCGCGGGCCGCCTCGATGGCGGCGTTGAGCGCCAGCAGGTTCGTCTGGCGGGCGATTTCCTCGATGATGGAGATCTTGTCGGCGATCTGCTTCATCGCCGTCACCGTCTCGGCCACCGCCTGCCCGCCGTCGCGGGCGTCGGCGGCGCTTTTGGCGGCGATCTTCTCGGTCTGCAGGGCGTTGTCGGCGTTCTGCCGGATGTTGGCCGCCATCTGCTCCATGGAGCTGGAGGCCTCCTCGGCGGCGGCCGCCTGCTCGGTGGCCCCCTGGCTCATCGCTTCAGAGGTCGAGCTCATCTGGCGGCTCCCCGAGGCGACGTTGCCCGAGGCGCTCTGGATGGTGACGACGATCTCCTGCAGCTTCTCGACCATCCCTTTGAGCGCGGCGTAGATGCTCTTGTCGTTGGTGATCTTCTGGTCCATGCGGATGGAGAGGTCCCCGGCGGCGAGGCGGTTGGCGACGGTCTCGATGACGCTCGGGTCGCAGCCGAGCTGGCGCAGCACGCCGCGGGTGATGAGCAGGGCCACCAGGGCGCCGACGACGATCGCCCCGAGCGCGCCGCCGAGCATCAGCAGGTTGGCCGAGGCGATCTGCTCGTGCATCTCGTTTCGTTCGATGGCGGCGGTGCGCACGCTCACCTCGCCGACGCCCTCGGCGGCCGCCAGCATCCGGGCGTTGATCTCGGCTTGCTCCTGAAGCGCCCGGCTGTAGGCGTAGCCCGTCTCCAGATAATCCTGAACGAGGGCTTCGAGGCGGGTCGCCGCTTCGACGATCGTCGGATAGTCGTCCGACTGCGCCTTCCATTCGGCCAGCCCCTCCTGCACCCTGGCGACCTGCCGCTCAAAGTTGGCCCACGTCTGGGGCGTGATCTGCCAGGCGTAGTAGACGGCGCTGACGCGCAGAAGGAGAAATTCCTGGTTCACCCTCTCCTCAAGACCCTGACGGATCGCGGCGAGGCGCGCGTAGACGTCGAGCCGCTCTCGCCACAAGGCCGATTCCATCGACGGCGCGATGACCTCGGTGTCAATCGTCGTCTTGATGGTGGTGAACTGCCTACCCAGGTCGCCCCAGAGGATGAAGAGACGGTCTTTTTCCGCATCGAGGGCGACATAGCGGTTCATATGGTCCTGATAGGTTTCGACGCCCCGCAGAATGCTCGCCGTGCTCTCCCGGATGTCGCCGTCCGCGCTGAACTCTTCCTGCATCGTGCGGGTGTGCGCGAGGAGCGCCTCGGTCTTCTTGCGCCCCTGCTCGTACATGGCGCGGTCGCGGGTAATGATGTACGACTTGTTGTCGTCGCGAACCTCCAGCAGCTGTCTGACGATCTGGTCCATCCCCGTCGCTTTTTCGACCTGCTCCACCACCGCCCCCATCGACCCCCACCCGATCAGCGCGATGACGGCGCACAGAACGAGGACGACGGCGAATCCCCCGCCGATCTTGAAACCGAACGTCAGCTTTTTCAGCATGGACATGCTCCTTCGTTGAAGTGGTGTATCGGGCGCAAGCGCTTTTCAGGAAAACTGCGGGGGGCCTGGGATCAGACCGCGTCGCAGAGCGGTGAGTTGTGCGCGACGGAGACGATCTCCTCGGCGGAGAAGACCCGGTCGATGTCGAGCAGGATGATGAACTGCTCCTCGCGGCGCCCCATCCCCCGGATGAAGGCGGTGTCGAGGCGGGTGCCGATGCGCGGCGGGGCCTCGATCTGGGAGGGGTCGAGGTCGATGACCTCCTGCACCGAATCGGCCAGGGCGCCGACCACCGACGTTTCGTCGCCGAAGCGGATCTCGGTGATGATGATGCAGGTGTTCACCGACTTGGGCGTCGCGTCCATGCCGAACTTCAGGCGCAGATCGACCACCGGCACGACGCTGCCGCGCAGGTTGATGACCCCCCGCATGAAGGCGGGCATGCGCGGAACCTTGGCCACCGTCGTGAAGTCGAGCACCTCGCGCACTTTCGCGATGTCCAGGGCGAAGATCTCTTCGTCGAGACGAAATGTCAGGTACTGCCGCCCTCCCTCTGTCTCTTGCATGGCTTTCATCCTCCTGTTAGTGTCGATTCGCAGGGTTACATATCATTTAGCGTGCCAAGGCGGTGGTGATGTCCAGAGGCGCTTCTCTCGGGATGTTTCCCCGCGTGGGGCGGGTGAGAATGTGTGTCATGACACGCTTGTGTGCCGCACACATGTGTGCCATGACACACCTGTGGATTTGTCTGCACCGCGCCTGCGCCCTTTGATATACTTCGCAGTAGGATCGACCCGAATGAGATGCGTTGCACACATGTATTGAAGACCTTCATGGTCTTGTTTTTGTCGCTTTCGCGCCCCCCCCTTGAGAAGGATCTCCATGTCCGGCCTCCTCTCCAGGTTTCTCCCCGGCGGCATCCAGGCGCGCCTCTTTTTTCTGATCGCCGTGGTGCTCGCGCCGATGGCGCTGGTGCTGGCGTGGACGAACTACCAGCGCTATACGTCGCTGCACGCGATCCGGCTGCAGAGCGAGACGGAGGTCGCGCAGGGGATCGCCACCGCCTTCGCCGCCTATGTGAGCGGCCACCGCGAGCATCTTCACGTGACGGGGCAGGCGATCCTGGGGTTCGACCCCTACACCGCCGAGAAGGCGACCCGCCTTCTGGCCGCCGGGGCGCAGAATTCCCCCGCTATCCGCAACCTGAGCTGGGTGAGCCCGCAGGGGGAGATCCTCGCCTCGACGGTGCCCGCCCTGGTCGGTAACAGCCTCGCCTTTCGCCCCTATTTCCAGCAGGTTCTCTCCGGCAGCCCTTGGGTCATCAGCGACCTTTCGCCCCGCGGCACCGTGACCGACTCACCGGTCTTCTTCATCGCCGTCGAGGCGCGCGGCGCGCAGGGGACCCTGCAGGGGGTCGTCGTCGCGGCGATCGGGCCGGAGGAGGTCGGCAAGCTGACCCTGGCGCAGGACCGCCCCTCGGCCGGGCGCATCGCCCTTTTCGACCGCCAGGGGGCCGTCGTCTATCTGAGCCCCGAGCTGCCGCTGAGCTGGGAGGAGCGGGCAGGCTGGGGCGAGGTCGACCTGCTGCTGCAGAGCGCCCTCGCCTCGGGGCGGGCGCAGGCCGGTACGACGATACTCGGTCCCCTGGACGGCCGATGGATCGTGGCGCGCGTCCCCGTCGAGGGGGTCGGGTGGATCGCCGGGGCCGCCCTCCCCATCGATGTTGCCTTCGCGCCGTTTCGCGAGACGCTGCGCCGCGACGCCCTCCTGGCGATTCTCATTACGGCCCTTGCCTTCGTCGTCGCCTTTCTTCTCGCCCGCAGCATCGGCCGGCCCCTGCTGCGCCTTGAGCAGGCGACCCGCCGGGCGGCGGAAGGGGAGCCGGTGAGGGTCGACGATGCGGCGGCCCCCGCGGAGGTGTGCCGGCTCGGCGAGACGATGAGCGCGATGGCGACCAGCCTGATCGGCGCCAAGCTCGGAGCCGAAGAGGCCAACCGCGCCAAGAGCGAATTTCTCGCCACCATGAGCCACGAGCTGCG
>JBJHBH010000109.1:0-9063 GCA_050485365.1 Desulfuromonadales bacterium | reverse complement strand
AGATTGTCTCTCTCATGCAAAAAGACCTTGGGGTCGAGCACGACGCCGTTGCCGATGATGCAGCGCTTCCCCTCGTGGAGGATCCCCGAAGGGATCAGGTGCAGGACCGTCTTTTCGCTGCCGACCACCAGGGTGTGACCGGCGTTGTTCCCCCCCTGATAGCGCACCACGTCGTGAGCGTTCTCGGTGTAGATGTCGACGATCTTGCCTTTCCCTTCATCGCCCCACTGGGCACCTACGATGATTACATTGGCCATTCTGTTTTTCTCCTGAGGGGGATCAGAGGGTGAATTCCGAAGTGAGGATCTGCTGATAGGACACAGCGCTTTCCTCCCCGTCGGCAAGACGGATCAGCCGCACCTGGTCGTCCTCCTCCCCGATGACGATGACAAAGCGGAAATTCATTTTGACCCCGTACGCGAGGGTGTCCTCGAGGGTGCGGGGGATGATGTCGCGGGCGGCCGACAGCCCGCGCTCGCGCAGGGCGCGCGCCAAGCGCTGGGCGCGCGCCTTGTCGGCGCCGGACTGGAAGATCAGCACATCGCTGCTGCGGCTCGCCGCCTGATCGAGACTGCCGTCCAGAGCGAACAGCAGATTGAGCAGGTTGAAGGCGAAGCCCGTGGCGGGCGCCGGGTAGCCGTATCGGGCGGTCAGATCGTCGTAACGTCCGCCAGAGCAGACCGCCCGCCCCACGCCGGGGAGAAACCCCTGAAAGGTCAGCCCCGTGTGGTAGTCGAGGCCGCGGATCTCTCCGAGGTCGAAGGTGACCTGGTCGGCCACGCCGTACACTTCAAGGATCTCCAAAATCCTGAAGAGGTTGCCGAGCGCCTTGCGCGAGCGCGCGTTGGTCACCGCCTTTTCGGCCCGATCGAGGACCTCGCGACCGCCGAAGAGCCGGGGCAGAGCCAGGATCTCCTGCCGCGCCCGCTCGGGCAGATCGGCTCCGGAGAGCATCTCCCGCAGCCCCGAAGTGTCCTTGCGGGCGATGGCCCCCTGCACCTGGCGCACCGCCTCTGCCGAGAGGGGCAGATCGGCCATCACGCCCCGGAAGAACTCGACCTGGCCGATGTCGATGGTGAACTCCGACGCCCCCAGCTGCTGGAAGCACTCGATGGCCATGGCGATCATCTCCGCATCGGCCTCGGGGCTCTCGAGGCCGATCAGCTCGACGCCGGCCTGGAAGATCTCGCGGTCCTTGCCGACCTGCTGCTCGGTGTGGCGCAGCACCCGCCCCGTGTAGCACAGACGCAGCGGCAGGGGGATCTCCCGCATGCGCGTGGCGACGATGCGGGCGACCTGCGGGGTGATGTCGGGAGAGAAAGCGACCATGCGGCCGCTCTGACGGTCGTCGAGGCGAAACGTCTTGTCCCGAAGCCCCTCGCCGAGCCCCTTCTCCAAAACGTGGAGGAACTCGAGGGAGGGGGGAAGGATCGGCCGGAAGGACCAGCGGGCGAAGACGCTTCGCAGCGTCTGCTGAAGATACTCGATTTTCGCCGCCTTGACCGGAAGGAAGTCCTTCACTCCCTTGGGCAGGGTCGACTCAAGCGCGCAGTAGGGGGTGGCAGTCAATTTACTCGTATCCTTATGTTGCACATCTCTAAAACCCGCCGCAGCACCGCAGGACGGAACTTTTTCGCGACGCCGTCACAGCTCGACCTGCACGGCGGAGAGGATATGCGCGTTGTCGCGCAACCGGGCGAGCACCGCGTCGGGGATGCGGCTGTCGACGTTGATGAGGGAGATCGCCCGCCCTTTAATCTTGCGTCGCGAAAGATTCATCATGGCGATGTTGATCCCCGCTTCGGCGAGGACCTGCCCGAGAAAGCCGATGACCCCGGGTCGGTCTTCGTTGAGCAGCACCAGGATGTTCCCCTGGGGGATCGCCTCGACCTGGTAGTCGTCGACGCGCACGATGCGGTAGTCCTCCTCGCCGAAGAGGGCGCCCGAGACCGAGTGCTCGCCGTCCGCGCCGGTGACCGTCAGGCGGATCAGGTTCGAGTACCCCTCGGCAAGACTGCTTTTGGCCTCCACCACCCGGATTCCGCGCTCGCGCGCCAGATGGGGGGCGTTGATGAAATTGACCATGGAGCCGATCATCGGCGTCAGAAGCCCCTTGAGAACCGCCATGGTCAACGGCCCCGTCGGGTGCGCGGTGACCGATCCGGCGTACTCGATGGTCACGCTCTGCAGCCCCTTGGCGCCGTAGCGCGCCTGGAAGGCGCCGAGACGCTCGCCCAGTTCGAGATAGGGCTTGAGGATCGCCAGCAGATCGGCGCTGACCGACGGGACGTTCAGCGCGTTGACGACGATCCCCTTCTGGAGAAAGTCGACGATCTGCCGCGCCATCTGGACCGTCACGTTCACCTGCGCGTCGAGGGTGGCGGCGCGCAGGTGCGGGGTGCAGATCACCTCGTCGAGCCCCAGTAGCGGATTGTCCGGATCGGGTGGCTCCTTGGCGAAGACGTCCAGAGCCGCCCCGACGACGCGCCCGTCGACAATGGCGCGGGCCAGAGCCCCTTCGTCGACGAGGCCCCCGGTGGCGCAGTTGATGATGCGGCAGCCGGGCTTGACCTTCCTGAGCGACTCGTCGTTGAGCAGGTTCTGGGTCTCGATGTTGAGGGGGATGTGCATGGAGATGAAGTCTGAGCGACCGAGAAGCTCCTCGAACCCGACCTGCTCGGCCCCCATCTGGCGCACCATCTCCTCGGCGAGGTAGGGGTCGTAGATGAGGACCTTCATCTTGAGGCCGAAAGCCCGCTCCACCACCAGCCGGCCGATCTTGCCGGCGCCGATGACGCCGAGGGTCTTGCCGGCGATCTCGGCGCCGAGAAAGCGATCCTTCTCCCAGCGACCCGCCTTGGTGGAGCGGCTCGCCTCGGGGATCTGCCGGGCCAAAGCGAGCAGAAGAGCGATGGTGTGCTCGGCGGTGGTCGTGGTGCTGCCGAAGGGAGTGTTCATGACCACCACCCCTTTTCGGTTGGCGGCGGCCAGATCCATGTTTTCGATGCCGATGCCCGCGCGGCCGACGACCTTGAGCTGCGCTGCCGCCTGAAAGACCTCCTCGTTCACCTGCGTTCCGCCGCGCACCACCAGCGCGTCGGCGTCGGCGACTTCCTTGAGCAGGTCGCCGGGGAGGATGCCGGGGCGATAGGCAAGCTCGATCCCCTCGGCCTCTTCGAAAACGCGCAGCCCCTCGGGGGAGAACTTATCGGATATCAGTACTTTCATCATCGGCAAGGGCCTTCGGGAGGCATCTGACTTTTTCGCAAGCAAGTACGTTAACAACAGACAGGGGCGCCTGTCAAGGAAGAAGCAGAACGGCAGCGACAAGAAAACCAATATTAAAACAGGCAGATAGCCGTCCGCTCAAGAGCGCGCCGCGCCCATAAAAAAAGCTCCGCGTCCTGAAGGCGCGGAGCTTTGGTTCGCCAGAGCCGGATCGATCAGCGTCGATCAGATCTTTTCCACATTGGCTGCCTGGGGCCCTTTGGCTCCCGTGGTCACATCGAAGCGAACCCGCTCACCTTCGGCCAAGGACTTGAAGCCTTCGCTCTGAATCGCCGAAAAGTGAACAAACACGTCCGGACCACCGTCCTGCTGAATGAACCCGAACCCCTTGGCGTCATTGAACCATTTCACTGTACCTTCTGCCATGTCCCTCATGCTCCTTTGCTTCCCGGCGCAGCCGGTCTGAAAAAATGGGTTCCGGCAGCCTCTTCTCAGACAAGAAAACGACGCTCATGAGAAAGCCCTCTCCGGAAGCTTGCCCGTCGCTTGTAGCACAAGTCAAGGCAAATGACAACAGAAAAGTCGCACCATGAGAGTACGCTTCGTCGATGCCGCCAAAAAGAAACCCGGTGCGGATTTCTCTCAGGAGAAACTGGAGTGAAGACGGTCCCCTAGAGGGCCTTCTTGATCAGCCCCTCGAGCTGGTTCTTGGGGACGGCGCCGACCACCTGGTCGAGAACCTTGCCGTCCTTGAAGAGGATCAGCGTCGGGATGCCCCGCACGCCGTACTGCCCCGGGGTCGCCGGATTCTCGTCGACGTTGAGCTTGCCCACCTTCACCTTGCCGTCGTACTCTTCGGACAGGCTGTCCACCACGGGACTGATGGCTTTGCAGGGGGCGCACCAGGACGCCCAGAAATCCACCAGAACCGGGATGCCGGACTTGAGCACCTCCTGGTCGAAGCTGTCGTCCGTCAGTTGCACGACCTTGTCGCTCGCCATGATTCTTCTCCTTTGGACAGGTAAATTTGATGCTTTCGCAAGAAAGCAAAATGGGGATGTGTTGACCACCATTTCGATCGTCAACTCCTGCAATAATAGTCGGGGATCGAAAAAAATCAAGGAGTTAATTGCGCTCGGCGCCTCCTCGCCCTTGACAGTCGCCTGCGCCCTACCCTATTCTTTTTCGCACATTTGCCGCCTTTTTCCGAGGAACGACTCGATGTCGAGTGAACGCATCGCCCGCTCGGTCCGCGAGCTTGCCGCGACCGCCGAAAGCCTGAATCTCCAATCCGACCAACTCCTTCGCTTCGCCCAGCGCCTGGTTGAAACCTTCAACCACGGCGGCCGCCTCCTTCTCGTGGCCGGCGGACCCTTGGCGGCGGTGGCGGACCTGACCGCCGCACGATTTCTGCATCGCCTCTCGATGGAGCGCCCTCTGCTCCCCGCCCTCTCGCTGTGCCACGACGGCGTCCTCGCCGCCTCGCTGGCCCGCGACGGGCAGACGGGCCAGTTCTTCGCCCGTCAGGTGCGGGCGGTGGCTAGCGGCGGCGACATCGTCCTGGCGCTGTGCGACGGGCAGCGCGACGAAGGGGTGCGCGAAGCCCTCGCCGCCGCGCGGCAGCTCGACTGCCCGACGGCGTGTCTCGCCCCGCGATCGCAGCCGGAGCCCGACGAACCTCCCGACTTCGCCTTTCACCTCGACGCCGAGTCGCCCGCCCGCATCGCCGAAGGGGCTTTGCTGTTCGGCCACCTCCTGTGCGAGCTGGTCGAAGCCGAGCTCTTCGGGATCTGACCCCATGGCCGAGCTCCCCCTCCACCTTCGGCTGCAGAGGCGCCTCTGCCTGGTGGTCGGCGGCGGCCGCGTCGGCGTGCGCAAGGCGAAGGCCCTGCTCGGCGCCGGCGCCCGCGTCCGCCTCGTCGCCCCCGAGATCGTCGCCCCGGACAACCTCGGCGATGCGGAAATTCGCCTTCGCCCCTTCGCCCCGCACGATCTCGACGGGGTCTTTCTCGCCTTCGCGGCCACCTCCGAACGCAGCGTCAATGCCGAAGTCGCCCGCCAGGCGCGCTCCCGCGGCATCCTGGTGAATGTCGCCGACAGCCCCGGGGAGGGGGACTTCACCCTCCCCGCGCTCCTGCGCCGCGGAGACCTCGTCGTGTCGGTCGGCACCGGCGGAAAAAGCCCCGCCCTGGCCGCCGCGGTGCGCGATCTGCTGGCGGATGAGCTCGGGGATGAATGGCGGCGGGTTCTCGAAATCGCCGCCGCCCTTCGGCAAAAGGGTTTGACACCTTCGAGCAATACCGCCTATAATTCGCAGGTTTTACACCGTCTTCTGCAGGGCGGCCTCCCCGCGCTGATCGCCCGGGGGGATGAAGACGGCATCGACCGCCTCCTCGCGCAGATCACCGGCGAAACCGGACGTCACCGTATCGAAGGGGAATAAATGATCAATACGATCTTTTTCAACATCACCCTGCTGGTCTATTTCGCCGTCACCGTCCTGTTCCTCATCGACGTCATCTCACGCAACATCCGCACCGAGCACTACGCCCGCTGGGTGCTTTGGGGCGGGTTCGCCCTGCACTGCTTCACCCTGGCGCTGCGCTACCTGGAGGTGGGGCACACCCCCGTCTCCAACCTGCACGAATCCCTCTCCTTTTTCGCATGGTCCATCGTCGGCATCTTCATCCTGTTCGACCTGCGCTACCGGCTGAACGTCCTGGGCGCCTTCGTCTCGCCTTTGGCGCTGGCGCTGATGCTGCTGAGCGGCGCCGCCCCCAAGGGGGCGACGACCATCGACCCCGCCCTGCAGAGTTGGTGGTTCCCGATCCACGTGTCGCTGGCGTTTCTTGGCAACGCCGTCTTCGCCCTGGCCTTCATCGCCGCCATCATGTACCTGCTGCAGGAGCGGATGCTCAAGAGCAAGAAGTTCTCCCCCCTGTACTACCGTCTTCCGTCCCTCGACACCCTCGACAGCATCAACTACCGCTGCCTGACCATCGGCTTTCCGCTGATGACGATGGGGATCGTCTCCGGGGCGGTCTGGGCCAACTCGGCGTGGGGGGGCTACTGGCGCTGGGATCCGAAGGAGACGTGGGCGCTGATCACCTGGTTTCTGTACGCCGCGCTGCTCCACGGCCGCCTCACGGTCGGCTGGCGCGGACGCCGGGCGGCCATCTTCGCCATCATCGGTTTCGGATGCCTCCTCTTCACCTTCCTGGGGGTCAATCTCCTGTTGTCCGGAGAGCACACTTTTGAATCACTTCAGGGGCGCTGAGGCGCCGAACGGGTCGTCCGTATGAATATTATCGTGGTGGGCCTCAGCCATAAGACAGCCCCCGTCGAAATTCGCGAACGCGTCGCCTTCTCGCCGACCGCCATGGAGAAGCCGCTGCGCGAGGCCTCGGCTCTGCCCGCGGTGATCGAGGCGATGATCGTCTCGACCTGCAACCGCGTCGAGCTCTACGCCACAAGCCGCGACGAGGCGCTTTGCAAGGTGCAGTTGCGCCGCTTTCTCGCCTCCTTTCACGGCATCCCGCAGGACGAGCTCGACCCCCACCTGTACGATTACGGCGGGGAAGAGGCGATCCGCCACGTCTTTCGGGTCGCCGCCAGCCTCGACTCGATGGTCATCGGAGAGCCGCAGATCCTGGGACAGATCAAGACCTCCTACGGATACGCCACCGAATTCAAGACCGTCGGGCTGATCCTCAACCGCTTTCTCCACAAGGCCTTCTCGGTGGCCAAGCGGGTGCGCACCGAAACTCAGATCGCCTCCAATGCGGTGTCGGTCTCCTTCGCGGCGGTGGAGCTGGCGCGCAAGATCTTCGGCACCCTCGACGGCAAGACGGTGCTGCTCATCGGCGCCGGAGAGATGTGCGAGCTGGCGGCCCGCCACTTCGTCAACAACGGCGTCTCGAAAGTCCTGGTGACCAACCGCACCTTTGAGCGGGCGGTGAAGCTCGCCGAGGAGTTTCGCGGCCGTGCCCTCGATTTCGACGACTTCCCCTCGCACCTGCACGAGGTCGACATCGTGCTCACCTCCACCGGCGCCCCCAATTTCATTCTCGGCGCCAAGAAAGTCGAAGAGGTCATCCGCCAGCGCAAAAACAGGCCGATGTTCTTCATCGACATCGCCGTGCCGCGCGACATCGACCCGCGGGTCAACGACGTCTCCAACGTCTATCTCTACGACGTCGACGACCTGCAGGGGGTGGTGCAGGCGAACCTGAAGGAGCGGCAGAAGGAGGCGAAGAAGGCCGAGGCGATCATCGATACCGAGATCGTGCAGTTTCACCGCTGGCTCTCAACCCTCGACGTCGTCCCCACCATCGTCTCGCTGCGCCGCCATCTGGAGGAGATCCGCAAAGGGGAGCTGGAGAAGACCTTCTCGTCGATGCGCGACCTGGGGGCGCGGGAGAAAAAGGCGATCGAGGCGATGTCCGCCGCCATCATCAACAAGGTCCTGCACCACCCGATCACCGTCCTCAAGCAGGTTCAGAACGAGTCGGCCGGCGACGCCTACGTCGATGCGGTGCGGGCTCTGTTCGGGCTCGAGGGGCCGACCGCCGAAGGGGAGCTCGAGAGCCTCGACGCCGACGAGGTCCCCTCCGACGCGCTGCACCACCCAAGACGCTGACCCGTTTCGGCCGAACCGAAATCGATCGGTGCCCGGCTGCTTTTTTTCAAGATGAGGCGTGCGCAGGAGGCAAGCTCTGCGCACCTTACCCCTCACGATCCATGAATGGAGATTAGAATGGCGAAACAAAGATTGCGCATCGGAACGAGGGGGAGCCAGCTCGCCCTGTGGCAGGCGAACTGGGTGAAGTCCGAGCTGGAAAAGCGACACCCCGGACTGCTCGTCGAGCTCAACGTCATCAAGACCACCGGCGACAAGATCCTCGACGTGCCGCTGGCCATGGTCGGCGGCAAGGGGCTCTTCGTCAAGGAGATCGAAGAGGCGATGCTGCGCGGCGAGGCCGACATCGCCGTCCACTCGATGAAGGACGTCCCCACCTTCTTCCCCCCGGGGCTCGCCCTGCGCTGCATCACCGAGCGCGAAGACCCCAGGGACATCCTCGTTCTGAAGCCCGGCTTCGCCTCGTTTCGCGATCTGCCGCAGGGAGCGCGCATCGGAACCTCGTCGCTGCGCCGCAAGGCCCAGCTGCTGCACCTGCGCCCCGACTTCCAGATGATCGACATCCGCGGCAACGTCGAGACGCGCATCCGCAAGCTCACCGACGAGGATCTCGACGCCGTCGTCCTCGCCGCCGCCGGCATGAACCGCCTCGGATTCGGCGCCATGGTGAGCGAGCACCTCCCCACCGACATCTCCCTGCCCGCCATCGGCCAGGGCGCCCTCGGGTTGGAGAGCCGCATCGACGACGCCGAAACCAACGCCCTGATCGACTTCTTCAATCACGAGGACACCGCCTGGGCCGTCAAGGCCGAGCGCGCCTTTCTGCGCCGCCTCGAGGGGGGGTGCCAGGTCCCCATCGCCGCCTTCGGCGAAGTCAGCGGCGCTCAACTCACCCTCACCGGCCTCGTCTCCAGCGTCGACGGTCGGCAGTTCCTGAAGAAGAGCGCCGTTTGCGCCGTCGAGGACGCCGAGAAGACCGGTATCTCGCTGGCCGACGATCTGCTGATCCAGGGGGCCGGAAAGATCCTCAACGAGGTCTACAACCACGAGACCTTCAACGTGAAGAAGGAAGAGGTCTAGGCTGAAGGCTGAAGGTAACTGTTCAGCATAGGGTCGCGGCTCCCATGCCAAGGGACGCTTTTCGCCGTCCATGGCCGCTTGACTGGCGCCGTCCATGGCGCCAGACACCCTTGTCA
>JBJHBH010000108.1:0-9278 GCA_050485365.1 Desulfuromonadales bacterium | reverse complement strand
GAAGATGATGGCGCCGGGGAAGGCCGCGAACTCCTTGGCCTGGTCCTGCCACCCGCCGCCGTAGTTGCCGACGAGGTGCTTGTACTTCTTGAGCCCCGGATAGCCGTGGGCGGGGAGCATCTCCACGTGGGTGTAGACGTTGATCCCCTTGCCTTCGGTCTGCTTCAGAAGCTCCTCGAGCATCGTCAGATCGTGCCCCGACACGAGAATCGCCTTTCCCTCTCGGCTGCCGATCTCAACCGGCGTCGGCGTCGGTGCGCTGTAGCGCTCGGCGTGCCCCTCGTAGAGGGCCTGCTGGGTCTTCAGGTTGACGGTGCCGCACTCCATGCACAGGTTGACGAAATCCATCAGCCCCTTGCTGCGGTCGATGGTGGCGGCCATCGCCTTGTGCATGAAGGCGGCGATCTCGGGATCGCCCTTGCCCAGATGATCGGCGTGATAGGCGTAAGCGGCCATCCCCTTCATGCCGTAGACGAGCATCTCCATGACCGATTTGACGTCCGGGTCGACCTTGGGGTCCTTCACCGGGTGCTTGCGCCCCTCGGCCACGAGGTCGGCGGTCGATCCGTCGGCCTTCCACGCCCGGGCGTCCTCGGGGACATCCCCCTGGTAGGGGCCGCCGTTGGCCTGCTCGAAGAGCTGCTGGGCCTTGTCGCGCATCCTGGCGGTCTTGCGGGCGACCTCGGCGCAGCTGTCCGGATCGAAGTTGACGTTGGTGACGGTGGTGAAGAGCCCCTCGAACATGTGGATATCGATGTCGCGGTCGACGGCCCCTTTCTGGCGGGCCTTGTCCGCCCAGAAGCCCATCCCCTTCAGCCCCCAGACGATGAGATCCTGCAGGGCGGCGACATCCGGCTGTTTGCCGCAGACCCCTATCTTGGTGCATCCGGTGCCGTTGGCGGCCTGCTCACACTGGTAACAGAACATCTCTTCCATCTCTTTTGCCTCCATGCGCGGGTTTTTCTCAGGAATCGGTGAAGATGAAAACTCGATAAGGATAACAAAGGCATTCGGGATTTCCACCGCAAGGCCGAAAAAGGGGGCGAGGGCGATTGCCGTCGCATGCGCGCTGTGCTATGACAGAGCCCATGAAGAAGATCCGCTACTACATCACCGGCCACGGGCTGGGACACGCCAGCCGCTCCTGCCAGCTGATCAACACGCTGAGGACACGCCATCCGCAGATCGCCGTGGAGGTCGTCTCCGACGCCCGCCAATGGTTCCTGCGCACCTTTCTCGACCCGTCGGTCCCCGTGCACAGGCGCGGGCTCGACTTCGGCGTCCTGCAGCGCGACAGCCTGCGGATGCGCGAGGAAGAGACGCTGCAGGCGCTGCGCACACATCTGGAGCGCCGCGAGGCGATCGTCGCCGCCGAGGCGGCCTCGCTGCACGACGCGCGGGTCGATCTGGTGGCCGCCGACATCCCCCCCCTGGCCTTCGCCGCCGCCGCGCGGGCCGGCATCCCCTCGGTGGGGATCAGCAATTTCACCTGGGACTGGATCTACGAAGGGCTTGCCGAGAAGTTCGCCGGGTACGACGACGTGGTGGAGGGGGTGAGGCAGGATTACCGCTGCGGCGAGGTGCTGCTTCGACTCCCCTTTCATCAGCCGGCCTGCGAGCTCAGGCGGATCGAGGACCTCCCCCTGCTCGCGCGCCCTCCCCTGCACCCCCCGGCCGAGATCCGCCGCCGGCTCGAAATTCCCGAGCGCTGCAAGGTCGCCCTCCTCTCCTTCGGCGGCTTCGGGCTGGAAGAGTTCGACTTCGCCCCCCTGGGTCGGCTGCGCGACTGGATCTTTCTCGCCGACCCCGAGATGGCGGGGGGCGCTCCCAATATGCGCTGCGTCACTGCGGGCGAGTTTCACTATCCCGATCTGGTCGGGGCGGCCGACGCCGTCGTCACCAAGCCGGGTTACGGCATCGTCTCCGAATGCATCGCGGCGCGCACGGCCGTGCTGTACACCCCCCGGGGCGACTTCCGGGAACAGGCGCTGCTCATCGAGGCCCTGCACCGCTACGGCCGCGCCCTGCCCGTCGAGAACGAACAGCTGCGCCGCGGCGAGCTCGGCGAGGCGCTTGAGGCGCTGTCGGCGCAGGACGCCGCCCCCGAGCGCCTCGAGGTGAACGGCGACATCGTCGGCGCCGACCGGCTGGCGCAGCTTGCGGGCTGAGCGGCCTGGGGCCGTCCCCCGCTCCCCCGAAGCCGCCCGGGAAAAAGACCGAACCGATGGTAAACTCTCCTCCTGTCGGGAGGATCTCTCGCCATGGCCGAACCAGCCGGAAGAAAAGTTACGGGGAGCCGGCTGACCCTGCTCCTTGTGTTGCTGCTCGCCGCCCTCGTGGTCCCGGGCGTCGCTGCGCAGAGCGTTGCCTCCGACGAGCGCGTCGAGCCCCCCTTCGAGGTGCGCTACCGCGATACGGGGGGTGTGCTGGCGGCGCAGATCATCAGCCTCATCGACTTCCCCTTCGACACCGTCGCCGCAGCCCTCACCGCCCCCGAAGCGTGGTGTGAATTCATCCCCCTCGTCTTCAACGTCAAAGCCTGCACCTTCGAGCACCGTGAAGACGCCGCGACGCTGACCCTCTATATCGCCCGCCGCTTCGACGATCCGCTGCCGCGCACGACGCAGCTGCGCTACCGCTTCGAGGTGCAAAAAGACGAAGCCGGGCGGGTCCTCATCGTCCTGAGCGCGCCGCGCGGTCCCCACGGCACCCGCGATTACCGATTCGAGCTCGATCTGCGCCCCGCCGACGACGGTCGCACCGAGCTCCTCTTCCACTCCTCCTTTCGCCCCAGCCTGCGCAGCCGGCTCGCGACCCGGGCCTATCTCGGCGGCGCAGGGCGCGACAAGGCGGGCTTCTCCGTCGAGCGCTACCGCGACGGCGAGCCGGTCTACGTCGGCGGCGTCCAGGGGGTCATCGAGCGCAACGCCATGCGCCACTTTCTCGCCCTCGAGGCCTTCCTCGAAACGCTCCACCTCCCCGAACACGAACGCTTCGAGGCGAGCCTGCGCGCCTGGTTCGAGGCGACCGAAAGATACCCCGAGCAGCTTTACGAGATGGAAAAAGAGGAGTACTTAGTCGCCAAGAGACGGGAACGGCAGAGACAGGAGGAGATGCAGGGAAGGATCGGACAGGGGGAAGTCGCCCTGCGGCCATCCCCTGTCCGAGGCGGATTCACCTCATCGATCGTCGTGGTGCCGGGCGCCATGGGCGCGGGCATGGTCACTCTCCTTACTCAGAAGCGAGGGGCAGCCCCCTTTTCAGCCACCCGGGGCCGGCGGCGCTCCCCGCCATCCCCTCGCGCACGTTGTAGATGCGCGTGAAGCCGCGCTGCTGAAGGTCGCGCTGCAGTTGGGTGGTGCGATTGCCCGTTCGGCAGATTATGGCGATGGGGGCGTCGAGGTCGCCGTCGACATGGCGCAACAACTCTTCGGCGAACCCGGCGGGGCCTTGCGGGTGCAGCATGTTGATGAGGACGGCATCCTGGGCGACGCCGGTCTGTTGCCACTCGGCAGGGGTCCGGATATCGACGAGCAGGACCTCCCCGGCGGCCGCCATCCGGTGCGCTTCGGGGGCCGACAGCTCGAGCGGCGCGGCCAAAGCGGGCGAGAAGGCCGCCAGAGAAAAAACGATCCCGGCAACAACGGACACAATCTTGTACATGGTGATCTCCTTCATCGGTTTTCTCGGTCCTGCGGACATGGGTATGCCAAAAGTATAGTACCATACGACCGGGGAGTATCGCACCCTCAGCGCCTTATCCCCGAAGAGGGCTATTCGAAGGGCGTATGGCGCAGTAGGCGCGACGAGTTGGCGAGAATGCCGAGATCCGGGATGGCCTGGAGGGCGGCCGCCAGGGGGAGAGGGAGCATCCCGAGGGCGGCGAGGGAGAGCCCGGTCAGATTGTAGACGGCGGTGAATCCGAGGTTCAGGTGCACGATTTTCATTGTGCGGCGCGAAACCGAAAAGAGCTCGGGGATCAGCCGCCAGTCCTCCCGCATGAGCGCCATATGCGCCGCCTCGATGGCGATATCGCTCCCGGCGCTCCCCATGGCGACGCCGATGTCGGCCTGCGCGAGGGCGGGGGCGTCGTTCACCCCGTCGCCGACCATGACGACCACATGCCCTGCGGCCTGATACTCCTTGACGACGGCGATCTTCTCCTCGGGCAGCAGCCCCGCCCTGTAGGCGATGCCGAGCTCGCCCGCCAGAGAAGAGGCGGCCTGCGCATGGTCGCCGGTGAGGAGCTCGACCTTTTTCAGCCCCAACTCCCGAAGGCGCGAAAAAGCGAGGGGCACCTCGGGGCGCACCGTATCGGCGGCGGCCAGAATCCCGGCAATTTCGCCGTCGATCGTCACGAAGAGGAGGGTCTTGCCCTGCGCGCGCAATGCGGCCGCTTCTGGGAGAATCTCCCCTTCCGGGATCATGCGGCTGTTCCCCACCACAATACGTCGGCCATCGACGGACGCCCGCACGCCGCAGCCGGGGACGGCCTCGAACCGATCGGCCGCCGGGGTCGGCCCGTTGCCGAGCCGGGCGGCCGCGCGCACCGCTTCGGCCAGGGGGTGCTCCGAATAGCGCTCGGCGGCCGCGGCAAGCAAGAGGACCTCTTCGGCGCGAAATCGCCCCTGTGGGACGATGTCGGTGATCTGCGGTCGCCCGAGGGTGAGGGTGCCGGTCTTGTCGATGAGCAAGACATCGGCGCGCTTGAGCGCCTCGATGTACTTCCCCCCCTTGATCAGGATTCCCCTGCGGGCCGAGGCGCCGATGGAGGCGATCATGGCGACGGGCGTGGCCAGTGCGATGGAGCACGAGCAGGCGACGACGAGAACGGCGGCGGTCGACAGGGGGTTTCGTGTGAAGAAGAAGGTCAGCGCGGCGATACCGACGACGAAGGGGAGGAAATACCCCGAGAACCGGTCGGCGAAACGCTGCACCTCGGCCCGCTGCGCTTCGGCCTCCTCCACAAGCTTCACGACTTTCCCGAAGGTCGTGTCGGCGCCCACCTTCAGAGCCCGGACGCGCAAGCTGCCGAGGCGGATCACCGAGGCGGCGAAGACCGCCGAGCCGGCGGCGACCTCCACCGGCATCGATTCCCCCGTGATGCTCGCCTGATCGATCGTCGCCTCTCCATCGCTCACCTCGCCGTCCACCGGAATCTTCTCCCCCGGCCGGACGATGACCGTCTCGCCCGCCCTGATCTCTTCAACGGGGAGCTCGACCTCCGCCCCTCCACGCTCCACCCGAGCCATTTGCGGGCTCATGGCCGCAAGCGCCTTCACCGCATGGCGGGCGCGCTCAGTGGCGAAGCTCTCGATGAAATCGCCCACCCGCATGAAAAAGACGACGATCGTCGCCGCCCCCCATTCGCCGACGACGATGGCCGCCAGCATGCCGAGACTCATGAGGGTCTGGGCGATGATGCGCCCCCTCAGTGCCGCTCTGACGACATTGACGAAGATCGGATAGCCGCCCAGCACGATGACGGCGACCCACACCGCCGGCGGCACCCCTTGCGTGACGGCGTCGAAGAGCCCGAACCATTCCCCCACCACGACGACGAAGAGAACCGTGCCGAAAACGGCGCCGAACATCAGCAGAATTCGACGGCTGAACTCGGCGAGAGGCGCGCTCGCATCCTGCGCGTCGGACGGATCGGGGACGTACCCTGCCCGCTCGACGGCCCGCCGGATTTCGGCAAGCCCCGTTCTGCGGGGGTCGAAGCGGATGGTCGCTTTTCGCGCGGAAAAGAGAACCTCCACCTCCACAACGCCCGGGACCTCCTCGATCGCCTGTCTGACGTGCTCGGCGCACGCGAAGCAATCGAGGCCGCCGATCGTGAATGTCGTCTGTTCCATTCTCTCCCCGCAAAGCGAAACGTCACCCCTATCTGCAGTCTATTCAAAGACACAGGGGCGCTGCAACATCGAGTTTAGCTATGCCGGCAACCAGGGATTCAACGTGAGAGACGGGAAGCTACAACAGCCCCGGATTCCTCAGCCACAGGGCCCAGGTGAGCACGGAGGCATAGGCGACCCAGAAGAGGTAGGGGAGCATCAGCACCGCAGCCGGGCGGCTGATTCGCCGGAAGGCCGCAACGGTGGCCGCAATGAGCGCCAGCAGAACGAGGATCTCCACGGCGGCCAGCGCGCCCCGCCGCCAGGCAAAGAACAGCCACGTCCAGAGCGCGTTGGCCGCAAGCTGCGCGCCGAACAGGGTCAGCGCCCCCCTTTTGGGGGCGGGCGAGCGCCACACCAGCCATGCGGCAGTGCCCATGAGCGCATACAGCACCGACCACACGGGGCCGAACACCCAGGCGGGCGGCGCCCAGGACGGCCTGCTCAATTGGGCATAGAACGACGCCGCGTCCGCCGAGGCAAAAGCCCCTACCCCCCCGGCGGCGAAGGCAGCCAGCAGCCAGCCGAGCAATCCGAACAACTGCCATGACAGAGGACGTTGCGTCATTTGTCGAAGCTCCGAAAAGGCCGCAGCGTCAGCGTGCGTCTCTTGGCGCGTCGGCATGCAGCGAAAACGGCTGTGTGCCGACAAGTGAGCCTCCCTCGGCTGCGTAAATCACGGCACGAATGTAACCCTCGATGCCGCTCGTTTTCGACAGATCAACGGAGTCCCCCTGATGCACGACGGCGCCGGCGGAAATCCAATGGATGCGCTCATGGCCGCTGGCCTCGATGCGGATGATCCCTTTGCTTGAATCCACCGTGACGGACTCAATCACAGGCGGCGGCGCCCCATCATGCCCCTGGGGTGCGAAGACGTAGAAGAAGATCCCCTCTTCCATCGCCCTGCGCACCCACTCGACGGACAGCTCCGGCAAAATCAACAGATTCCAGTTGCGTCCGAGATGGCTGTCGGGGTCGTGCATGTCGTCGTTGGAAAAACCCCACACTGGGCGCTCGGCAGCTACGACGCTCAAAATCGCGTCCCATGTCCGCCGATCGCCTGGGTACCGGTCGCCCTGGTTGTAAATTTCAATCCCAACCAGATGAGGATACGTTCGGAACATGTCCACATACCACCCAACGGATTGTTTGTAGCGCCCTGGATGAAAGAGGACCGCCAGTCCGCCGCGCCGCCCGATCTCTTCGACGGCGACGGTCTCGGATTGGACATCCGCGTCCCCATAATCATTGAAGTAACTGCCGATGTGATGAACACGCGATATCTCGTTTCCTTCCACAGCCACAATTCCCACCTTTGCGGGATCACGCCCATACGCATCCCAGGGCCAGGTCGTCTTCTCCTTTGCTGGATGGCGGCGATCTGCGCCGGGCCCTATGGTGTCATGATCGGTCAACGAGAGAATGGAATAACCGAGTGCCGCGTAGCGGTCGATGACCTGCGCCGGACCTTCCCTTCCGTCGCTCATCGTTGTGTGCGTATGAAAGTTCGCCTTGTATTGCTGGTGGGTGCTCCAGTCAACGCTCTCATAGGGGTTCTGAATCCTCCATTGCGGATTGCTCCCGGCGCACCCGGCAAGAAGCGCCGCGCAAAGGATTATCACGACCGTGAAGAAGCGGCTCATCGAAAACTTCATGGCTATTCTCCCCTCAACGCGACGAACAATCTGCCACGGGTGAATCGTCAGTCTCTGCGCCGGAGCAGGTCGACCCGCAGCGGCGGGCCCCATCCCAGGGCGCCGGTCGTCACGAACAGATGGCTGCCCATTTCTTCAAAGTGCCCGGCGACGATAGACCAGGGCGGCTACGAGGAAAAATGTCACATTCAACACTATCAACAGACCGAGAAATCGGCAGTCCCGACAGGCGTTTTTGACCCCGGAGGGGTCATTCTAGCCCCCAGGCGATCACATGCTGGAGAAGGCCGGGATAGTCGAAAAATGTCAATTCGTCAAGAGCGTCCCCTCTCTGCCCCCTAACAGGTCGCTGAAAAACTACTCCATCCCCCGTCCCCCCTCCCCGGGTGAGGTTTTTTGAAGCTTTTCAGCGAAATCAATTCAGTTTCTTGCGGCTTTTTGCTCTTTGATTCTTGGTTTCTCGACCTTATTTTCGCCCCCTGGACCCGGTTTCTGGGGCAGAGGGCGCACTGCCCCCTTGTTTTATGCGGGGGAGGCCAGAAGGTTGCGCATCCGGACCAGGTTGTAGGCGGCAGCCACCAAGGAGAAGTGCCATCCGACCTTGTCGGTTCCGCGGTACTTGGGTGAGCGGAAGTTCCCCACCGTCTTCATCCAGCCGAAGATCTCTTCCACCCGCTTGCGGATGCGCTGGCTGATTTTGTATCCCTCGTGCCGAGTGGTTCGGCCATCAATGGCGGAAGCGCGATTGGTATCGTTCTGCGCCACATGGGGTGTCACCTTGATCTCTTTGAGAGCATCGACGAAATCCTGCGTGTCGTACCCCTTATCGGCCCCGAGGGTGAGTCGTTGGCCCTCGCCCTTTTGGTCGGCCACCTTCTTGATCATGTCCACGGCAGCCTCCCGCTCGGCGGTGCCGGTGGCCTGGGTCACTTGGGCACCGACGATAAGACCGTTACGGTTTTCCATCAACACATGCCCCATGTGGTAGAGGTCCGCCCCCTGCTGTTTGCTCTTGCGGTACAACTTGGCGTCAAGGTCGGTGACGGAGGCGTGGGTAGCGTTGGAGAGCTTCTGACCGCGAAAGTCGGCGACCTTGTTGCGACCTACCGGTCCTTGGGGCGGACCGTCCTGGGAATCTTTGGGACGAAAGCTCTTGATTGAGGCCCATGCTTCGATCAGGGTGCCGTCCACGGTGAAGTGTTCGCTGGAGAGCAGCCGCTTCTTGCGGGCCTGCTCCAGCACGGCGGCGAAAAAGTGAGCTGAGATTTCCGCCTCCAACAGCCGATCGCGGTTTTTGGTGAATACGGTGGCGTCCCAGGTTTTTTCATCCAGGGCCATGTCGAGGAACCAACGGAACAGGATGTTGTAGCCGATCTGCTGAACAAGTTGCCGCTCGCTGCGGATCGTGAAGAAAGCCTGCAGAAGTGAAGCTTTAAGCAGTTTCTCCGGCGGAATCGAAGGGCGGCCGGTATGGGAATACATGGCATCGAACTTGGGAGAAAGATTCTTCAGGGCAAGGTCGACCATCTTCTTGAGGGGTCGCAGGGGGTGCTCCTTGGGAACGAACCCCTCGGGGGAGATGTAGCAGAACATGGCCTGAGTCGGATCGTGTTCGCCGCGCATAAATTTCTCCTGCAATATCAATGGATTATGCGCAAAATCATAACACAGATGGGCATTTTAACCTAGTTTGTTCGAAGAGTTTTTCAGCAACCTGCTAAAG
>JBJHBH010000107.1:0-9517 GCA_050485365.1 Desulfuromonadales bacterium | reverse complement strand
GATGAGGCCGGTGATGACGTCGACGCTGGGACGCTGGGTCGCCAGGATCAGGTGGATGCCGGCGGCGCGGGCCATCTGCGCCAGGCGGGCGATCGACTCTTCGATCTCGCGCCCGGCGACCATCATCAGGTCGGCGAGTTCGTCGACGATGACGACGATGTAGGGGAGATGGCCGTGGTCGAGCTCTTCGCCCTCCTCGATCGTCACCACCGGCGCAAGCTCGTCCTGCTCTTCGGGCTCCACCGGTTCGACGACGACTTGCTGCTTCGCCTTGAGCTCCTCCTTCTCCTTCTCCTCCCGGGCGATCTTCTTGTTGTAGCCGTCGATGTTGCGTACCCCCTTGTCGGCCATGAGCTTGTAGCGGCGCTCCATCTCGCGCACGGCCCACGCCAGCGCCAGCGCCGCCTTCTTCGGCTCGGTGACGACCGGCAGGAGTAGATGCGGGATCCCCTCGTAGATGGAGAGCTCGAGCATCTTGGGGTCGACCATGATGATGCGCACGTCCTGCGGGGCCGCCCGGTAGAGCAGCGAAAGGATCATGGTGTTGATGGAGACCGACTTGCCGCTGCCGGTGGAGCCGGCCACCAGCAGGTGGGGCATCTTGGCCAGATCCGAGACGACGGTGCGGCCGAAGATGTCCTTGCCGAGCGCCATGGGGAGGCGCCCCCCCGTCTTCTGAAACTCCTCGGACTCGAAGATCTCCTTCAGATAGACCGTCTCGCGATCGCGGTTGGGGATCTCTATCCCGACCACGCCGCGCCCCGGGATGGGGGCGACGATGCGGATGGAGAGGGCTTTGAGCGCCATGGAGAGGTCGTCGCTGAGGCCGGCGATCTTGTTCACCTTGACGCCGGGAGCGGGGGAGAACTCGTACATGGTGACGACCGGCCCCGGCTTGATCTCCACCACCTCACCCTCGACGCCGAAGTCCTTGAGTTTCTTCTCCAGGATCTTGGCGTTCATCGTCAGCGACTCGCGGTCGATGGGCTTGGGGGGGGCGCCGTCGTGAGCGAGGAGCCCTAGGGGGGGGATATGGTAGGTGCCGCTCGGCTCCAGAAAGTCGAAGGCGACCTGCGCCGCCGCGGCGGCGTCATCCTTCTTCTTTTTCTTCGAGGCGCCGGGGAGGGTCAGGGGGATCTTTTTCGATTCGGGCGTCGCCGGGACGATCGGCGCGGCGATGAGGTCTTTCTCCCCTTTTTCGCGGGATTCGCGCTCCTTCTGCGCGAGGCGGGCCTCGCGCCGCCGCTCAAGGTTGCCGGCGAAGCGATCGAGGATCCCTTCGAGGAAGAGGACCATGGAGAAGCGCGCCGAGAGCATCAGCGACACGACGAAGAAAACGGCGAGGAAAACCGCGGCGCCGGTGACGTTGAGCCAGGGGATCAGCAGCTTGTGGGCGAGGATGTAGCCGATCCCCCCGCCGGCCTGGGCGATCTCTTCACCGAGGAACGACACCCGGCCGAAGGACAGGGCGACGAGGCCCGACAGCGAGAGGATGAGGCCGAAAAAGGCGATCCCCTTGTGGGGGCGCACCTTGATGTCGCGGAATTTCAGAAGCCGCCAGGCGAAAAGGAGACAGCACAGAGGGATGAGGTACGCGGGCAGGCCGAAGATCTGCAGCAGCAGATCGGAGAGATAGGCGCCGACTTTGCCGGTGAAGTTCCCGATCGTCTCCGGGTGCAGGTTGTTGTTGTACGAGGGATCGGCGCCGCTGTAGGAGACGAGGCTCAGCAGGATGAAGGCGCCGGCCGCCAGCCAGAAGATCCCCGCAATCTCTTTTTTCAGGTGTTCGCGCGCAAAAGGGCTCTTTTCGCTCATACCGCTCCCGGGTTGCCGATTAGCTTGCTGAAAATACAAGCGATTTTTAAAGGCATCTCACGCCCGCTCCTCTCAGCCGCTAGAGACGCAGAGAACACAAAAGAGAACCTGATTTTGCCTTCTCTGTGATCCCTGCGCCTCGGGTGAGCGCAGCGAACGAGCGTGAAATGATTTTTGGTTTCACAAGCAAATCGCGTGCCACGATCCTGCTTCAGAGCTCCAGGATCACCGGCAGGATCAGGGGACGGCGCTCGAGGGCGCGGTTGAAGAAGCGCTGCAGCGTTTTTCGCACCTCGACCCGAAGCTCCTCCCAGTCGGTGATCGTCTCCAGCGTGTGCTCGGAGAGGACGTTTCGCACCTTGTCGCGGGCCTGCTCCAGCAGGTCCGCCCCCCCCTCGGCGGGGACGAAGCCCCGGGTGAAGAGCTCGGGGCCGTAGACGATGGTGCCGGTCGACTGGTTCACCGCCAGAAGGACCATGACGAGACCGTGCCCCGCCAGATGGCGGCGATCGCGAAGCTCCATCGTCCCCACGTCCCCCACCCCCTTGCCGTCGACGAAGACGCGCCCGGTGCTCACGCGATCCTCGACGTGCAGGCCATTGTGTGAAATCACCAGGGGGTAGCCGTTTTCCAGCACGACGGCGTTCTCCTCGGCGACTCCCATGGCGCGGGCGAGCTGGGCGTGCTTGACCAGGTGGCGGTACTCGCCGTGCACCGGCACGAAATAGCGCGGGCGCACCAGCGAGTGGACGAGCTTGAGCTCCTCCTGGCCGGCGTGGCCGGAGACGTGGACCTCGCTCGTCGTCTCGTAGTGGACCTCGGCGCCTCGGCGATAGAGATGGTTGATCATGTCGGTGATCGCCTTCTCGTTGCCGGGGATGAACTTGGAGGAGAGGATGACCGTGTCCCCCGCCTCGACGCCGATCTGCTTGTGGTCGTCCATGGCGATGCGCGATAGGGCCGACAGCGGCTCCCCCTGGCTGCCGGTGGTGACGATGAGAACCTCTTCGCGCGGCAGATCGCGCAGGTCGCGCAGCTCGATGAGGGCGTCGTCCTTGAGGTGCAGGTAGCCGAGCTGGCGGGCGATGGCGATGTTGGCCACCATGCTGCGGCCGTTGACGAGGATCTTGCGCCCGCAGGCGACCGCCGCGTCGGCGATCTGCTGGATGCGGTGGATGTTCGAGGAGAAGGTCGCCACGATCACCTGCCCCGTGCAGCGCGGCAGCAACTCGCGCAGCGCCTCCCCCACCACCCGCTCCGACAGGGTGTGCCCCTCCCTCTCGACGTTGGTCGAGTCGGCCAGAAAAAGGAGGACCCCCTCTTCGCCGTAGTCGGCCAGCCGCGCCAGATCCGTCGGCTCGCCGTCGACGGGGGTCGAGTCGAGCTTGAAGTCCCCGGTGTGGACCACAAGCCCCGCCGGGGTGCGCACGGCGAGCCCCACCCCGTCGACGATGGAGTGGGCGGCGCGGAAGAACTCCACCGAAAAGACCCCGAGCTCGACCCGGTCGCGGGGGGCGACCTTCTCCAGGCGCGCCGTATCGAGAAGACGGTGCTCGTCGAGCTTGTTGCGCAAAAGCCCCAGCGTCAGGCCGGTGCCGTAGATGGGCGGATTGCCCAGGCGCTCCAGCAGATAGGGGATGGCGCCGATGTGGTCCTCGTGCCCGTGGGTCAGAACCAGGGCGCGGATGTCGGCGCTGCGCTCATCCAGAACCGAGACGTCGGGCAGGACGAGGTCGATCCCGAGCATGTACGCCTCGGGGAACATCAGCCCGCAGTCGATCAGAAGGATCTCCCCCCGGCACTCCAGAGCCATCATGTTCATCCCGATCTCCCCCAGCCCCCCCAGCGCCAGAAGGCGCAGGCAGTCGGGGTGCAGCGGCTGCAGGGCGGAGAGTCGGATTTCTTCGGGAAAGACGGACATATCGTTCGGTTCACTACCCTAGGCGAACGGCGCGGACCCGGTCGCATTTTATAAACGTGATTAATTCAGCAGTCTACGAAAGTGCCAAAGGGGAGTCAAACTCTTTTCGTTTTCGTGCCACCGCAGCTTGACGCGCCAAGGGCGTTTCAGGCAAAAATACACTTGACGCAGCGATTCACCCCGTCCGAGCCTCCCCAGCATTCAAGGAGAACCCAGCGATGTACCGAAAAGGTTTCATCCTCTCGATTGTGCTCTTCGCCCTGATTCTCGCCCCCGCAGCCTACGCCGAAGTGCTGTGGTGCGAAGACCCTGCCCCCCCTCAGCGCAGCGCCCCCGACGACCGCGAGGCGCTTCGCGACGTGAGCGTCGGGCGCATCCTGTGGGATGTGACCCTCGGCGATCCGCAGCTTCTTCTGGGGCGCCTCGGCGTCATCGAGCAGACCTATCACGACATGGTGCGCCAGAGGGTCGCCCCCGAAATGATCTTCGCCTTTCGCGGCGGAGCGGTTCGGCTGCTCGCCGCCGATCTCGAGACGCTCGCCCCCGAGCAGCGCGATGTCGCCGCACAGGTGCAGAGCCGCCTGCGCGCGCTGGTGCAACTCGACGGGGTGCGCATGGAGTCGTGCTATATCGCCATGCAGCGCGTGCCGCTGGAGCCCGCCGATCTGATGGACGGGGTCGCCGCCGTCGGCAACACCTTCTTGTCGGCCATGGGCTACGGGCAAAAAGGGTTCGTCTCCATCCCCATCAACTGAGGCGTTTTCTGTTCTTGACAATCGGAGCGCGAGTGCGGCAAGGTGTCGCATTCACACAGCATGGAGGGTTTGAGCATGTCGGTAAACAAAGTCATTCTTGTGGGGAATCTCGGCAAGGATCCCGAGCTGCGCTACACCGCGTCCGGCACGGCCGTCGCCACATTTTCGCTGGCGACTTCGGAGCGATTCAAGGGACGAGACGGCCAGATGCAGGACAAGACCGAGTGGCACAATATCGTAGCGTGGCGGCAGTTGGCCGAGATCTGCGGCAAGTACCTGCACAAGGGGAAGCAGGTCTACATCGAGGGGAAGATCCAGACCCGCTCCTACGACGACCGCGACGGCAACAAGCGCTACATCACCGAAATCGTCGCCGATCAGATGCAGATGCTCGGCCGCGCCGGCGAGGATGCGGGGGGCTACTCCCGCGAGCCCCGCGAAGCGCGTCCCTCCGGCAACCGCCCCGAGTCGCAGCGCACGCCCGCCTACGAGGATTTCGCCGATCCCCCCTTCAATCCGGACGACGACATTCCGTTTTGATCGCTACCATAGTATGTTTTGTTGCATATTCACTGGAAGCCCGCTTAATTGCGGGCTTTTTTGTGCCGCCATCATTGTTGGCGGTCATTGCCGGGGCGTCTTTTGCAACCTTTGTTGGATAATTTTAAAACCATAATTGACATTTTCTCGCGTTGGAGATAGATTTGTTTTGGTTGATAAAATAATGTTTTAAATTGAACGAATTTTGTCTCCTTTTCGAAGCGGAGGGGTGTTGATGAGAGAAGTTCTCGTACTCGACGACGGCGAGCGGTCTCCGGAGTTTCTCGACGATCTGGCGCGGCGCAGCGACTGCGTGGTCACCTTGGCCTCCAGCGGGGCCGAGGCGCTCGAACGGATCGTGCGCCGCAACAAAACGAACAGGCCCTTCGATCTCTTCATCGTCAACCGCACCCCGTCCTCTCTCCCCCACTCCGCCCTTATCGCCCGAATCTGGGGAGAGGGCGCCTCCGTCCCCATCCTGATGGTCTGCCACCCCCAATGCGATGAATCCGAGCTTTCGGCGCTGCCCGGTCTGATGAAATGCCGACCGTCGGCGGCCTTCGAAATGGCGATGGAACTGCTCGCGCTGCACATCGACGACTTCGGCTTCTTCTTCGCCGCCGACTCTTCGCTCGAGGCGCCCACAGCGGCAAGCTCCTAGGCCGGGACCTCCTGCCGTCGTTTTTACCCTGCGGCATGATACCCTTGAAAGCATGAATACCACCTTGCACAACGACGAGATCGGCACGCGCAGCGCACCGATAGGAGCGCAGGTGCGATGAACCCTTGGCACGCTCTGAAGCTCGATGCGGGCTCGATCGGCGACGGCTTTCCGGCCGTCATCGAAATCCCCAGTGGCAGCCGCAACAAGTACGAGCTCGACAAGGCGACGGGCTTTTTGCGCCTCGATCGCGTGCTGCACGGGGCGATCCACTACCCGGCCAACTACGGCTTCATCCCCCGGACCCTCAGCGAAGACGGCGACCCCCTCGACATTCTGGTGCTGTGCCTCGAACCGGTTCACCCGATGACCGTCATGGACGCGCGGGCCGTCGGTCTGATGCGCATGCGCGACGAGAAAGGGATCGACGACAAGGTCATCGCCGTCAGCCTCCACGACGTCGCCTTCTGCGGATTTCACCACTACCGCGACCTCCCTCCCTACAAGCTGGCGGAGATCCGCAAATTCTTCGCCGAGTACAAATCCCTCGAAGAAAAGGAGGTCCTGATCGAGGACCTGGAGGGGCCGCAGGAGGCTCTGGAGGCGATCCGCGCTGCGGCGGGGCGCTATCGCGACGCCTACGACGCCAGAACGAGGCGATAGAGGATCCCCGCGAAGGCGCTCGCCGCCAGGGTGGGGATGAGCCCCGTCTTGAAGCGCAGGAGGGCAAGGAAGGCCGCCGCGGCGATGAGCAGGGCGGGGAGGTCGAGGGTCTCCCAGGCGGGGACGAGGAGACGGACACCGTAGGCGCGGATCTCCGTCAGGCGCCCGAAGAGGGTGTTGAGGGAGAACCACAGCGCGAGGTTGAGGATGACGCCGACGACGGCGGCGGTCACCGCCGAAAGGGCGGTGTTGAGGGAGCGGTTTTTGCGCAGCCGCTCGATGTAGGGGGCGCCGAGAAAGATCCAGAGGAAGCACGGCACGAAGGTGACCCAGGTGACGACGACCGAGGCGAGGAGCCCAGCCGCCAGCGGGGGGAGCTCCTCCACGAGGCGGAAGGCCCCCATAAAGCCGACGAACTGCACCACCATGATCAGCGGCCCCGGCGTCGTCTCGGCCATCCCCAGCCCGTCGAGCATCTCGCCGGGGGCGAGCCAGCCGTAGTCTTCCACCGCGCGCTGGGCGACGTAGGCGAGGACCGCATAGGCGCCGCCGAAGGTGACGACCGCCATCTTGCTGAAGAAGGCACCCTGCGTGACGAAGACGTGGTCGGAGCCGAAGAACAGAGCCAGCACGATGAGCGGAGCGAACCACAGGGGGAGCCAGACGGCGATCAGGCGCGCCGAGCGCAACGCCGAAACGGGCGGGGCGTCGGCTTCCTCATCGCCCCCCTTCGCCGCCCCCTCCGGGGGGAGAAAGAGGTCGGGACGCCGACGCCCGCCGAGCCATCCGGCCAGCGCCGCTCCGATGACCACGAAGGGGAAGGGGATCTGCAAAAAGAAGAGGGCGACGAAGGCGGCCGCCGCCAGCAGGATGAGGACCTCGTTGCGAAGCGCCTTCTTGCCGATGCGCACCACCGCCGCCACAACCACCGCCATCACCGCCGGCTTGAGCCCGTAGAAGAGAGCCTCCACCGCCGCCAGATCGCGGAAGACGGCGTACAGGATGCTGAGGGCCAGGATGGCGATGAATCCGGGGAGGACGAAGAGAGTCCCCGCGACGAGCCCTCCGCGCGTGCCGTGCAGGAGCCACCCCAGGTAGGTGGCGAGCTGCTGCGCCTCTGGTCCCGGAAGGACCATGGTGTAGTTGAGGGCGTGCAGAAAGCGCCGCTCATCGACCCACCCCTTCTCCTCCACAACCAGACGGTGCATCACGGCGATCTGCCCCGCCGGCCCGCCGAAGCTCAGCAGCGCCACCTTGATCCAGACCCGCACGGCTTCGCCGAAGGTCGGGGCGGGGGGAGCGGAGTCGTGTCGGTCGTCAGGGGGCATGGCGGTTTCCTTTTCACATCGCGGCATCGCGGCACGCTTTTCTTAAAAGTCTTCTCCGCACCTTCTCCCTTGTCAACCTCGCGAGGATGAAAAGCTCTCCCTCCGAATTCATCCCTCCCGCACGATCATGGTAAAGACCGGCACCGCAATGATCAGAACGGTGGCCATGATCCAGAAGGAGGGGAGATATCCGTAACCGGCGATCAGCACCCCGGCAAGGATGGGGCCGGCGGCGTGTCCTATATCGTAGATGGTGCCGAAGGTTCCCATGGCGGCCCCGAAATTCTTCTCGCGGCATAGATCACCGACCAGGGCCCCCGAGGAGGAGGTGACGAGGGCCTCGCCGACGCCGAAGACGAGGGCGGCCGCCAGCAGCAGGATGAAATTGCCCAGGAGCGGAATCGCGGCGAAGGAGAAGGCGCACAGGAGCATCCCCGCGACGATGAGGGGCCTTCGGCCGCTGTGGTCGGAGATGCGCCCCATGAGCGGCTTCACCCCGATGGTCACCAGGATCATCGCTCCCCACAGGAGACCCGCCTGGAACATGCTCAGCCCCGCCACCGTGACGGCGTAGATCGGCAGAAACGCTTCCAGCGCACCGACCGTCATGTTCTGAAGCCCCTCCATCTTGGAGGTGATCAGCACGCGCCGGTCGCTCGCCACCTCCCGGACCCCGGACAGGAGCTTCCGGTAGGCCTCCTTCACCGACCTGGGCTGCGCGGGGCGCTGCTGGGCGTTTCTTTCATTTCTTTCCCTCGTTTCTGGATGAGTAAAGCCAGTCCATAACCGCCATTCCCTTTTCGAGGAGGTCATGGTCGTTCGTTGCCGTCGCGCGTATCCCTTCCAGGATCCTGCGTACCCCTTCGGCCTCGGGATGCTGGAAGATGCCGTCGGACAGATCGATCTGATGGATGATTTCACTCAGTGTCCTGAGCGCCTTGTCCCTGGCGCCGAACGCCTCGATGAGAACTTCGAAGGTGGTCAGTTCCCCGATGTGGGTGAACTCCCCCCCCTGGATGTCGAAATAGACCGTCTTCGCATCGGCGGCCGGCGCTTCGGGCCCCTCCACGAAGGCGAAGACGGCGGCCGGATCGACGAAGGTGCGGATGAACCAGGCCGAGGCGATCCGGTCCACAAAGGGGCGGATCCGCGTGACCCAGGTCCTGCCTCGGTAATCCTGCACATTTCTTTTCACGATTTTTCTCCGTGGCGCCTTCCCTCCCCCTGCGAGCCTCTGCGCCACTGTCTCGTCGAGCGCCTGCAGCAACTCCTCCACCCCCCTTCCTGCGGGGGAGGCGAAGAAGTCGGTGCGCTGCAGTTCGTCAAACTCCTTGCGGCATCTGGCGAACTGCTCAAGCCACTTGCCGGGGACTGCCGCGCCGCCTGAGGCCAGCCCCTTGTGCAACTCGTCGAGGCGCTTTTGCAGGGCGGCATACTCTTTTTCCCGCTGGCGATGGAAGAGGGCGACGACCTCGGAGTCCTTCATCGTTTCGAGCTTTTCGGTGCGCACGAAATCGGCTTCCCCCTGCATGGCGGCGACGCTGGTAGTGGGCCAGTGGAAAAACTCGCGATGCTCCGCACTGTAGGGGAGGATGTAGACGGACCCCTTGAGCTGCAGCGCCCCTGCTTTGTTCAGCATCCGCCAGATGCGCATCCGGTTGGCGACCGGCTTGGAAGGGACGCTGTAGAAAAAGAGGAGCCAGTCGTGGGTGGTGGTGGGGGATGCTCCCATGAGTATACCTCGTGAAATCAAGAAACAATAGCTATATACACGTAACAGTTGTTACATGTCAAGAGCCCATACCAGCGCCGCCTTTCCGACCCCCCTCAGGCC
>JBJHBH010000106.1:0-10190 GCA_050485365.1 Desulfuromonadales bacterium | reverse complement strand
GCCCCAAGATGACCCGCCCCGCCGCAGAGTCGGGGCGCCTCGAAGAGGCGCTGCTGCGGCAGGAGGAGATCGCCGCGCACACCTTCGATCTCGGCGGCGGGCTTCGCATGGAAGGGGCGCGCCGCCCCCTGCGGGTCCCTCTCGATGAGGCCGGCGTGCACCAGGACGGAGACGACCTCCTCGTCCGCTTCGCCCTTCCGGCGGGCAGCTTCGCCACGAGCGTGCTGCGCGAGATCATGAAAGACCGGCAGTAAGCAGCCAGGCACAAGGAGCCGGGCGCCGGGATCTCACCCCTGCCCGGGCTGCCGACGCCTACAGACTTCAAGGAGTCGAGGGATGATGTCCGACGAGCCTCAGCGCCCCCCCGAAGATTTCCGCGTCAACTTCTTTCGCCCCCGCGCCGGCTACATGCGGCGCAAGGTCCGCACCATCTGGGCGCTGCTGGCGGCCTGGGCGCTCGTGACCTTCGGCTTTCAGGGGGTGCTCGTCCTCACCGCCGAGGAGGCGACCGGCGACGGACCCCTCACCCGCCTCACCCTTTTGGGAATCCCCTTTCACTACTGGTTCACGGGACAGTTCCTCATCCTGTGCTTCATCTTTTTGTGCTACGTCTTCAACCTGATGGTCGACCGGCTCGGCCGCACGCACCCGAAGCGTAAATAGGAGTAAGAGGCCATGATCGGCGAGAGCGTCAAAGTGACCCCGGCGGTACTGCTCCTCATCGCGCTGGGGATTTCCCTGATCGTCGGGATGTACGCCCGGTCGCGCGGTCAGGGGTATTATCTCGGCACCGGCCTCGGCGTCGGGCGCATGGGGATCGGGGCCGCCATCGCCTCCAACTGGATGAGCGCCGCCTCCTTCCTGGGCATCGCCGGGGTCTTCTACCTTCAAGGCTACTTCGCGCTGGCCTACGTCATCGGCTGGACGGGCGGATACGTGCTGCTGCTGATCCTGATGGCGTCCCAGATCCGGCGCTTCGGCCGCTACACGGCCCCCGACTTCGTCGAGGCGCGCTACGAATCGACGGCGGCGCGGGTCCTCTCGGCGGTCATCACCATCCTGATCTCTCTGGTCTACTGCATCGCACAGTACAAAGGGATCGGCCTCGTCTTCGGCTGGATCTTCGGCGTCGACTACACCTACGCGCTGCTGCTCGGCACTGCCGTCGCCCTGTCCTACATCATGTTCGCCGGCTACATCGGCGCCACCCGCAACCAGAAGCTGCACTACGCGATCCTGATCCTCTCCTTCGTGGTGCCGCTGATGTATCTGGCCCACCGGCTCGGCTACTTCTGGCCCCTGCCGCAGTTCGGATACGGTCAGGCGCTGCAGGATCTCGCCGGGGGCCAGATGCAGGACTACGTCTCCCCCTGGACCTTCGGCACCCCCTATCAGTGGATCGCCCTGTGCTTCACCCTGATGGTGGGGACGGCCGGACTGCCGCACGTTTTGTCGCGCTTCTATACCGTTCCCAACACCCGTGACGCACGCTGGAGCGTGCTGTGGGGGCTCTTCTTCATCGGCCTGCTCTACTGGAGCGCCCCCGCCTACGGCGCCTTCGCCCGCGCCTGGGAGGCGCGCCACGACGTGATCGCCGGCAGCGAAGAGGCGGCGGCGCTGGCCGACATCGTCGTGCTGAAGGCCGGCGAATGGGCGGGGGTCCCCGAATGGCTCGTGGCGGTGCTGGCGGTGGGGGCGATTCTGGCGGCCTTCTCCACCATCACGGGCCTGCTCGTCTCGGGCGCCGGGGCCTTCTCCTACGACATCTACTATCGCCTGATCAACCCCAAGGCCGACGACCGCCAGCGCATGGCCGTCGCCAAGGGAACGACCCTCGTTCTGGCCCTGCTCGTCTTGATCGGCGCCCTCAACCCGCCGGGGCTCATCGCCCAGATCACCGCGGTCGCCTTCGCACTGGCCGGCAACACCCTCTTTCCCCTCTTTTTGCTGGGGATCTGGTGGGACAGAGCCAACAAGTACGGGGCGATGGCCGGCATGATCACCGGGCTGTGCATCACCGTTGCCAGCCTTTTGCCGGGATACCTCCCGCCCGGCTTCGGCGCTCTGTTTCCGCCGACCTCCTCGGCGCTGCTCGGCGCGCCTATCGTCATCGCGGTGATGATCGTCGTCTCCTGGGTGACACCCGCGCCCAGCCTCAAGGTCCGCCGCTTCCTCGCCGAGCAGGTGCATAAAAACTGAATCGCCCCCGTCGTCATTGACGTGAGCCATCGACTCTGCTACAAGTGCGTAGCCTTAAAAAGATGTTTTACGAAGAGGAGAGGGACGATGAAGCTCGTCCTGTCTGCCGGCAGCCTCTACACCCTGCCCCTGCCCACAATATTCGAAATCGCGCGGGATACCGGATTCGACGGCGTTGAAGTCATCATCAACCAGGACTTCCGCTTTTCGAACGGCATTGCGCTGTTGCGCGATCTGCAGCAAATTCATCCCGTCCTGTCGTTGCACGCCCCCTTTTTCGAGATCGACGGCTGGGGGAACAAGATCGATCAGTTGCACCGCACCACCGAGCTCGCCCTGGAATTGGGCATCCCACTGATCAACTTCCACCCCCCCTCCTGGATGGCCTTCGAGCTGAAGTTCTGGCGCTGGCTCAAAAACATCGAGGACTTCCAGGCCGAAATCGGCCGCGGAGAGGTCCTCATCACCATCGAGAACATGCCCTTCACCGGCGCCTTCAAGTCGAACCCCTACTTCTGGGGGAAGACCCCGGCGCTGATCGATTTCATGCAGGAGAGAAACCTCCTGCTCACCTTCGACACCGCGCACATGGGCTCCTCCAAGGCCAATTTCCTTCACGACTTCCATCTCTTCTACGACTCGGGCTGCATGCGCAACATCCACTTCTCCGACTACGGCCACGGCAGAGAGCACCTTCTTCCCGGCCGGGGAATCCTCCCCCTGACCCGCTTTTTGAATCATCTGCGCGAGACCGAGTACGACGAGGCGCTCACCCTCGAGCTCGATCCGCACGAATTTCCGAAGGAGCTGGAGCTGATTCGCGAAGCGATGGCCGAGATCTTCGTCTATCTGTGTCAGGAGACGCGGCGAAACCGGGAGGTAGGGGCGCAGCGTCGCGGCGCCGCGCAGGAAAAGGGCGGGGAAGAGGTTCGGGAGGGGTTTGCCGAGCGCAGGAAACGTCAGCGCACGATGTAGACCGAACACTCGGCGTGCAGGGCGACCTTGGTCGAGACGCTCCCCATCAGCGCCCGCTTCATGCGCCCCGCCCCCGAGGAGCCGATGACGATGACGTCGACCTCTTCCTGGTCGGCGAAAGAGAGGATCTCTTCGGCCGCGTCGCCGTAATGCACAACGCTCTCCAGCTCGATCCCGGCATCCGCGGCGGCCTTCTCCACCACGTAAAAGATCCGGCTGCGGTTACGCTCCCAATCGGGCTGCTCCGTGGCCGGGGGGGAGGGGAAAAAATCGGTGAAGGACGGCGCGCGCATGGCGGGCAGAACGAGCATGGCGTAGAGCTTCCCCTTGAACCGGGAGCCCGAGCCGCTCACCAGTCGCACCGCCTCCTCGGCTGCCTTGTCGGACTGGGGCGAGCCGTCGATGGCCACCAGGATCTTCTTGCCGATATTCAGCATGGCGTTTCTCCGGGAACGCAAAAAAGATAAGCAATTCTAGAGGGAAAGCCCCACCCTGTCAATCCGATCCGCCCCCGCTTGTCCCCCACCTCCGCAGGTGCCTTCGCAGCGCGAGCCCGTACCGATTCAATTTTCTTTGACTTGTAAAACGGAATTTTATATTCTGAAAAAAGTGTTGAGACTGAAAAATTTACCATAGTAATTTCAGCGGCTTCACACAGCCGCCATGTTCCGCAAGGGGCTCAAGACACGCATCATTGGGCTTGACACGACATTGTTTTTTCATAAAGATGGGAGCGGTTTTTCCGCCTTGATCCATTCTCCCACAGAGGGAATCTGCCATGACCAAAAAAGACAAATCCGAATATATCATCCAGGCGGTCTCCCACGCTCTCGACCTGCTCGAGCAGTTCCACGACGACGTCGACGAGCTCGGGGTCACCGAGCTCAGCAAGAGACTCAAGCTCCACAAGAACAACGTCTTTCGCCTTCTGGCCACACTTGAGTCGCGCGGCTACATCGAGCAGAACAAGGCGACCGAGAACTACCGGTTGGGACTGCGCTCCCTGGAGCTCGGCCAGACCTTCATCAAGCAGATGGGGCTGCTGCGCCAGGCCAAGCCGATCCTGGAGCGGATGGTGGAAGAGTGCAACGAGACCTCCTACGTGGCGATCTTCAAGGACGGTTATATCGTCTACCTCGACGTGGTCGAAACCGACCTGACCGTGCGGGTCGTCTCCCGCGTGGGGTCGCGCCTGCCGGCCTACTGCACCGCCTCGGGGAAGGTTCACCTGGCCCAGATGTCCGAAGAGGAAGTCGACGCCTTCCTGCCGAACAAGGAGATGAAGGGATACACTCCGACGACGATCACCGACCGCGAGCAGTTCAAGGCCGAGCTGCGCAAGGTCGCCGAGCAGGGGTATGCGATCGACAACGAGGAGTACGACCTCGGAGTGCGCTGCGTCGCGGCCCCCATTCGCGACTACACCCGGCGCATCGTCGGCGCGGTGAGCGTCTCGGGACCCTCGATGCGCCTGTCCGAGGAGAGGCTCGAGAAGGAGATGATCCCCATCGTCCTTCGCGCCTCCGAGGATCTCTCCACCCGCCTCGGGTTTCACAAGTAACGACCGCGACCCTATCTATCACCTAAGCCCTTCCCCCCTGCGGGGGAAGGGCTTTTTACGTCGCAGCGGCGCTGATCCGTTCCCACAGCGCCGCAACCTCTTTTTGCGTCGCCTTCCAGTCCGCCGAGTTGTCGATGACGTAGTCGGCGCGGGCCGCCTTCTGCTCCTGCGGCATCTGAGCCCCGAGGCGCGCCCGCGCCTCCTCTTCGCTCAGCGCGTCGCGCGCCATGAGGCGCTGAAGCCGCACCGCGTCGGAGGCGGTCACCGTCAGGACCGCATCGACCCGCTTCTCGGCGCCGGCCTCGAAGAGCAGGGGCGCCTCGTAGACGACGACGGAGCTTCTGGCGGCCGCCTCGCGCAATCGCTGCTGCGACAAGGCGGCGATGGCCGGGTGAATGACGGCGTTCAGAGCGCGGCGCGCCTCGGGATCGGCAAAGACGATGGAGGCGAGCGCCGGCCGGTCGAGGGAGCCGTCCTGCGCAAGGATCGCGCGACCGAAGCGCTCGACGAGCCGGTCGAGTACGTCCGATCCCGGCCGAACGACCTCCCGGGCGAGGTCGTCTGCGCTGACGACCTCGGCGCCGAGCGCCCCGAGAGCGGCGGCGACCCGACTTTTTCCTGCTGCGATTCCGCCTGTCACACCGAGAATCATGGCAAAGCCTCCTTCGCGTCTGTTAATGCCCCATCCCCGCCTTTCTGTCAATCCTCATCCCTTGCGGGTATACTTTAATCAATCTCAACGATTCACCCGTCTCGAAAAGGGTAAACGGTGACGATCATCCCTATTTTCGATTTCCGGCTGCCGATTCGGCCTACCATGGAGGTTGCAATGGCGAACACCATCCCCCAAATCATTCTCGATCTCGCCACCCAACGATCCGCCAGGACCGCCCTGCGCCGAAAAACAGACGGAACCTACCGCAACATTTCGTGGAATGAGCTCGCCGCCCAGGTTCGCCTTTTCGGGCGCGCCTTGATAAGAGCCGGCATCGAGAGCGGGGACCGCGTCGCCATCATGTCGCCCAACGCCCCCGAGTGGGTCTACGGCGACCTCGGCGCCATGGCGGCCGGCGCCCTCTCGGTCCCCGTCTACCACACCGAGGGGCTCGACACGGTGCTGCACATCCTGAAGGACTCGGGGAGCCGCCTCCTCTTTCTCCACTCGGCTCTGATCGCCAAGGACATTCAGGCGCGCCGCGACGAGCTGCCGCAGCTCAAGAAGATCGTCCTGCTCTACGACGACGAGGCGACGATGGGGCTGCAGACGCTGGACGATTTCCTCAAAGGGGGCGAGGAGGTCTCCCCCGAGGAGGTCGAGACGCGCCTTTCGCAGACACGCCCCGAAGAGATCGCGACCATCGTCTACACCTCGGGGACGACCGGGGCGCCCAAGGGGGTCTGCCTCACCCACCGCAACATCCTTTCGAACCTGGAGTCGTGCTCCGACATCTTCCCCATCGGTCCCGGCGACGAGTGCCTCTCCTTCCTCCCCCTCTCCCATGTCTTCGAGCGGGTCGACGGCTACTACTTCATGCTGAAGGAGGGGGTCGTCATCTCCCACGCCGAGAGCATCGACACCGTGACGACGAACCTGCAGGAGGTGCGCCCCACGGTGATGATCAGCGTGCCGCGCCTGTACGAGAAGATGTACGCGCGCGTGATGGAGAGGGTCCTGAACGGCCCCTATGTGCGCAAGCAGATCTTCTTCGCCGCCCTTCGCGCCGGACGCGCCCACGCCCGCATCGAGAACGAAGGGGGCGAGCCGTCGGCGCCCCTGCGCGCGGCGGTGAGGCTCGCCCGCAAGGCCGTCTTCTCCAAGCTGACAGAGCGGCTCGGCGGAAGGATGCGTTTCTTCATCTCCGGCGGGGCGCCGCTGGGCAGGGAGATCGATCTTTTCTTCCGCGCGGCGGGGATTCCGGTCTACGAAGGGTACGGGCTCACCGAGACCGCCGGGGGGATCGCCGTCAACGCCCCCGAAGCCTCCCGAAGCGGGACGGTGGGGCGCGTCTTCCCCAACACCGAGGTGCGCATCGCCGAGGACGGTGAGATTTTGCTGCGCGGCGAAGGGGTCTTCGAGAAGTACTGGGAGCGCCCCGACGAGACGCGCGAGGCGTTTCGGGACGGCTGGTTCTTGACCGGCGACGTGGGAAGCCTCGACGAGGACGGTTTCTTGAGCATCAACGACCGCAAGAAAGATATTATCGTGACCGCCGGGGGGAAGAACATCGCCCCACAGCCTCTGGAGAACCGCTTCAAGTCCGACAAGTTCATTGCCAACGCCGTCGTCTTCGGCGACAAGCGCCCCTTCCTGGTCGCCTTCATCGTGCCGAACCTCGAAAACGTGGAGAAGTTCGCCCGCGCCAAAGGGCTCGATTTTCTCAACCACTGCGACCTCGTCAACCTCCCCCAGGTGCTGGAGCTGATCCGCGAGCGCATCGACCATCTGCAAAAAGACCTCCCCTCCTTCCAGCGCATCAAGCGCTTCACCCTGCTGTCGCAGGACCTCTCCTCTTCGCAGGTCACGCCGACCCTGAAGGTCAAGCGCAAAGTCGTCCAGGACGATTTCCGCGAGGTCCTGGAGGGGATGTACCACCACCAGGACCACGGCACCCACGATGCGGCGTTCTGCATCGTCGAGGAGAAGGGGGAGTAGCCCCGCGCGCTCGGGCGCAAAAGAGGATTTACAACTGTCGCGTCCGCGGGGTATTCTTTAAAATCGTCCGGATCGGCAAGGTGTGGATTCAAAAGGACGGTCTTTTCCTGGTGCCCCCATGTCGATGCAGCAAGCGCAAGACCGACAGACCTCTGCGGCCGAGGAGGCCCTCCTCGGGCTCGTGCGGCTGACCAGGGCCCTGGCCTTCTACCCCCCCGGGCACGCTTCGCGCCAAATGGCCGCGGACGATGCGCGAAAGCGCTTCGCGGAAGCGCTTCGCAGCGGCGAGCCGCTCGTCGTGACGGTCAGAAGGCACCAGATGCGCCTCGGCGACGACGGCCCCCCGATGGACTGTGAACGCCCGGCGCTCGGCAGGCTCTGCGCCGCGTTCTTCGACCGCCGCGTGCGCTCGCTCGTCTTTTTGCCCGATCTCCCCGACGAGGAGCTGGCCGCCCTGGCCGCCTGCCTCGCCCTCGACCCCGACGAGGTGCAGCGCCGCGGCGGCGTCGGCGCCGTCCTTGCAAGCGCGAAGATCGGCGCGATCGGCGTGAACGAGACCGACATCTCCGCCCTGCTTCGCCGCCGCGAAGAGTTGCGCCAGGCGCAGCTGTCGGACGCCCCGCAGGAGGGAGGGGAGCCCGAAGCCCCCGAACCGACGTCCCTCCCCGCCTCCGTCGATGTCCAGGCGCTCATCGCGCACCTCAAAGAGGAAGAGCCCTCCGACGACTTTGCCAGGCGCCTCAAGGCGCTGGCCGACTACATACGCGGGCACCTGCAGGTCGAGCACCGCCGGGACGTGCTGTACGCCGTCGAATTCCTGGCGCTGCGAAGCGGCGCCGGCGACATCGCGCAGACGCATCGCGAGTTGATCCGAAAGACCGTACGCGAGCTCGGCGCTGCGCAGGTGCTGCGCTTTTTCGTCCTTTTGCTCAGTGCCTCCGAGACCGACGAGGCGTCGCGGGACAGGGCGGGCCGCCTCTTGCTTTTCTACCGGCAGGCCTCGATCCCCCCCTTGATGGAGCACCTCATCGAAGGGGCGCAGGAGCCGGGGCGTCGAAGCGCCGTGAAGATCCTCGTCCACCTCGGGCGAAACGGCGCGCTCCCCGCTCTTTTGCCCTACCTCGACGACGAGCGATGGCAGATGGTTCGCGAGGCGGCGGCGCTTCTGGGGCAGATGCGCATCCCCGAGACGGCCGCTCACCTCGAAAAGATCGCGCACCACCCCGACCTTCGGGTGCGGCGCGAGGCGATCCGCGCCCTGACCCGCATCGGAGGGGACGAGGCGCTGCGCCTCCTTCTCGATTCCCTGCAGCGCGGCGAGGACGCCCTGCGTCTGCAGATCCTGCTGTCGCTAGGCGCCCTGCGCGACCCCGGCGCGACCCCCGCGCTCATCCGTCTGGTCGAGAGTCCGGATCGCTGGATGCAGCAGAGCGAAATCCGCAAGGGGGCGATCCGGGCGCTGGGGGAGATCGGCGCCCCCGAGGCGATCCCGGTGTTGCTGAAGATCCTCAACGCTCGGCGGCTCTGGCGCAGAAAGCGCGTCGACGAGCTGCGGGCCGCCGCGGCGGCGGCCTTGGGCGCCATCGCCACCCAAGAGTCGCTCGAGGCCCTGAGCCGGGCGACGGACGACCCCTCCGCCGTCGTGGCGCGCGCCGCCGCACAGGCCCTCAAGAACTACCGAATGCAGGGACATGAATCCAAATCCCGCTAAAGATCTCGCACAGAGCTTCTCCGGCGCCCTGAAAGGGCTGCAGCTCTACGCCCCGGATCACCCCGGGGCGCAGCAGCGCCTGCAGGAGCTCTGCCGCCGGATCATCGCCATGAGCGAAGCGCGAAAGCGCTTTCGCATCGGGGTGGTGGAAGGGGCGCTGCTCATCGACGAGCACCTCTTTACCGAGTCGAGCCCCGGGGCTGAGGCGGTCGCCGCCGCCCTGCAGGGGGGGCAGCTGGCCGGGCTGGAATTTTGCGAAGGGATCGAGGAGGAGGAGATCCGGCGGCTGATTCCGCTGCTGCTGAACCGCTGGGAGCGTTTCGAGCGCTTCGAGGACGCTTTGCGCGCCCAGGGCATTCGGCACATCCGCCCCCTGAGCGCCGAGGAGGAAAAATCCCCCCGCCAGGTGTACGGACGGGCCGTCCAGGTCGTCGAGGCGATCTTTCGCGACGCCCGCATGGGGAAGGTCCCCTCCTCCCATGAGGCGGTGGAGGTGGTGCGCGACATGGCGCAGGTCACCCTGAACGCCCCCCACGCTCTTTTCGCTCTAACGATGCTCAAGGACTACGACAACTACACCTTCACCCACTCGGTGAACGTCTCCGTCATCGCCATGGCCGTCGGTCGCGCCTGCGGCCTCGACCCCGAGGCGCTGCGCACGCTGGGGCTCGGGGCGCTGCTGCACGATCTGGGCAAGCTCAAGGTCGACATCGACATCATCAACAAGCCGGGGCGGCTCACCAACGAGGAGTTCACCGAGGTGATGAAGCATCCCGCCACCGGCGCCGCTCTCGTCGCGCGGATGGAGAACGTCACCCCCGAGGTGCTCGACATCGTCCTGGGCCATCATCTGCGCTACGACCGCCAGGGGTACCCGGCCGACGCCCGCGGCCGCGAGCTCTCCCCCCTGGCCGAGATGGCGGCCATCGCCGACGCCTTCGACGCCATGACGACCCTGCGCAGCTACCAGCGCCCCGTCACCCCGCGCAGGGCGATCGAGGTGCTCAGGCAGCTCGCGGGCAAGGCGCTGCACCCGGGCTACGTCGAGAGCTTCATCACCTTTCTCGGCCCCTACCCCGTCGGCTCCCTGG
>JBJHBH010000105.1:0-10219 GCA_050485365.1 Desulfuromonadales bacterium | reverse complement strand
GAGACAGACGTCGACACCTACGAAGGGCTCCTCACCGGAAACAGGATCTGGCAGAAGCGTATCCAGGGGGTCGGCGTCATCAGCGCCGAGGCCGCCATCGACATGGGCGTCTCGGGCCCCTCGCTTCGCGGCTCCGGCGTCGACTGGGACCTGCGCCGCGACGATCCCTACTGCGGATACGAGACCTACGAATTCCAGGTGTACACCGGCACGGGCGAAGGGGACTGCTGGAGCCGCTACAAGGCCCGTCTCGACGAGATGCGTGAATCGTGCAAGATCATTCACCAGGCTCTCGATCGCCTCAAGCCCGGCCCGATCCTGGCGGACTGCCCCAAGATCTGTCTCCCCCCCAAGAAGGATGTCGTCAACTCCATCGAGGGGCTGATCCATCACTTCAAGATCGTCAGCGAGGGGTACAAGCCCGAGCCCGGCGAGGTTTACGTGGGGGTCGAGAACCCCAAGGGTGAGCTCGGCTACTACCTGATCTCCGACGGATCGGCCAAGCCGTACCGGATGAAGATCCGTCCCCCTTCCTTCGTCAATCTGCAGGCTCTCCCCCAGATGGTCGAGGGAAGGCTCCTTGCCGATGTGGTCGCCATCATCGGTACCCTGGATATCGTTCTCGGCGAAATCGACCGGTAACCCTCAGCGAGAAAGAGGTTTCGGCAATGAGCAGCACTGCGGAAAACGTTCAGGAAGAAGAAATTGATCTCGGCCCCGCCAACAAGGTCATCGACAAGTTTTTGACGATGAAAGGGGCGCTGATGCCGGTCCTTCAGGAGATCCAGGAGGAGTACGGCTACATCCCCGAACCGACGGTTCATCTGGTCGCCGAGCGCCTGAACGTCTATACCAGCCAGATCTACGGTGTCCTCACCTTCTACGCCCAGTTCCATCTGGAGCCGAGGGGGAAATACATCATTCGTGTCTGCATGGGGACGGCCTGCCACGTCAAAGGGGCGGGGCGTCTCGCCGACACGCTGGAAGATCGTCTGGGGATCGGCCACGCCCAGACGACCGAGGACCTCAAGTTCACGGTCGAGCACGTCGCCTGCATCGGCGCCTGCGGTATGGCGCCCGTCATCATGGTCAACGACGCGACTTTCGGCAGCCTGTCGGTCCAGAAGCTCGACGAGGTCATCGTCAAGTACCAGGGCATGGAATAGGCCGGTCCTTTGAAACCATTTACCGAGCGGGGATCATTCTATTATGGCCGCTAATGCTGAACAAATAAGAGTCCTCATCTGTACCGGTACCGGCGGCCTCGCTTCCGGCGCCAAAGAAGTCGCCGACGCCTTCGAGGCCGAGTTCGCCAAGCAGGGTGTAGAGGCCAAGATCGGCAAGCGCTGCAAGGTCGTCGGGACGGGGTGCCGCGGTCTGTGCGCCAACGACGTTCTGGTCGACATCATCCTGCCCGGCCAGGAGGCGGTGACCTACGACTTCGTCAAGCCCGAGCTCGTGCCCCAGATCGTCGAAGAGCACGTTCTGAACAACGAGCCCATCGCGAAGAAGAAGGCCGGCCCCTACTACGCCAAGTTTCTGGAGAAGCAGCAGCGCATCATCTTCTCGCGCTGCGGCACCATCGACGCCGAGAGCCTCGACGAGTTCCTGGCCCACCAAGGCTTCGACGGCATCCGCAAGGCGGTCAAGATGACGCCCCAGGAAGTCATCGAAGAGGTCAAGAAGTCGGGGCTGCGCGGCCGAGGGGGCGGGGGCTTCCCCACCGGGGTGAAGTGGTCGTTCTGCGCCGCTTCTCCCGGGACGGACAAATACCTCATCTGCAACGCCGACGAAGGGGACCCCGGTGCCTTCATGGACCGCTCCATTCTCGAAGGCGACCCCTACGGTCTGATCGAAGGGATGATGATCGGCGCCTACGCCATCGGCGCCAAGAACGGCTACGTCTACTGCCGCGCCGAGTATCCTCTGGCCATCAAGCGCCTTCAGAAGGCCATCGACACCTGCAACGAGAAGGGGATTCTGGGCAAGGACTGCCTCGGCCTCGGCTTCGAGTTCAACCTTCGCATCAAGGCCGGCGCCGGCGCCTTCGTCTGCGGCGAGGAGACGGCCCTGATGGCCTCCATCGAGGGGCACCGCGGCATGTCGCGGCCCCGCCCCCCCTTCCCCGCCGTGCGCGGTCTGTGGGGCAAGCCGACCAACATCAACAACGTCGAGACGTTCGCCAACGTCTCCTACATTTTCTACAAGGGCGGCGACTGGTTCTCCTCCATCGGCACCGAGGGGACCAAGGGGACGAAGATCTTCGCCCTGACCGGCAAGGTCAAGCACACCGGGCTCGTCGAGGTCCCGGCCGGCACGACGATGAAAGAGGTCATCTACGACGTGTGCGGCGGGATCCTGAACAACCGCAAGTTCAAGGCGGTTCAGGCTGGCGGTCCTTCGGGGGGGTGTCTGCCCGCCGACGCCCTCGATGCGCAGGTCGACTACGACTCCCTCATCAAGGCCGGCGCCATGATGGGCTCGGGCGGCCTCGTCGTCATGGACGAGACGACCTGCATGGTCGACATCGCCCGCTTCTTCCTCAACTTCACCCGCGTCGAGTCGTGCGGCAAATGCGTCCCCTGCCGCATCGGCCTCAAGATCATGCTCGAGATCCTCGAGCGGATCACCAAGGGCGAAGGGCAGGAGGGGGACATCGAGATGCTCGAGGACATGGCCAAGGACATCAAGAAGAGCTCCCTGTGCGGCCTCGGTCAGACGGCGCCCAATCCGGTCCTCTCCACCATCCGGTATTTCCGCCACGAATACGAGGCGCACATCAAGGACAAGCGCTGCCCGTCCAACAGCTGCAAGGAGCTCCTCAAGTTCGAGGTCGTCGAGGCGGCATGCAAGAAGTGCGGCCTGTGCTACAAGGTCTGCCCGGTCGATGCCATCCGGTGGGAGAAGGGGCAGCTCGCGGTCATCGACAAAGACAAGTGCACCTACTGCACGTCCTGTTACGACGCCTGCCGCTTCATGGCAATCGAGTAGTTCAGTGAGGTGTGCGGCGTGAGGTGTGAGGCGACAAGCCTTTTCAGCCTCACCCCTCACTCCTTACCCCTCACTTCTTGAACGAGGTTACACAGATGGTAACTCTGACGATCGACGGAAAACAGGTTCAGGTCCAGAAGACGGCGACGATCTACGAGGCAGCAAAGCAGGCCGGCGTCGACATTCCGATCCTGTGCTACGCGAAAAAACTCCTCCCTTACGGGGCCTGCAGGGTCTGTCTGGTCGAGGTCGAGCAGATGAAGGGTCGTCTCATCCCCGCCTGTACGACGCCGGTCACCGAGGGGATGGTCATCACCTCCACCTCCGAGGAGATCCGCAAGGTCCGCAAGACCGTCCTCGAGTTCCTCCTGGTCAATCACGTGATCGAGTGCCCGGTTTGCGACAAAGGGGGCGAGTGCGACCTGCAGGACCTGACCTTCGATTACGAGGTCTACCCCAACCGCTTCACCGGCGAGAAGTTCAATCTGCCCACCGATGAGGTCAACCCCCTCATCGAGCGCAACATGAACCGCTGCGTGCTGTGCGGCAAATGCGCCCGGGTCTGCGACGAGATCGTTGCCTACGGTTCGTACTCCTTCATCAACCGCGGCTTCGAGTCGAAGATCGCCACCGCCTTCGACCGGGGGCTCAACTGCGAGTTCTGCGGGCAGTGCGTCTCGATGTGCCCCGTCGGCGCCATTTTGCCGCGCCCCTTCAAGTTCAAGGCGCGCCCCTGGCAGCTCAAGGAAGTCGACTCGGTCTGCGGGTACTGCGGCAACGGCTGCACGGTGACCCTCGGGGTGCTCAACGACAAGGTCGAGACGATCCGCTTCAACGACAAGACCGGCGTCAACGACGGCAACCTCTGCATCCGCGGGCGCTTCGGCTACAGCTTCATCAACAGCGACAAGCGCCTCACCCGCCCCATGGTGCGCAAGAACGGCGAGCTCGTCCCGACCGACTGGCCCGAGGCCATCGAGGCGATCGTCAGCGGCTTCTCCAAAGCCCGCACCGAAAAGGGGGTCGGCATCGTTGCAGGGGGCCGTCTGACCAACGAGGAGTACTTCCTGCTGAAGAACGTCGCCCTCGCCCTGGGCACCCCTCACCTCGACAACTCGGGGGGCGAGTGCTACAAAGGGGTTACCGAAGGTCTCTTCGAGACCCTTGGGGTGAAGGCGTCGACCGGCACGTTCCCGCAGGTCGAGGAGTGCGACGTCATCCTGTCGATCCGCTCGGACTTCTACGAGACGCACCCGGTCTTCGGGATGGTCGTCAACCAGGCGGTCAAGCGCAACGACGCGCAGCTCATCGTCGTCAGCGACAAAAAGGGGAAGTTCACCAAGCTACCCCACGCCGAAACGCTCCTCACCCGCCCCGGCCTTGAGGTCAATGTCCTCAACGCCATCGCGCAGGTGCTGTTCGACGAAGGTCTGGCCGTCACCGACGGAGTCGAAGGGGTCGACGAGCTGAAGAAGGCTCTGCAGGACTACGCCCCCGACAAGGTCGAGGCCGCCACGGGGGTTTCGGCCGAGGCGATCCGCCTCGCCGCCCGTCAGCTCGCGGGCGCCAAGAAAAGCGCCATCCTTCTGGCCTACGGTCTGCCCTACACGGCTCAGAGCCGCGAGCTCGCCGTCGCCGCCGCCAATCTCGCCATCCTCACCGGCGCCGTCGGCCGCGAGGGGAGCGGTCTCTACCTGTGCGGCGAGAAGTCCAACAGCCAAGGGGCCCTCGATCTCGGCGTCCTCCCGGCCCAGGGCGGGCTCGGCGTGCGCGGGATGCTCAAGGCCGCCGCCTCCGGCGACCTCTCCGCCCTCTACGTGGTGGGCGAGGACATGCTGAGCTCCTACCCCGACCACGCGTCCGTCGAGGCGGCCCTGAAAAAGGTCCCCTTCCTGGTGGTGCAGGATATCTTCCTCTCCCCCACCGCGCAGCAGGCCGACGTCGTTCTTCCGGCCGCCTCCTTCGCCGAGAAGGACGGCACCTTCACCAACGCCGAGCGCCGCATCCAGAGGGTGCGCCAGGGCGTCCCCCTCCCCGGGGAGGCCAAGACCGACCAGGCGATCTTCGAAATCCTTTGCGCCCGTTTCGGTCAGCAGCTCAGCTACGCCGGCGCCGGCGCCCTCTTCGCCGCCGTCACCAAGAGCGTCGAGGCCTACGCGGGAATCGACTTCAACGCCATCGGTCCCCAGGGAATCGTGTGGGGCGGGGAGACCCTCCCCGTCGCGCGCAAGCGCCTCGTTGCGGTGCAGGGCGGCTCGGCCCTCACCTCCAGATACCAGCTTCTGACCGGCAGCGCCCTCTATCACAGCGGCACCGTCTCGACCCATGCCTCGGGGCCCCTGGCCGTCGTCCCGACTCCCTATGTGGAGCTCGGTCGCGAGGACGCTGCGGAGCTCAAAGTCAAGGAAGGCGACATGCTCACCCTCAGCGCTTCCGGGGTCGAGATCAAGCTTCCGGCCAAGGTCGATCTGCGCTTGCCCAAAGGGGTGCTCTTCGCGCCCTATCACTTCCCCGGCAGCGGCATCAATCGGATCTACAAGGGAGAAGCGGCCGTCGCCGTCGAAGTTCGCAAGTAGGCCATTACCTGCAGGAGCGATCATGAAGTGTCCAAAATGCGATGCCACCGTCGCGGCCCGTGCGAAATTCTGTGACCAGTGTGGGACGGACTTGACGAAGAATATCGATTTTCTTCATCAGAAAGCCGTCGACCATTACCACAGGGGGCTCATCGACGATGCCATCAAGCTCTGGGATGAAGCCGTCGCCCACGATCCCGGCTTCAGCAAGGGGTATTACTACCAGGGGCTCGCGCTTTACGACCGCGGCGATCTGCAGGGCGCCATCGCATCGCTGAAAAAGGCGCTGGAGAGCGAGAAGGAGCCTTTCAGGATCTACTTCAAGCTCGGTATGGCGCAGTACGGGCTCGGCGAGCTCGCCGCTAGCATCGACAGCTTCGACAAGGCGCTGAAGATCAACGCGAAAAGCGCCGAGACCCACTACCGCCTCGGCCTGTGTCATCTGCGCAACTCCGACCTCGAGCGGGCCGAGAAGATGCTTCTGGGCGCCATCGAGCTCAATCCGCAGTACACCCGGGCGCTCTACATCCTCGGGATGGTCTACTCCCAGATGGGCGACAACGCCAAGGCGGTCGAGCAGTTCCGCAAGGTCGAGACGATCAGCCCCTCCTACACCGCGGCCCGCTTCGAGCTCGGCATGGCGCTCTTTCGCCAGGGAGATCTGGGCGAGGCGGCCGAGCAGTTCCGCAAGACGCTGGAGTGCAGCGCGAAATTCGCCCCGGCCCACTACATGCTGGGGGAGTCGTTGCGCAGAGAAGGGGAGTTCGGGGAGGCGATCAGCGCCTACAACGAAGTTCTGAAGATCAATCCCAAGGACGCCGACGTCTATTTCCATATCGCCGAGTGCAATCTGCAGCTCGACTTCATGGACGCCGCTCGGGAGGCGATCGTCAAGGCCCTCGAGATCAACCCGCACCACCGCGACGCCGAGTACCTCATGAAGCAGATCGACAAGATGAGGACGCCGCACAAGCCCGGATTCTGACCTTTACGGATTGTTATTTTAAACGCACACGAGGAAGAGGATTGTCATGACCCCTGAGATGTTGAGCCTCTCGAACGCCCCCATGCTCTTTCTGGCAACCATGATGGTGAAGATTCTCGCCGTCTTCGTGGTGGTGCTTCTGATCGTCGCTTACGCCACCTGGGTGGAGCGAAAGGTGATCGGCCATATGCAGGTGCGCCTCGGACCCATGGAGACCGGCTGGCACGGTCTGTTGCAGCCCATCGCCGACGGCCTCAAGCTCTTCTTCAAAGAAGACATCATCCCGGCCCAGGCGAGCAAGGTGACGTTCATTCTTGCCCCCATGATGATCCTGATTCCGGCCTTCATCACCTTCGCGGTCATCCCCTTCGGCCCCGACGTCACCATCGGCGGCTACGTCGTCCACCAGCAGATCGCCGATCTGAACGTCGGCATCCTGTACATCCTGGCGATGGCCGGTCTCGGGGTCTACGGTATCGTGCTGGCGGGGTGGGCGTCCAACAGCAAATATTCGCTTCTGGGGGGGATCCGCTCCTCGGCGCAGATGATCTCGTACGAACTGGCGGCGGGCCTCTCCATCGTCGTCGTCTTCATGCTCGCCGAGACGCTGAGCCTGCGCGGGATCGTCCACGCCCAGATGGCGTCCTTTCCGCTGATCCCTTGGCTGCCGAACTGGTACATCTTCTCCCAGCCGCTGGCCTTCGCGCTCTTCGTCGTCTGCGGCATGGCCGAGATCAACCGCGTCCCCTTCGACCTTCCCGAGGCGGAGACCGAGCTCGTTTCGGGCTTCTGCACCGAGTACTCCTCGATGAAGTACGCGCTGTTCTTCATGGCCGAGTACGCCAACATGGTCGTCATCGCGGCCATCGCCGCCACCCTCTTCCTCGGCGGCTGGCACGGTCCGTTCCCCGGGGCGATCAACCTTCTGCTCAAGATCTTTGCCTTCATGTTCTTCTTCATCTGGTTGCGCGCCACCTTCCCCCGCGTCCGCTACGACCAGCTGATGTATCTGGGATGGAAGATCTTCCTCCCGCTGGCGCTGGTCAACATCGTGATCACCGGCATCGTAGTTCTGGTCCTTTTGTAATCCAACCGAGAGGAATGCCATGTTCAAGGAATTTATCAAAGGTCTGAGCATCACCTTCAAGCATATGCTCCCGGGGAACAGCGTCACCGTCCAGTACCCTCACAGCAAGCTGACGCCCTCGAACCGATTCAGGGGGCTGCATCGCCTCGTCCCCGCCCATGAAAGGGAGAAATGCGTCGCCTGCTACCTGTGCCCCACCGTCTGCCCCGCCAAGTGCATCACGGTCGAGTCGGCAGAGAACGAGAAGGGGGAGAAATATCCGAAGGTCTACACCATCGATATGCTGCGATGCATCTTCTGCGGCTACTGCGTCGAGGCCTGTCCTGTGGAGGCGCTTGAGATGACCGATTCGTACGAATTGGCCAACTATCGGCGAGAGGACTTCACCTACACTAAAGAGCGGCTGCTCAAGTAATCCATTTAGGAGCGTCGAAGCATGGAACTCATTTTTTTCTATCTGGTCGCCCTTGTCGCCGTCACCTCCGGTTTTCTGGTCATCACCTGCCAGAACCCGGTCAACAGCGCCATCTCCCTCGTCATGACCTTTTTCTGCCTGGCAGTGTTCTATGTCATGCTCTACGCGCCCTTCATGGCTGCGGTACAGATTCTGGTCTACGCCGGGGCCATCATGGTCCTGATCCTCTTCGTCATCATGCTGCTGAATCTCGGCGCCGAATCGCAGAAACGCTACGCCCACAACGTCGTCGGCGGCGCAGCGGTAGGGGTTGTGGTGCTCCTCATCTCTTCGTTCATCATGCTCAGAGGGCAGGTGACCGGTGAGACGGGCAACATCACCGCACAGGTCATCGAGCAGGTCGGGCACACCGAGCTCATCGGGCAGACCCTGTTCACCCGCTATCTGCTGCCATTCGAGATCACCTCGATTCTGCTGCTGGTCGCCATCGTCGGAGCCATCGTACTGGCCAAGAAGGAAGTCTGAAGAACCCTACAGGAGAAGGAAGATGTTAACAGTTCACCATTATCTTGTGCTCAGTGCGATTCTCTTCACCCTGGGGACCATCGGAGTCCTGACGCGCCGCAATGCGATCGTCATCTTCATGTGCATCGAGCTGATGCTCAACTCCGTGAACCTCTCGTTCATCGCTCTCTCCCGTTTTTTGGGGAATCTGGACGGTCAGATATTCGTCTTCTTCGTCATGGCCGTTGCAGCGGCCGAGGCGGCCATCGGCCTCGCCTTGATGATCACCTTCTTCCGCAATAAGGAATCGGTGAACGTCGAAGACTTCAACTTATTGAAATTGTAATAGAAGGAATCCGTTCGGGTTTATTCCGTCTAGAGGAGAGATAGATGTACAGTTACGACTATCTGTGGCTCATTCCGCTTCTGCCCCTTCTGGGAGCCGCCATCAACGGGCTTCTGGGAAAGAAGATCAAGAACGAAACGGTGATCGGCGCCATCGGCACCATCGCGATCGCCTCTTCCTTCGTGATCTCTGTCATCTACTTCTTCCGCCTTCTCGGCGACTCCCAGAAGGTCCACGAGCAGGTGGTCGCTTCCTGGATCTCGGTCGGGACGCTCCAGGTCGACTGGGGTTTCCTGTACGATCCGCTGAGCGCCCTGATGCTGCTGGTCGTCACGGGGGTCGGCTCGCTGATCCACCTCTACTCCATCGGCTACATGCACGGAGAGGAAGGGTTCTACAGATACTTCTCCTATCTGAACCTCTTCTGCTTCTCGATGCTGATGCTCGTCCTGGGGAACAACGCCCTGGTGATGTTCATCGGATGGGAAGGGGTCGGTCTGTGCTCGTACCTGCTCATCGGCTACTACTTCCATAAGAAGAGCGCGGGAGACGCCGCCAAGAAGGCCTTCGTGGTCAACCGCGTCGGCGACTTCGGCTTCCTCCTCGCCCTCTTCCTGCTGTTCTGGACTCTGGGCAACGGCCACGGCGTCTGGACGGTGAACTTCGTCGAGATTCAGGCCAACGCTCATCTGCTGGGCGCCGGGACCGCGGTCGTCACCGCGATCACCCTGCTCTTCTTCCTCGGGGCGACGGGCAAGTCGGCGCAGATTCCGCTCTACACCTGGCTCCCGGACGCCATGGAAGGTCCCACCCCGGTTTCGGCCCTGATCCATGCCGCGACCATGGTCACCGCCGGCGTCTACATGATCGCCAGAATGAACGGCCTGTTCGCCATGGCGCCAGACACGATGATGGTCATCGCCATCGTCGGTGCCGCGACGGCGATCTTCGCCGCCAGCATCGGCCTGGCGCAGAACGACATCAAGCGCGTTCTGGCCTACTCCACCGTCTCGCAGCTCGGCTTCATGTTCCTGGCCGTCGGGGTCGGCGCCTTCACCGCCGGCGTCTTCCATCTGATGACCCACGCCTTCTTCAAGGCCTGTCTCTTCCTCGGCTCGGGTTCGGTCATCCACGCGATGCATCATGCTCTGCATCATGCGCACTCCCATGACGATCCGCAGGATATGCGCAACATGGGCGGACTGCGCAAGCACATGCCGATCACCCACATCACCTTCCTGCTGGCGACTCTGGCCATCGCGGGGGTGCCGCTCTTCTCGGGCTTCTTCTCCAAAGACGAGATCCTCCACTGGGC
>JBJHBH010000104.1:0-10262 GCA_050485365.1 Desulfuromonadales bacterium | reverse complement strand
CAGGAGGGGGGATGAGGGCGGCCATGACGTTCTCGACGTTGTGCAGCCCCTTGAGGCGCAGCTCGGCCGCGTTGAAGCGCCGCTCAGCGCCCTCGAAGCGCCAGACGAGATCGGTGCCGTCGAAGCCCATCCCCTCTGGCAGGATGCGGCGCGACGAAAAGAGGATGCGCCGCGCCCGGATCGCTGCGGCCGCCTCCATCACCAGGGGGTCCTCGGCGTTGAGAACCGCGGTGTCCTCTTCGCTCATCTTCTCGAAAAGCCGCATCTTTGCGCCGACGTAGCTCGCCATGTCGGGGTAGCGGTCGAGGTGGTCCTCCGAGACGTTGAGAAAGAGCGCGTAGCGGGGACGGAAGGTTTCGATCGCCTCCAGCTGGAAGGAGGAGAGCTCGGCAACGAGCCACTCCCACTCTTCGCCTACCGCCTCGATGAGGGGAGTCCCCAGGTTCCCGCCGACGAAGGTGCGCTTGCCCCAGGCGCGAAAGACCTCGCCGGCCACCGTCGTCGTCGTCGATTTTCCGTTGGTGCCGGTGATCGCCACCAGCGGAGCGGAGAGCTCGCCGAAGGCGAACTCGATCTCCCCCAACACCTTGACCCCGGCGGCGCGCGCCGCCGCGATGGCCGGGACTTCGAGAGGGACCCCGGGGCTGACGGCGATGAGGTCGGCGCCGGTAAAGAGGCTCTGCGTGTGCCCTCCCAGGTCGAAGGAGACGCCGAGCCGGCGCAGGCGCTCCATGTCTCCAACGCGCTCGGCCGATCGGGAATCCGACAGAACAACCCGTGCGCCTCGGGCGGCGAAGTACTCGCACAGGGCGACCCCGGTGCGCCCCGCGCCCACGACGACGATCGATTTTTCGCCAAGATCCCTCATCTCACCTCAGCTTCAGCGTCGAGAGAGCAACCAGGGCCAGGATGATGCTGATGATCCAGAAGCGCACGATGATCTTCGGCTCGGCCCACCCCTTGAGCTCGAAATGGTGATGGATGGGGGCCATTCGGAAGATCCGCTTGCCGTACAGACGAAACGAGGTCACCTGGAAGATGACCGACAGGGCCTCGACGACGAAGATCCCGCCGACAATGATGAGGACGAGCTCCTGTTTGGTGATGACGGCGATCGTCCCCAGGGCGCCGCCCAGGGAGAGGCTCCCCACATCCCCCATGAAGACCTGCGCCGGGTAGGTGTTGAACCACAGAAAGCCGAGCCCCGCCCCGACCATGGCCCCGCACAGCACCGAGAGCTCTCCGGCCCCCTGAACGCCGCTGATCTGCAGATATTCGGCGATGCGCGCGTTGCCCACCGCGTAGGCGAAGATGAGGTAAGTGCCGGTGGCGATGATCATCGGCCCGATGGCCAGCCCGTCGAGGCCGTCGGTGAGGTTCACCGAGTGGCTCGTTCCGACGATGACCAGGATGGCGAAGGGGATGTAGAAGATGCCGAGCTCGGGGCGCAGATCCTTGAAAAACGGAAAGGCGAGCGTCGTCTGAAAGGGGGGGTAGGCGTAGAGGATCAACCCTGCGGTCAGCGCGATCAGAAGCATCCAGAACATCTTCTGGCGCGGCGTGATGCCGTCGCTGTTGCGCCGGGTGACCTTGCGGTAGTCGTCGACGAAGCCGACCATCCCGAAGCCGACCGTGACCAGCAAAACGACCCACACGTAGATGTTGGTCAGGTCGGCCCACAGCAGGGTGGGGATGACGATGGCCAGCAGGATCAGCGTCCCCCCCATCGTCGGGGTCCCCTCTTTTTTGAAGTGCGACTCGGGGCCGAGCTTGCGGATGCTCTGGCCCACCTTGAGCTCGGAGAGTTTCTGGATCAGCCAGGGGCCGATGATGAAGGAGATGACCAGCGCCGTGATGGTGGCGTAGATCGTCCGGAAGGTGATGTACCGGAAGATGTACAGAACCGAGAAATCGGTGTGCAGTGGGTAGAGCAGATGATACAGCATTCAGTCCATTTCCTTAGGCATTGGACGCGGCCCTGTGGGAGTCGCCCTTTCGCAGCTCGGCGCAGATTTTCTCCATGCGCATCCCCCTCGACCCTTTCACCAGGATCCGGTCGCCCGGACGGATGAGGTCGCGAAGGTGCGCGACGGCCGCTTGGTGCGACTCGACCCGGCGCACCCGTTCGGCCGTCATTCCGGCGGCGCAGGCCCCTGTGGCGATGTCGCCGGCCAGATCGCCCAGAAGGAGCAGAAAGTCGACGTGGGAGGCGGCGGCCGTGCCGACCTCGCGGTGCAGCAGGGGCGACTGGGCGCCGAGCTCGAGCATGTCGCCGAGCACCGCGATGCGCCGCCCGCTTCCGCCCATCTCGTCCAGCGCCGTCAGGGCCGCCTTCACCGACAGGGGGTTGGCGTTGTAGGTGTCTTCGAGCAGAAGGGCGCCGTCGGCGAGGCGCACCGTCTCCATGCGCCCGCTGTAGGGACGAAACGCCTCGAGGCCGCGCACGATGATCTGCGGATCGACGCCCAGAACCTGAGCCGCCGCGGCCGCCGCCAGGGCGTTGTGCACGTTGTGGCGCCCGGCGATGGCGAGGCGCACAGCGAACGATCCCTGCGCAAGGACAAGGCGGAAGGCGACCCCGTCGCCCTGCGCAGCGATCTGCTCGGCGCGCACCTGCGCTTCGGCGGCCGTGCCGAACAGGAGCCGCCGCACGCCGTTGGCCACCGGAATGGCCGTCACCCGCTCGTCGTCGGCGTTGATGATCGCCGTCCCGCCGGACGGCAGCCCCGCGAAGAGCTCCCCCTTGGCCCGGGCGACGCCGTCGAGGCCGTGCAGCGTTTCGAGGTGCGCGGGACCGACGTTGGTAATAATCCCGACCTGGGGACGGGCGATCTCGGCCAGCCGCGCGATCTCGCCGCGAGCGCTCATCCCCATCTCGATCACCGCCCAGCGGTGCTCGGGGGCGAGCCGAAAGAGGGTATGCGGAAGGCCGATCAGGTTGTTGAAGTTCCCCTCGGTCTTCAGCCCCTCGCCCGTCAAGGCGAGGATGGAGGCGAGCATCTCCTTCGTCGTCGTCTTGCCCGAGGAGCCGGTGACGCCGACCAAGGGGCCGCAGAAGGAATTTCGCACCGCGGCGGCCAGATCGCCCAGAGCCCGCAGGGTATCGGGGACGCGGATGACGGGGACGGGGAGCCCCGCCACCACCTCTTCGCTCAGGCACGCCGCGGCGCCGCGCTGCACGGCCTGAAGGAAATAGTCGTGGCCGTCGTAATTCTCTCCGCGCAGCGGGATGAAGAGCTCCCCCGGTTTCAGGCTCCGGCTGTCGGTGGAGAAGCCCTCAACGACGCGTTTGCCCCCTTCCGGGGTGACGCGCCCTGCAACGATTTCGGCAATTTTGTGCAGATTCATCTTCATTTTTCCTCCTCCAGGCCATCGAGGGCCCGGCGAAGTTCTTCTCGGTCGTCGAAGTGGAATTTTTGTCGGCCGATAATCTGATAGTCTTCGTGCCCCTTGCCGGCCACCAGGAGCAGATCGCCCTTGCGCAGCAGCGAGACGGCGAACCGGATCGCCTCGCGCCGATCGGGGATGACGACGTAGCCGCGCCCTTCGGCGCTCGCCGCTTCTTCCCGGCTCCACTCGCGGGGGTGAACCTTCTCGACCCCTTTGCGGATCTCGGCGATGATCGCCAGCGGATCTTCGGTGCGGGGATTGTCCGAGACGACGACGGCCAGGTCCGAGCGCCGCGCGGCGATCTCGCCCATGACCGGGCGTTTGGTGCGGTCGCGGTCTCCGCCGCAGCCGAAGATGGTCACGAGGCGCCTGGGCTTCAGATCCGAAAGGGTCGTCAGGACCTTCTCCAGCGCGTCGCCGGTGTGCGCGTAGTCGACCAGCATCAGCGCGCCCAGATCGTTGTCGACACGTTCGAGGCGTCCGGGCACCGGCGGCGCGCCGCACAGCCCTTCGGCGACGGCCTCCAGGGGAAGCCCCGCCCCCCAGGCGGCCCCGGCGGCGCACAGCAGGTTGTGCAGATTGTAGTCCCCAAGCAGGCGCGAACGCAGGGCGAAGGCCCCGGCGGGGGTGTGGACCTGGGCGGCGATCCCCTCCATGGAGAGGCTCCAGTTCGACGCCCGCACCTGGGCGTCCCCGCCGAGCCCACACGTCACGACCGAGCCGTACTCCGCGGCGAGCCTGCGGCCGTAGGGGTCGTCGACGTTGACGACGCAGACGCCGCCGTTTTGCGCGACCAGGGTGAAGAGGCGGCGCTTCTCGGCGAAATAGCTCTCCATGTCGCCGTGATAATCGAGGTGCTCGGGCGTGAGGTTGGTGAAGACCCCCGCGTCGAAACGCACGCCGTCGACGCGGCGCTGAGCCAGCGCGTGGGAGGAGACCTCCATGACGAGGGCGTCGGCCCCCATGGCACGGAACTCGGCGATGATGCGCAGCAGATCGACCGACTCGGGGGTCGTGTGCTCGGAGGGCAGCACGACGTCGCCGAAGCGGTAATTCACCGTCCCCAGCACCGCCGGACGACGCCCCCCGGCGCGCAGGGCGGCCTCCAGCAGATAGGTGACGGTCGTCTTGCCGTTGGTGCCGGTGACGCCGACGACGAGCATCGCGGCGGTGGGGTCGCCGTAGAAGGCGTTGGCCGCCAGCGCCATCGCCCGACGCCCGTCGGGAACAACGCATCCGACCACGCCGTTCGGGAGCGCGATGTCGCGCTCGCTGACCACGGCCACGGCCCCGGCGGCGAGTGCCTGGGGGACGAATTCGTGGCCGTCGACCTTCTCTCCGCGCAGGGCGAAGAAGAGCCCTCCGGACTTCACCTGACGCGAATCGTAGAACACCCCGCTGATTTCAGGATCTTGGCCGGCGGGGGGCTCGACGATGTCTTTCAGTACGAGAGAAAGCTTCATAGAATCAGTGATTTTCCTCTTCCTGCGGGAAAAAGTCAAAGCATTTCAGGTCGGAGATCCAAAGCGCACCCAGACCTCGGTTCCGAACTGGATCGCCTGCCCCGGCCGGGGGCTCTGCTCGACGACCCGGCCGCTGCCGTCCAGCCTCACGTTGATGCCGTTCGCCTCCATCGCCTGCAGCACTTGACGGTAGCTCATGCCGGTAAAATCGGGCATGCGCAGAACGCCGTCCGAAGGCGCCTCCTGCACGACGGTGTTCACCGGCAAGGGGACGACCTCGGGCACCGGCGGGATCTCCCTCTGGGGGATCGGGTGGGTCGGCGCCACGTCGAGATAGCGCAGAGCCTGCGATGCGATGCGCGAAAAGACCGGCGCCGCCACCCGGCCCCCGTACGTCGTACCCGTCGGCTCGTCGATGACGACGAGGATGACGAGGCGGGGATCTTCGGCCGGAATGAATCCGATGAAGGAGGCGACGCGCTTGTCGACCGAGTAGCCGCCGGTCACCGGATCGACCTTCTGGGCGGTGCCGGTCTTGCCCGCCGTGCGGAAGCCCGGCACGGCGGCGAGGGTCCCGGTCCCGCCCTGCTCGGTGGCGGCGATCATCATGTCGCGCACTTGCCGCGCGACCTGCTCCGAGACGACCTGGCGAACCACCGTCGGCTCGAAGGTCGTCGTCTGACCGTATTCGTCGACGACGCGCTGCACCACATACGGGGTCATGAGATAGCCTCCGTTGGCGATGGCGGCGGTGGCTACGGCGAGTTGCAGCGGCGTGACGCTGATCCCCTGCCCGAAGGAGATCGCCGCCAGGTCGATGTCGAACCACTGGGAGGGGCGGCGCACCACCCCCCCCACTTCCCCCGGGAGCCTGATCCCTGTGGCGCGACCGAAGCCGAACGCCTGAATATAGTTGTAATACCGCTCGCGCTCCAGCTTGCGGCCGATTTTGGCGACGCCGATGTTGGAGCTCACCTGGAGGATCTCGGTCACCGAGAGCTCGGCAAAACGCCTGGTGTCGCGAATGGTCCGCCCCCCGATGCGCATGGTGCCGTTCTCGCAGTGGATGACGTCGTTGGGGGTGATCACCTTTTCGTTGAGGGCCGCGGCGACGAGAAACGGCTTGAAGGTCGAGCCCGGCTCGAAGGTGTCACAGATCGCGCGGTTTCTCCACTGATAGGGGCGATGATTCTGGATCGCGTTCGGATTGAAGTCCGGATAGCTCCCCATGGCGAGCACGGCCCCGTCGCTCGGATCGAGCACCACCACCATCCCCGCCCGGGCCTTCGCCGCGCGCACCCCCGTGGCAAGCTCCTTCTGGGCGATGTCCTGCAGGTTCTTGTCGAGGGTGAGGTACAGATCGCTGCCGCTGCGCCCCTTGAGCACCGGATTTCCCGCCCCCATCCCCCTGCCCAGGGCGTCGCGCTCGGTCACCAGATACCCACCCTCTCCCAGGATGGCGGCGTTGTACTGCAGCTCCACCCCTTCGAGCCCCCCCGGGTCGAGGCCGGTGAAGCCGATCACCTGGGCTCCGATCTCCGAGTTGGGGTAGAAGCGGCGGTGCTCCCGGGTGAACCCGACACCGGCGAGCCCGAGCTCCCTCACCGCCGCGGCCTCGCGCAGCGACACCTGTCGCTTGATCCAGGCGAAGCTTCTGGGCGACTCGACCTTCGCGAGCACCTCGGCGTAGGGGAGCGACAGCGCCGCCGCCAGCGCCCGCGCCACCCGGGGCGGGTCGCTCACGCGGGTCGGGTCGACGAAGATCGAATCGACCTCGACGCTCACGGCGACCTCCTCGCCGTTGCGATCGAAGATCGTCCCGCGCTGCGGCGTCAGAGGGATGATGCGCTGGCGCTGTCTCTCGGCCCGCGCCTCCAGCTCCTTGTGCGAGAGGACCTGAAGCTCAAACGCCCTGGCCGCAATCAGCACGAAGGCGACTATGAAACAAAGACCGATCAGGCGGATGCGGATGCGGACCCACTTCTCGGATCGACTCATCTCTCGACGGGGATCACCTGGTCGGGGGTCGGCAGCCGAAGCCCGATGCGACTCTGGGCCACCTGCTCGATGCGCGCCGGGCTGCGAAGGCTCGCCGCCTCAAGGCGCAGTCGCTGCACATCCTGCGTCGCCTCGCGCACGCGACTCTCCAGGCTCGAAATCTCGTACTCGAGATGAACGACCTGCAGGCGCGACCACACGACGAACAGCGAGAGGAAGAGCAGAATGGCGATGAAGACGAATAGGGGAAAGAGGCGGGGCCTGCCGAAGGAGACGCCTTGAATTTTCGGAAAGGTGCGGGTGACGGCGGCGTTCGACATGAGCCCTCCTGAAAAATGTCTTTGGGGGATGAAAATTCTATTCTCGGCGCAGAACGCCTCTCAGCACGGCGCTTCGCGCCCGGGGGTTCGCTTCGACCTCGGCATCGGCGGCCCGAATCCCCTTTCGCGTCAACAGCTCGACCCGCGGCGTGTGACCGCAGGCGCACATGGGGAGCCGCGGCGGGCAGATGCACCCTTGCGACTCTTCCTGGAAAATCCGTTTGACGATGCGGTCTTCCAGAGAATGGAAGCTGATCACCGCCAGCCGGCCGCCGGGGTTGAGCAGGTTGATGGCGCCCTTGACGCCGACCTTGACGTGCTCCAGCTCGCGGTTCACATGGATGCGCAGCGCCTGAAAGACCCGGGTCGCCGGGTGGATGCGCGACGGAACGTGCCCTTTTGGGACGGCGTCGCGCACCAGCTCGGCCAGTTGCGCCGTCGAGGCGATGGGGCGCTCTGCGCGCTGCTTGACGATGCGCCGAGCGATGCGCCCCGCCCAGCGCTCCTCGCCGTATTCGCGAAAGATGCGGGCCAGCTCCTCGGCCTGCGCGGTGTTGACCACCTCGGCGGCGGTGAGCGCCTCGGTGGTGTCCATGCGCATGTCCAGCGGGGCGTCGGCGCGAAACGAAAATCCCCTCTGGGCGGTGTCGAGCTGATGGGAGGAGACGCCGAGATCGAGGAGCATCCCGTCGAGGCCGCCGATCCCCAGCTCCGCGAGGACCTCGGCCGCCTCGGAAAAGTTGCGGTGGCGCAGCACGGCCCGCGCCCCGAAGGGTGCGAGCACCTCGGCGGCCCGCGCCAGCGCCGCGGGGTCGCGGTCGAGCCCGATGAGTCTTGAGCCCGGCGCCGCCTCCAGAATGAGGCGGGCGTGCCCTGCGCCCCCCACCGTCCCGTCGAGATAGATGCCGCTTGCGCGGGGCGCCAGAAGATCGAGGGCTTCGTGCGCCAGAACCGACTGGTGACTGAACTCGGCGCCGCCCAAGGGTCAGAACCCCATATCCGCAACCGCTTGCGGATCGGCCTGGAGGAGCTCGGCCGACTTCAGCGTCACCTCGGCGAAGGTGGCCTGGCTGTAGATCTCGATCTTCTCGAACAGCCCCACCACGACAATGTCCTTCTCCAGCCCCGCGTGGGTGCGCAGAGCCTGGGGGATCTGAATGCGCCCCTGCTTGTCGAAGCCGCACTCCTCGGCCGGGCTGATCATGTGGCGCGTCATCGCCTTTTTGAGCTCGCCGTTGGGGCTCTTGCGAACATTCTCCAGCACCTGCTGCCACAGCGCCTGCGGATAGGCGGTCAGCCCCCCGTCCGTATTCTTCGTCACAACGAGACGCTCCTCGCCCTGCTGCGCGAGCATCTCCCGGAAGCGGGCGGGAATGCTCGCGCGCCCCTTGGGATCGATGGTGTTGTGATATTCGCCGGTGAAGTTCACATGGCACTCGATGGGTGGGTTTTACACCGTTTTACACTAATTGGCCAAACTATAACGGGCTCTCACGTTTGTGTCAAGGACGATTTCCGAAGGAAATGTTGTGTTAAACTAAAGTTTTAGAAATCAGATCATCGCGTCTCCATGCGACCTTCGAAGGGGGACGGTAGACCTTTCTGACGGCTGGGAATCGTTGTTCGGCGCCTCGAATTTCAGCTAGTTAAATCGCTTTCCAGCCGGTAGAATGGTACGCACCCGATCCCTGATCGGCCCGCAAGTGAGAGAGCGGTCACCATCTAACGGCGCCACGCAGGAGGATTCAGTCATGTTCGGAACGGGAAACGCGGAGAGAAACACCATTGCGATGGTTCTGGCGGGGGGGAAGGGAGATCGGCTGAGCCCTCTCACCTTGCGCAGGCCCAAGCCGAGCGTCGCCTTCGGCGGCAAGTACAAGATCATCGACTTCGTCTTGAGCAACCTGTTCAACTCGGGGATCAAGAGGGTCTACATTCTCACCCAGTACCGGGCCTATTCGCTGAACAAGCACATCCGCGAGTCGTGGGGGAAGTGGACGGGGCTCGGCGAGTTCTTCGTCGCCATCTCGCCCGAGACCCGAAGCGAGCGCGAGGAGTGGTTCAAGGGGACCGCCGACGCCATCCTGCAGTATCTGCGCTTCGTCGAGCACTCGGACGCCGACTATGTGGCGATCTTCGGCGGCGATCACATCTATCGCATGGACATCGGACAGATGATCGAATTTCACCGCAGGAGCCGGGCCGACATGACGCTGGCCGCCCTGGAGGTGCCGCCCGAGGAGGCGACGCGCTTCGGCGTCCTGTCGGTCGATGAGGATTTCCGCGTCACCGCCTTCACGGAAAAGCCGCAGAACCCCGAGCGCATCCCCGAGCGGGAGACCTGCTTCGCCTCTATGGGGAACTACGTCTTCTCCACAAAGAAGCTCATCGACGTTTTGCTCGAGGGGAAGAAGCATCACGAGGACCTCGACTTCGGCAAGCACGTGATCCCGATGATGCTCCAGCAAAAAGACCGGGTCTTCGCCTACAACTTCAACGACAATCTGATCCCGGGGATGAAGCAGGAGGAGAGAGGCTACTGGCGCGACGTGGGGACGATCGACTCGTACTATGAGGCCAACATGGATCTGATCAACGCCTCTCCGCAGCTCAACCTGTACAACTACAAGTGGCCGATCCTCACCAACCAGGGGAACCTCCCCCCGGCCAAGACGATCTTCGACGAAGACGAGCGCCGCGGCGTGAACCTCGACTCGTACGTCTGCGCCGGATGCATCACCAGCGGCGGCACCGTGCGGCGCAGCATCATCGGACCGCGCTGCCGGATCAACAGCTACTCGCTGGTGGAGGATTCGATCCTCTTCGAAAACGTGAACGTGGGCAGGCACGCGAAGATCCGCAAGGCGATCATCGACAAGAACACGGTCATCCCCGACGGCACCGTTATCGGCTACGATCACGACGAGGATCGCCGCCGCGGCTATACCGTTACCGAGTCGGGGATCGTCGTGGTGTGCGCCCCGGTGTGACGGGGCGACGAACATGAAAACGCCGAAGGGGCATCCGAGCAGCGGATGCCCCTTCGGCGTTCAGGGCGGGGGCGAATCGCGACACGAGGTCGGGCGTCATC
>JBJHBH010000103.1:0-10280 GCA_050485365.1 Desulfuromonadales bacterium | reverse complement strand
CTCCGGTACGGCCACCGGGCGTGGGCGGCCCACTCGGGCCACCGCCGCGAGCCCCACCACCACCAGCAACCCCCCCAGCATCGCCGCCACCACCCCCCCGCCCAACCGGTGCCCCCCCCCCCCGGCCCAGCACCCCCCCCGCCCCGCAAAAAGGCCCCGGGGTCCCGGGGCCTTTTTGCGTCGGCTTGCGGCGATCAGGCGTAGCGCTTCTCGCGGATGCGGGCGGCCTTGCCCTGCAGGTTGCGCAGGTAATAGAGCTTGGCGCGGCGCACGCGGCCGACCATGACGACTTCGATCTTCTCCACCGCCGGCGAATGGAGGGAGAAGATACGCTCGACGCCGATGCCGCCGGAGATCTTCCGGACGGTGAAGGTCGAGCCGATGCCGCGGTTGTTGCGCTTGATGCAGACCCCCTGGAAGACCTGGATGCGCTGCTTGTCGCCCTCGACGATCTTCACATGGACTTTCAGGGTATCGCCCGCCTTGAAGGGGGGGATGTTCTTTTTGATCTGCTCCATTTCCAGACGATCGATGATGTTCATCTTCTTCCTCCTCTATACCGATATCGCGATCAGCTTGGTATCTGGTTCGTTTCAGACGTCCGGCGCCTGTGCCGGATCGTCGGATTCTTCATGCCCGAAAAGTCGGTCCGCGATGATGGACGCCGCGGAGCGCACTGAAAGATGATTGTATCGTCCCGTCCCCCGAATCGCCGAGAGGACGGGCCACCCCCGTTCGAAAAGGAGCGGATCAAGCCCCCAGCCGGTGCCAAGCACCAGCAGCAGCGAATTCTCCCCCGCGAGAGCGCGGCACCTATCGTACGAGATCCCGCGGCGCGAGGCGCCGGTCAGAACCGGCAGCGGCTCCTCCCCCGTCGAGGCGCGCATCGCGTCGATGGCCTCATCGAGGGTGGCGACCGTCTCGACCAGCCCCAGCGCCTCGCCGCGATGCGGGTTGTAGCCGGCGCCGTAGCCCTCCGTCCAGTGCCCGACGATGCGCTCGATAATGCGGCGCTGCTCCTGCGCGGGGGTGACGACGTAGAAGCGGTGAAATCCGTACGTCTTCGCAACCCGCGCGATGTCGTGCAGGTCGAGATTGGTGACCGCCGAGGTGACGAGGTCCCCCTGCCGGTCGAGAACCGGGTGGTGCACAAGCGCCAGGGCCGCGGGGCGTCGCATCAGCGCTGCTCCCCCCGGGCGGCCTTCAGCTCGGTGAGCACCCGCAGGTCCGCCTCGCTCAGAGCTGCCCGCTCCAGAAGCTCGGGGCGGCGCTCCAGAGTGCGGCGCAGCTGCTCGCGGCGGCGCCAGCGGGCGATCTCGGCATGGTTGCCCGACAGCAGAACATCGGGGACCCGCGCCCCCTCGAAGTCGACCGGCCGGGTATAGTGGGGATGCTCCAGGAGCCCGTCCGAAAAGGAGTCGCTTTCGGCGCTGCCGGTATTGCCGAGGACGCCGGGGCGCAGCCGAGCGACGGCGTCGATCATCACCATCGCCGCCAATTCCCCCCCGGTGAGGACGAAATCGCCGAGCGAATACTCCGCATCGACCAGCGGGCGGATGCGTTCGTCGAACCCCTCGTAACGGCCGCACACGAAGACGAGGCGTTCCTCGCGGGCCAGAAGCGCAGCGTCCGCCTGACGGAAGGTGCGCCCCTGCGGGGTCATCAATAGGACCTTCGCAGCGGGTTCGCCGCCACGCAGATCGCCGATGGCGCGCGCCACCGGTTCGGGCTTCATCACCATCCCTTCGCCGCCGCCGTACGGGGCGTCGTCGGTGACCTTGTGCCTGCCTTCGGCCCAGTCGCGCAGGTTGTGGGCGCGAACCCGGATCAACCCCCGTTCGGCCGCCTTGCCGAGGATGCTGTCGGCAAAGGGGGAGGCGAACATGGCTGGAAAGAGGGTGACGATATCAAAGATCATTCCGCTTCCGGGATGAGGCCGTCGGGGAGCTCGACCGTCATCCGCTCCGCATCCGTGTCGATCTCCTTGACGAATTCGTCGACGGCGGGAATGAGCACCTCGCCGAAGCGTCCCCGAACGACGTAGACGTCGCCGCCGGCGGTGGCGATGAGATCCTCGAGGCGTCCCAGCTCACCGCGCGAGACGTCGACGACGCTCATCCCCTCCAGCTCGAACCAGTAGTACTCGTCCTCGTCGAGCTCGGAAAGATCGGCGAAGCGCATCAGCACATCGCAGCCGACCAGCGCCTCGACGGCCTCCAGGCTCTCAAGCCCTCGAAGGCGCACCAGAAGCGCACCCTTGTGAGGGGTCACCCGCAGGGGGACATGCTCCTCGACGATACCGTCGGGGCGACGAAGCAGGATGCTCTCGGCGTCCTGAAGGGCCGTGGAATTGGCCGTGACGGGGCGGACCTTCAGGTCGCCGCGCAACCCGTGCACCCCCGTCGCCACGCCGAAGCGAAGGTATTCTTCCTGCTGTGCCGACATGCCCAGGCGTCTGCCGAAACGACTACTTTCCGGCGGACTGCTTGAACTTCGCCCAGACGCCCTTTTTACGCAGGAGCTGCTGCACCGTCTCGGTCGGCTGCGCCCCCTTGTTGAGCCATTCGAGAGCAAGCTCTTCCTTGAGATCGACCATGGGGGGATCCTGCTTGGGATCGTACTGCCCGAGGTTGGCGATGAACCGGCCGTCGCGGGGGGAGCGCTCGTCGGCAACAACGATCTGGTAGAAAGGCTTCTTTTTGGCGCCGCCACGGGCGAGCCGGATCTTCACGGACATTAGGTTCTTCCTCCTGGTGTGACTGGATCGGTGTGAAACGTCGCTACGACGTGGGTCTCGAAACAAACGGGCGCTAGAACGGAAGCCCCCCGCCTCGCCCGAGCAGCCCCTTGAGCCCCTTGGGGCCGAGCTGCTGCATCTTCTTCATCATCTTCTGCGCCTCGGTGAAGCGCTTGATCAGCTGATTGACGTCCTGCACAGTGGTGCCGCTGCCGCGGGCGATGCGCAGGCGCCGCGACCCCTTGATGAGGCGGTGATCGCGCCTCTCCTGAGGGGTCATGGAGTTGATGATCGCCTCGATCTTCTTCAGCTCCTTGTCGGGGAGGGCGGCCCCTTCCATCTGTTTCAGGGCCTTGCCCGCGCCGGGAATGAGCTTGAGGATCGACTCCATCGATCCCATCTTCTTGATCGACTGCAACTGATCCCGGAAATTCTCCAGAGTAAAGCCCTCCTTGCGGAGGCGCTTCTCCATGGCTGCGGCCTCATCCTTGTCGACGCTCTGCTGCGCCTTCTCGATGAGGGTGAGCACGTCCCCCATGCCGAGGATGCGCTGCGCCATGCGGTCGGGATGAAACGGCTCAAGGGCGTCGAGCTTCTCGCCCATACCGACGAGCTTGATCGGCTTGCCGGTGACGGCGCGGATCGACAGGGCGGCCCCGCCGCGGGCGTCGCCGTCGAGCTTGGTCAGGACGACCCCGGTCAGATCGAGCTGGGCGTTGAAGCTCTCGGCGACGTTGACGGCGTCCTGCCCCGTCATGGCGTCGGCGACCAGAAGGATTTCCTTGGGCGAAACCTCCGCCTTGATGCGCACCAACTCGTCCATCAGCTCGGCGTCGACATGCAGACGCCCCGCCGTATCGAGGATGATGGTGTCGAAGCCGTTGAGCTCGGCGTAGCGCCGGGCCTCCCGGCAGATATCTACGGGGTTCTGCCCGGCCTTCGAATCGTAGACCGCCATCCCGATCTGGCGTCCGACGGTCTTGAGCTGCTCGATGGCGGCGGGACGGTAGACGTCCGCGGGGACGAGGAGCGGATTGCGTTTTTCCTTGCGAAGACGAAGCGCGAGCTTGCCGCAGGTCGTCGTCTTTCCCGCCCCCTGCAGGCCGCAGAGCATGAGGGCGACGGGGGGGCGGGCGGCGAGGTCGAGATCGTTGTCGACCCCCTCGCCCATCAGGCGCCCGAGCTCTTCGCGCACGATCTTGATCACCTGCTGCGCAGGCGTCAGGCTCTTGAGCACCTCCTGTCCGACGGCGCGCTCGCGCACGGCCGCGACAAAGTCCTTGACGACGCGGAAGTTGACGTCGGCCTCCAGAAGAACCAGACGCACCTCACGGAGCGCCTCCTGGATATTGTCCTCGGTCAGCCGCCCGTGTCCGCGCAACTTCTTGAAGACGGACTCGAACTTTTCGGTGAGGTTGTCGAACATGGAGCCTTCCAGCCAGCGATAGCGAAACTGGCACTATAGTGAACGCCTCATGCCTTGTCAAGGGAAAAGCCGGGGAGATCCTCGTCCCGGAGACGGCTGTAACCTTCGCCCACACGGCGATAAATTTCCGAGGGCAACAGCTCCGACTCCCCGAGAATCCGCGCCACGCGCTGCGCCTCCTGCGGCGCGAACCGAATGGCCAGACCGCAGTCGGCGCTCAGCTGGCGGGGCACCGGAATGAGAAGGATGTCGGCCCCGGCCGACTTCAGGAGCGTCTCGGCTTTCATCACCCGGTGAATCGAGTGAAAAATCGCCACCAGATCGTCTTCTCTGACCACGTGCCTCCTATCCTGCGCTCCGCCGAACCGTGCATCGCGCCGGGCGCGTCGAAAAGTGCGATCATGCCACGATTTTCCCCGATCGGCAAGCATCTGCGCGATTGACAGGCCAAGGAGGGCGAAGCTAAACTGATCTCTTGTTCTGCAACCCGGATGCGCGATGAAAGGACCTCCGCTTTGAATATAGCCCAGGCGATTCAGCTTTCAAACGTGCTGCTCATCGCCTTTTTGCTCAACCTCCCCCTCGGCTATCTGCGCGAGGGATCGGAGCGCTACTCGGTACGCTGGTTCATCTACATCCACCTCTCCATCCCCGTGGTGATCCTTCTTCGGATAAGCTACGGCTTCGGGTGGCAGATCATCCCCCTGACCATCGCCTTCGCCGTGGTCGGGCAGCTCATCGGGGGGCGTCTGTGGAAAATGTGGAAGACGTGAGCACCAAGCGCCCGGGGATGAAAAAGCCCGCGGCGGCGGCGGCGCTCGTCGCACAGCTGCTGCAGCAGCGCGGCATGGCCGAGCGCATGGAGGACTACCGCGCCTGGCAGGTGTGGGACCAGGTCGTCGGTCCCCAGATCGCCGCGCGCGCCCGTCCGCTCCGACTGCGCGAGGGGGTGCTGGAGGTGCGCGTCGACCAGCCGGTCTGGATGCAGCAGCTGCAGCTGATGAAGCCTCAGATCCTGGCGCGCCTGGCGCAGCGCCTCGGCCGCGAGACGATCCGCGATCTCTACCTGCGCCGCGGCCGCATCGACCCTGCCCCGCCCCCCGCCGCCCCGCCGCCTCCCTTGCCCCCCTTGAACGAGGAGGAGAAGAGCGCCGTCGAGGCGGCCGTCGCCGGCATTGCAGACCCCGAGTTGCAAGCCCGCCTGCGCGCCCTCTTCACCCGCCAGGCCCGCCTCGACAAGAGACGCAGAGGCTAAAATCCTTCAATCCCGCGCGCCTGAGCGCCATAGATCGCCGCCACTTCGGGCGAATATCCCTCCCCCTCGTAGACGTACAGGGGCGGCTCGACAGCCATCCCCGGACTCCCCCCTTTTCTCCCCTCCACCAGCACCATCCTCGCCTCGGCACCGCTTCTGGCATGAACGCAGCGAAGGCGCTTGGGCTCCAGCCCATGGCGACGCATCGCCTCGAGGAGCTCGGCCAAGCGCTCGGCCAGAAAGATGAGATAGATCCGCCCTTTCTCCTTCAGCAAAACGTGCGACGCCCTGAGAAATTCCTCGATGCCGCCGGCCAGCTCGTGACGCGCCGCGGCGCGTTCGCCGAGCGCCGCCTGTCGCCCCGTTCCAACGGCCCGAAAGGGCGGGTTGGTCAGAACGACGTCGAAGGTGTCCCTCGGCAAAAGGTCTGCGATGCGGCGAAGATCGCCTTCGACGATCCGGACGCGGTCGGCCAGCGCGTTCAGATGCACGCTTCGCCGCGCGCGCTCGGCCAACTCGCCCTGGCGTTCGACGCCGACGATCCGCCCCGACGGGCTTCGCCGCGCCATGAGCAAGGACACCACCCCGCAGCCGGCCCCCAGGTCGACGGCGGACTCCTGCGCATGAAGGCGCGAAAAAGCGCAAAGGAGCACGGGATCGAGAGAGAAGCGATATCCCTTCTTCGCCTGGATGATCCGCAGCCCCGCGCCTCGAAGCTCATCGAGTGTTTCGCCGGGTTTCAGTTGCTCCCTTTCGGGCTCATTCATATGGGTGAGTCCCAGAGAAAAGGCCCGGCCCCTCGTGGAGGGACCGGGCCTGAAAAAAGACCTTCTCGTCTTCTCAGGAGCCGTAAGAGTGGAGCCCGGAGAGAAGGAGGTTGACGCCGAGGTAACAGAAGATGGTGGCGGCGAAGCCGATGATCGACAGATAGGCCGCCTTCTTTCCGACCCAGCCGCGGGTGAAGCGTGCATGCAGAAAGGCGGCGTAGATGAACCAAATGATGAGACTCCAGGTCTCCTTCGGGTCCCAGCTCCAGTAGGTACCCCAAGCGTCGTAGGCCCAGATCGCCCCGGTGACGATCCCCAGGGTCAGCATCGGGAATCCGATCATGACCGCCTTGTAGTTGATGTCGTCGAGGATTCGGGTGCTGGGGAACATGGCGAGGATGCCGCCGGCAGGGGAGTTGCCCGAGCCCCCGCCCCCTTCCTTGTTCACCTTGATGAGATACATGATCGAGGCGCCGAAGGCGACGGCGAAGGCCGCGTACCCGATGAAGCAGGTGACGACGTGATAGGTCAGCCAGTTGCTCTGCAGCGCCGGCACCAGCGGAGCGATGGCGTCGTTGAGCCGCAGCTGAGCCCAGGTCATGAAGATGAAGGGAATCGGCATGACGAAGGCCCCGACGGCGCGCTGCTTGTACTTCAGGTCGAACAGAAGATAGACGAGCAGGATGGACCAGCCGAAGAAGACGACCGACTCATAGAGGTTGCTGAGGGGGGCCTGCCGAAACCCCATCGCCGCGGATTCCGCGTAGCGCAGGTAGATCCCCAGGGTGTTGAGCCCGAGGCCGATCCAGGCGATGACGGTGGCGGTCAGCCCTACCGCCTTGCTTCGCGTGGCGATGAAGGCGATGAACAGGAACATGGAGACGAAATACGCGATGGTCGTGTAGTTGAAAATCTGGGTGCTGAAAAGATCCTGGCCTGGCATGCGAACCTCCCGGAAGGAGTGGGTGACGATATGGACAGCCGCTGTGGAACCTTCCGCAGCGGCGCTGACATTCTTAGCCCTTCAGTTCGTCCTTGAAACCTTTTTTGAGGTCGTCGAAGAACATGGAGAAGGCGGCCTGATTGCGGTGCGCGCTCCCGCCGAACTTGACGCCGGTCTGCTGCCCGACGGGTTGGATGGTGACCCAGATGCGGCGATGCGACAGACAGAAGGCGATGATCGAGCCGGCGACGAGCAGGAAGCAGCCGAGCCACACGAGCCACACGCCGGGGTCCTTGGCGACCTGCAGCCCGGTGAAGTAGCGCTGGCCGAAGTTGGTCATGCTGAAGATATGCTCGCCGCCGCGCTGCATGTCGAAATCGGGGAAAGCCTGCAGAACCACGAAGGAGCGGGGACGCCCCCCTTCAGCTGGGAAGACCTCCACGCGGGCGGCGGGACCGAACGCCTGATAGTTCGGGGTGAAGTCGGCCACTCGGAACGTCCCTCCGCCGGGGAGGGGAACGCGCTGTCCGGCGCGCACCGTCACCTCGGCCACCTCGTCGGTGGCGCGGTTGCGGATAGTGAAGGAGAAGGTCGGGTCGCCCGCGGGGCCGTAGCTCGACTGGTAGAAGACGATCCCTTTATATTTGAGGGGATCATTGACGATGACCGAGCGCCCCTCCTTGACCTTCTCGCCGTTGTCGATGACGGTGACGAGGGTCTCGTAGAGTCTGGGACGGCTCGTCCCTTCGTAGAACTCGACGGTGAACTTGTCGGCACGCACCGTGAAGCCGAGGTCGATGTCCGCACCGCCGCTTCGCGGCCAGACCACGCTCGTCTCCTGTCCCTCAACGATGTTGACGTAGGCCTTGAAGCCGAAGATCGAGCCGACCATCGCCCCTGCGAGGATGATCAGGATCGAAAGATGGGTCACATAAACGCCGAAGCGCGAATACCCCCCCTTCTCGGCGAAGAGGTGGATCTTGTCCCCCTCCTGCGTCACCACGGGGGTGGAGAACTTGGAGGAAAAAAAGGCGACGGCCTTGTCGCGCACCTTCTCACGGGAGTCGGAAACCACCACCTCTTCGAGATTCGAGAAGGTCTTGTACAGCGCGTCGTTGGGCACCAGGACAGGCTCGTAGACCGTCTTCCACACGCGGGGAAAGCGCTTGATCGAGCAGGCGATGAGGTTGATGGCGAACAGCCCCAGAAGCGACAGGAACCACCACGAGTTGTACATGTCGAAGAAGTTCAGGGCTTCGAAAAGCTGGTAGGTCCTCTCGCTGTACACCTGAAGGTACTGCTCCGGCGTTCGCCCCTGCACGATGACGGTCCCGATGATCGAGGTGATCGCCAAAAGGATGAGCAGAGCGATCGTGAGTTTCAGGGAGCAGAAAAAATCCCATGTGGCTTCTGCGAACGTACGTTTTTGCGCGCTCAAATCTTTTCTCCTAGTGGGGGGACGGCCGGTCTTGTCTGCAAGTGAACGAGAGAGGGGGCGACTGCCATGCGTTTTCTGTCACCTCAAGACGGGATGTGCCGTAAAACAAAAGATCGACCGGCGGTGGGTGGTGCGCCGGAACCTGCGGAAAGTAGCGAAACTATAGTTCATTCCATGGTTATCCGGACCAAAAGCTAATACAAGGGTGAATTCCCTGTCAAGGGAATTCACCCCGGAATCGGACATGAAATTAATGTTCACCAAGAATTAAAACGACGTAAATTCGCGGCTTTTCAAGAATTTTCACCCAGGCAAGCGCGGCCGGGTGCGCAGGTGCGCACTACCGATTCAGGGCTTTGCGCCCGATATCGGTGCGGCAATGCGCACCCTTCCAGGTGACCGCCGCCACCCCCTGGTAAGCCCGGTCGATGGCGGCGGCGACGGTGTCGCCCAGAGCCGTCACGCCGAGAACCCGCCCGCCGCTGTTGACGATCTCTCCGTCCTTTGCGGCGGTGCCGGCATGAAAGACGACGACGTCCTGCATCGACGCGGCTGCGTCCAGACCGCGGATGGGGCGCCCCTTCTCGAAGGGTCCGGGGTACCCCTCCGACGCCATGACGACGCAGACGGCCGCTTTGTCGTGCCACTCCAGGGTGACCCCCGAAAGGTTCCCCCGGGCGCAGGCGTACAGAACCGGCACGATGTCGGACTTCAGGCGCATCAGCAGCGGCTGCGCCTCGGGGTCGCCGAAGCGGGCGTTGTATTCGAGGACCTTGATCTCGTCCCCTTTGATCATCAGCCCCGCGTACAGAATCCCCTTGAAGGGGCACCCTTCCTTGGCCATCCCCTCGATGGTCGGGCGCAGCACCTCCTTCACGATCCGATCGTGGAGGGCGGCCGTCACCACCGGGGCGGGGGAGTAGGCTCCCATGCCGCCGGTATTGGGCCCCTGATCGCCGTCGAAGACCGGCTTGTGGTCCTGCGCCGACGCGAGGGGAAGGACGCGCTCGCCGTCGGTGAAGGCGAGAAAGGAGGCCTCCTCCCCTTCGAGGAACTCCTCGATGACGACGGTGCGCCCGGCCTCGCCGAAGGCATCGTCCTTCAGGCACGAGTCGACCGCGGCGATCGCCTCCTCCTCCGTGCGGGCGACCACCACCCCCTTGCCGGCGGCCAGACCGTCGGCCTTCACGACGATGGGGGCGCCGTTGCGGCGGATGAACTCCACGGCGGGCTCGTACTCGGTGAACGTGCCGTAGGCCGCCGTGGGGACGCCGTACTTGGCCATGAGATCCTTGGAGAACGACTTGCTCCCCTCGATGCGCGCCGCCGCGCGGTCGGCGCCGAAAATCCACAGCCCCGCCTCCTCGAAGCGGTCGACGACGCCGAGGGTCAGGGGGAGCTCGGGACCGACGACGGTGAGGCCGATCCCCTTCTCCAGGGCGAAGCGAAGGAGCTCGTCGAGATCGTCGACGGGGATGTCGACGCACTCGGCCAGTTCGGCGATACCGGGGTTGCCCGGCGCGCAGTAGATCTTCTCAACCAGGGGGGACTGGGCGATCTTCCAAACCAGGGCGTGCTCGCGCCCTCCGCCGCCGATGACGAGTATTTTCATTGCTTCTCTCCTGCTCGGTTGTTGAAACCGTAAACTGTTCAGTATGGGGTCACAACTCCCATGGCAAGGGACGCTTTTTGCCGTCCATGGCCGCGGTGGTGG
>JBJHBH010000102.1:0-10498 GCA_050485365.1 Desulfuromonadales bacterium | reverse complement strand
CCCCCAAAGAGGTGTAGCGCTCCACCGAGTCGTGGGGCTCGATTTTGCGGATGATGCGCTGGACCCGCTCCATGACGTCGGCGAAATCGACCTCGCTCTCCATGCGGCGGATGCCGAACTCTTCGGCACGGCGAAAGTACGAGAGCATGCGCGCCGAGCGGATGAGGGCCTTGCTCGGCACGCAGCCGGTGTTCAGGCAGTCGCCTCCCATCCTGTTCTTCTCGATGAGGGCCACCTTCGCCTTGACCGTCGCGGCGACGTAGGAGGTCACAAGCCCCGCCGAACCGGCGCCGATGACCACCAGGTTGTAGTCGAACTTTCTCGGCTTCTCGAAATTCTTGAAGACGCGGCGCGACTTCATGAAGTCGACTCCTTTGCGGGCGAGCAGGGGGAAGACCCCCAGCAGCGCGAAGGAGAGGATCAGCTCCGGAGAAAGGATATCGCCGACTCTCTCGATGAGGCCGAGCTGAGTGCCGGCGTTGATGTAGACTGCCGTCCCCGGGAGCATCCCGAGCTGGCTGACCCAGAAGAAGGTCAGGGTGCGCATGGGGGAGAGCCCCATGACGAGATTGATGACCCAGAAGGGGAAGAGCGGGACGAGGCGCAGGGTGAAAAGGTAGAAGGCCCCCTCCTTTTCGATCCCAGCGTTCACCGCTCTGAGCCGATCCCCAAAGCGCTCCTGCACCCAGTCACGCAGCGCGAAGCGGCTGATGAGAAAGGCGAGAGTGGCGCCGATGGTCGACGCGAAGGAAGCCGTGACGAGGGCCGGCAGGAATCCGAAGAGCGCTCCGCCGGCCAACGTCAGGACGGCGGCGCCGGGCAGAGACAGAGCGGTGACGACGACGTAGACGAGAAAATAGCCGCCGAGGGCAAGCCCCCGGTTGTGCGCGTAGAACTCCTGGAATTCGAGCTGGCGCGCCTTGAGGTAGTCGAGGGTGAGATACTGATCAAAGTCGAAGACAAAGAACGCGGCGATCAGGGCTCCGATCACCGCCACAAATGCGATTTTTGTGCTTCTCCCGTTCATTATGCCGCTTCTCCCAAACGGGCACATCTTCCGCCGCCCAATATCTCCCTTAGAGTATACGGGAAAACATATTGATTTTTGAATATAGTTGGTTACATTGTGCTTGTGATCAAAAAAAGACGATCGATCGTCGATGCCATTGTGGTCAGATCCTTTTGCTGCGCTCCTCAACGGAAGATGATCGCAGATAGATCGACGAGGCACGTCTTCAGGGGCACTGTGGGCGTATTGGGAGTTGGTCGTATGTGGAAGGTGCTTTCGAACCTGAACCGGAACCTGGTGCTGGCCATCCCGGCCATGATGGTGTGCGGGTTCGCCGCCGGACTGGCGGTGGAGGCGTCCTTCATGAAGAAGCTGATCCTCCCCTTCACCTTCCTCATGGTCTACCCGATGATGGTGACGCTGAAGATCCGCCAGGTGCTCGCCGGGGGGGACGTCAAAGCGCAGATCCTGACGCAGGCGATCAATTTCGCCATCATCCCTTTTGTCGCTTTTGCCATTGGTAAGATTTTCTTTGTCGACCGCCCCTACCTGGCGCTCGGGCTCCTTCTGGCGGCGCTCGTCCCGACCAGCGGCATGACGATCTCCTGGACCGGTTTTGCCAAAGGGAACCTCGCGGCGGCGGTGAAGATGACGGTCGTCGGGCTCGTCCTCGGCTCCCTCGCCATCCCCTTCTATGTCCAGGCGCTGATGGGCGCCAACGTAGAGGTCGATCTCCTGGGGATCTTCGGGCAGATCGTCCTGATCGTCTTTCTCCCCATGGCCGCCGGCTATCTCACCCAGCGCACCCTTGTGCGGCGCTACGGGCAGGACGATTTCCAGAAGCGGCTGGCACCGCGCTTCCCCGGCCTCTCCACACTCGGGGTGCTCGGCATCGTCTTCATCGCCATTGCGCTGAAGGCCGAGGCGATCGCCGCCCGCCCCGACCAGTTACTCCTCATCTTCGCCCCTCTGCTCCTTCTGTATGCCTTCAACTACCTTTTGAGCACCGTGGTGGGCAAGGCATTTCTCCCCCGCGCAGACGCCATCGCCCTGGTCTACGGCACCGTCATGCGCAATCTCTCCATCGCCCTGGCGGTGTCGATCAACGCCTTCGGGCCGGCCGGCACCGACGCCGCCCTCGTCATCTCCCTGGCATACATCATTCAGGTGCAGTCGGCCGCCTGGTACGTCAAGTTCACGCCGAAAGTCTTCGGTGAGCCCGAGAGCAGCGCCATCCCCTCGATGAAGTAACGCCTCTGTGGGGCAAAACATCAGTGACATCCGTGCCCACGGAAAGTAAACGCAAAAAAGCCTCAGGAAAGCGATGCCCCGATTTCTCGTTCCTTTTTCTTGAACTTCGGTCCTTTTCAGGCCACTTCAGGCGTCCCACTCGCGACTCAGTGTTGCTGTCAGAGAGCGAACCGTACGCATCAAGCGAGGGAAACCACCCATAGCCTTGCCAGGTGGAAATTATTGGAATGTCAGTTTTGCGCATGAAGTGGAATTCACCACGAATCCCATTTTCAAAAAGTGCTGTGTGATGGCCGAAATCGTCCATTAAGTAAGCAGCAACCGGACTGACTGCATTAAGCCACGAACGCTGCTCGAAGTCCTCGAATGAATCATCCTGTATGAATACCGCGAACTCGATGTCTGAGAACGCGTCGCCCTCTCCGATAGCAAATGAACCGAACATCAAAGCTGCGACTACTCGTGCATCATCATGTAAGCTTCTCGAAATCTCTCGATCATTTTCTTCTGAAGCATATTTTTACCATCCTTTCTTGATTTGAATTGGTAAACGTGAGTCTGGTATTGGGATCACTTTGCCCAACAGATGCCTCGGATCTTCGGCCAGCGAGGCGAACGGGCCGCCGCTGCGCTTCGTCGCCGGTGGGGAAGATCTGGCTGCGCAGGCGCGCTGAAAGAGTTTGCGCTGTTCGAACGGGGGCAAGTTGAGAGCCCCATCCTTCAGCCGCTTGAACGCCCGGCTGACGGCGACCTCGTCGTCCTCCAGATCCTCGGACGGTGGCTCGAATTCATCCAAGTGGTCCCATCCAAGTGGTCCATGCTGAATCCCACATTCTGACCAGGGCAGATTCAAAATTTCTCATTTGCCGACAAAGTCACCGTCGCGCCTTCCTGCTGCAAGTGCCAGCGCGTGTCGGCAATTCGCGAGAGAAAAAGCAGGTCATGGCTTACCAGCAACAGCCCGCAGGGGCAATTACGCAATGCATCCTCAAGGGACTCGATGGCCGGCAGGTCGAGGTGATTTGTCGGCTCGTCCATGATAATCAAGTGTGGTCGACGAATCACCCCCAACGCCAGCAGAACTTTGCGCAGCTCCCCCGGACTGGCATCGAGATTTCGCAGCAAGCGCTCGGGACGTGAGCCAAGGGCACTGACCACCGTCATCACTACTCCGAGCTGTTCATGGGAGAGTCGCTGCACCGCCGCCATGATGTCGCGTGTCCGCGCTAGGTCGATCTCCTGCGGCACGTAAACGAGATGCTCGTCGGGAACGCTGAGTCGATGCAGGATATGCCGGATGAGCGTACTCTTGCCCAGGCCGTTGGAACCGGTGATGGCGATGCGCTCTGAGCGCATCATGAGGAGCTCGGGAATGGCGAGCCGGCGGGAGCCGTCCAGGGCGATGGTGTCCGCCGGGATGGCGAAGAGCCTTTGTCGCGGTGAGGTGGAGCCGTCGAGCCAGAAGTTCACCGCGTAGCGCTTCTTCACCTGCAGAGACAAGAGGCGCTCCTGCGCATGCGCCAGGCGGCCGCTCAACTGGTTGGCGAGACGTCCCGCCTGACCGTCTTTGCCGGAGACCCGGGCGCGATCGATCTTCGCCCGCCCGTCGCTGTCGCCGCGGGCCAGAGCGCGCTTCGACTTCTTGCGGTCTGCCCGTGATGCTTCGGCATGGCGGCGCCGGGCAACTCCGGTCAGCCGCTCCAGTTGTTGCTGCGCCACCTCGCGCTCAGCTCGCAGGCTCGCTTCTTCGAGCCTCGCTTGAGCGGCGCTCTCCGTGTAGCCGCCGGGGCGCATCACCGCCTGCGGCGGATCGAGAAAGAGGCATTGGCGGCAGAGCAGATCGAGCAGTTCGCGGTCATGGCTCACCAGCAGGCCGATGCCGCGGAAGGCGATGAGCGCTTCAGCCAACAACGCCCGGGCGGAAAAGTCGATATGATTGGTCGGCTCGTCGATGAGCAGAACGTCCGGCTGCCGCCAGAGGGCAACGGCGATTTGCGCACGTTTGCGCTCGCCGTGGCTCAGCGTTGTCCAGCGATCCGCCCAGTGCTCCCCGATCTGCAGTTTCCCGCGCAACACACAGGCCTCGGCCTCGGTAGCGGAGATGAACTGTGCTAGTTGTTCCGGAGCATCGTCGGTACGTTGCGGGCAGGAAACGATATGCTCGGGACGTCTGATCGTTCCCTGCTGCGGCTGCAGATCGCCCGCAGCGAGACGCAGCACAGTGGTCTTTCCGACACCGTTCGGTCCCACAACGCCCGTCCATCCCTCCGGAAAATGAACAGTGACATTCTCCATCAGAAGTGAAAGGGTGCCGTCGTAGGCAAATGTTATGCGGTGAAAGACTAAAGACATGGCGAACCTCCAGGGTTGCAAAAGGTAGAGACGCTGGGCGGTCGCATTCCCGTGGAGGTGGATTAACGAAAAAATGCCACGGTCTCCCGCGGCATTTTCAAGGTCGAATCACCGAAGCCACCAGAAGAGAATCACAGAAACAGAACGCACCAGTTCCCGGATCGCTCAACGACCCGGCTGTAGAAAACGAAGATATCGTGCGTGTGCGGTTCTGTTAGATTCTCAACGGTGTACCTCCGGTTGGAATGAACACATAGTAGCAGCGCCCGGTGCCGGCGTCAAATGCAGCCTCTACAGCCCCAATTCGGGCTCGAACACTTAAGTCGTCGAATTTGAATGGTTTTTTGGGGGGACTTGGGGACAATAACGGAGATAGCGGCAAAAGGCCGATTTCCATAAGGAAAATCGGCCTTTGATTGTTTGGCTCCCCGGGCCGGACTCGAACCAGCGACAGGGTGGTTAACAGCCACCTGCTCTACCGACTGAGCTACCGGGGAACGGATTTCGTCTCTAACACAATGATTTCTTGAGTTTATTGCCTTGTAATCGGCTGCGAACCGGGGCATTTTACCCCTGAAAACCCTTGTATTCGTCGGAGACGAGGTGAACTTATACAACGGAGCGGACGAGATGTCAACAGTCTTTTTCGCCCTTGCTCTTCCACAACTCCCTCAGCGCAAACACCTGGAATCCTTGCACAATCGTGCTTTATACTCTCGAATTCTTTGTCTCTCCCGAGCTGTCCACCCGGATTCCAATGGCGCATGAATAGCGGACTAATCGATGGGGAGACCTGTTTCGGTGAATTTGTCGAAATATTTCTTGATGATGTCTGTTGTAGGCAGCTTCTCCACATAGGAGTAGATGACATAATTCACGAAACCATGAACGGCTACAGCGATCAACAGGCCTTCGAAAATGCCAAGTTTATAGACGAGGAGCCCGCATAAGATGGCCAGCATGAAAGGATATTGTCCAAGGTGGGCTACATGGAGCAGACCGAGTATCATCTTCCACCCGGTAAAAATCATCACGGCGGCCAGTGCGAACTTCGGCAGATATTCGAGAAATTGTGAATAAACAACAAAGAATGTGACAACACAGCCAACGATGAGCACCGAAAACTTGGTGTAAGCTCCCGCAAGGGTGTTGGTCGTGCTCTTGGCTAGACCGTCCAGGTTGGTCATGCCGCCGAAGAAACTGGCACCCAGATTGGAGATCCAGATTGCCAAAAGGCTGTTATTGCTATCGCATTTGCGCTTCAGCGGGTCCAGTTTTTCAATGGCGGCATTGCTCATCACTTGCTCTGTGACATCGATGGAGGCGAGCATGAGAGCAAAGCCGAAGGCATACAGCCAGATAAGCGCACCATCAAAGGCTGGAATCGGCCATGCGAGAGAAAGCGCCACGTCCGTGACCGAGATCATCGGCACATCTACGAACAGGGCAAAGATGACGCCGGCAAAGATCAGCGTGAAATAAGGAATTGCAGGGTTGGTCTTCTTGTATTTGATAAACAGGAACACGAACAGGGCCAAGGCGATCAGCGAGATCAACCCCATCTTGATTCGGGCCATATTCCAGAAGGTGTCCGCGGCCGCCAACCCTTCAGGAATTTCATAGGTGAACGTGAAGAACTTGACGGCAATCTTTAGACCGATGCCGGCCAGCAGACCCTCCACCAGATAAATCGGCACGGCTTTCAGGATATATCTTTGCCAGTTGAATTTCCAGATGACGGCCTGCATGGTGGCGGTGAGAAAAATCAGAAAGGGCATGTTCTCCAGGCCGAAGGTGGCCACCCCCAGGGCCAGGACAGGAGCAAGTCCGGCGGCGATTCCCGGGGTGCCGACGAAATTTCCCGGCCGGAACCAGGAAGCGATCCAGCAGACAAAGCAGGCGAAGGCAACGGTGGCCAACCCCACTTTGATCGGGTAATCGGACATCATCGCGATGCCTATGGATAGCGGGATCGCCATGACGCCCGTGATGATGCCGGCCTGTACGTCGCGGGCAAGATACTTTGCCTGAAAAGCAGCGGAGTCAGTGAGAGCCAAAGCCTGCCCTTCGACTGGAGCGCTCACAGATCCCACTGCTGAGCCCGAGCTGTCGTTCGCCTCACGGTCCTTCATTGAGAGCCTTATCCTTTCAAGTCCGATTGAAGCGTGTCGCTGCGAAACCGGCTTCGAAAACCATTGTCGATGGTTTCGGTGGTCCGGCCACCGCGCAGGAATGCACGAAAAAGGCTTCGTAAAATATAATGCAGGGAACCATCTGTCAATTAAATATTGATAAAATTAAAAAACCAATACCCGTCATCGACTTCTCTAATGCGCCGATTTTTAACAGTATTCACAATGCGCGCAACTCATTCCTTTTTACTAAAACTAAAACCAGAGCGAGAAGCCAAATGATGGAGGCTGGTGCGCACCTACCTGGGGGACGGCCGTCCTGATGGAGCCGAATGGCGGAGCCGCCCGAATTCGTTCCGGAGCAAGCGCTTTGCTTTCCGCCGGACGCAGGCGCAACCGGCTCACAAAAAACCCGCAGATCCGAAGATTTGCGGGCTTAATGCGTGTATTCGCGAGATGGCTTCTGACACGCTGAAGATCAGCTATCAAGAAGGTTCTCCTTCCGACGGAAGCGAAGCCCTCCCTCAGCGCTCGCCTTTTTTGAGCTCGAACAGAATCAGCTTGGCGACGGCCTTGAGGGTCTCGAAGACCCCTTCACCCGTAACGGCGCTGGCCTCGAATTCGGGGACGGCGTCGGGGTTCAGAAGCGGTCTGAGCTCGTCGATGGGGATGGCGTTGGGAAGATCGCGCTTGTTGTACTGGATGACGAAGGGAAGCTTGTCGAGATCGTAGCCGTGCTCCTCGAGATTTTCCCTGAGATTGATCAGACTCTCGATATTGGCGTCGAGGCGCTCGGGTTGGGAGTCGGCGACGAAGACGACGCCGTCGACCCCTTTGAGGATGAGCTTGCGCGAGGCGTCATAGAAGACCTGGCCCGGGACGGTGTAGAGATGGAAGCGGGTTTTGAAGCCGCGAATTTCGCCCAGGGCGAGGGGGAGGAAGTCGAAGAAGAGGGTACGCTCGGTCTCGGTCGCCAGCGAGATCATCTTCCCTTTTGCCTCGGGAGCGGTCTTCTGGTAGATGAACTGCAGGTTGGTCGTCTTGCCGCACAGCCCCGGCCCGTAGTAGACGATCTTGCAGTTGATTTCGCGCGAAGCGTAGTTGATGAAGGACATGGGGCCCCAGCGTCACTGGAAGAGTTTGTCGATATCGTCGTCGGTGATTTCCGCAAACGGGGTCTGCACATCCCCTTTGCGCTGCATCTCTTCGGCTTTTCGCGCCAGATCTGCGAAGATCGCCTCGAGCTCCTCTCCGGCCTTTCTCACCCGAAGCCGCACCAGCCCCAATGAGCTGCGCTGGTCGAAGATCACCACCAGGATGACTCTGCCGGCGATGATGGAGAGGTGCAGATTGTCTTTTTCCCCCTCGTGAAAGAGGATGGAGAACTCTTTTTCGCCGATCAGCTTGGCGAGCCCGCCGGTGGCGGCGATATTCCCCGCAGTCAGCGACGCGAGGCTGGTGGCGTCGAGATGGTCGGTCGCGCCGGAGGCGGCGATGAGCTGTCCGTTCTTGTCGACCAGAAAGATGGCCTTGGAGTTCGACTCGCGAAGGAGCTTCTCCAGGACCGCCTGAATTTTCTTGAACTCCTCATCGTACATGATGAAGGAGGACTGGGAGGCGAACATCCGACAACTCCTCGGCTCGGGCGCACAGCAGTCGTTTTTATAACATCAACCCCTTGAGGGCACCAAGAGATTTCCGGCGACCTCAACGCACAGAACAAAGCCCCGACGGAAACGATCCGTCGGGGCTTTGTGGTCAGCAGGAGGTTATCTCCTTATTTCTTGCCGCAGTCGGCCTGCATCTCAGCAAGCTTCTTGTACAGGTCGAAGCGGGTGGCCGTGATCTTGTTGGCCTCCTGCATCAGCTGGCCGGCGACCTCGGGATTGGCCTTCTGGAGAACGCGGTAGCGGTTCTGGCGCTGGGCGTACTCTTCGAAGGAGAGGGTCGGCTCCTTGCTGTCGAGTTGCAGGGGATTCTTGCCCTGATCGGCAAGGCGCGGGTCGTAGCGGAACAGAGGCCAGTGGCCGCAGGCGACCGCCTCTTTGCACCCCTCGACCGCCGAGGCCATGTCGATGCCGTGGGCAATGCAGTGGCTGTAGGCGATGATGAGGGAGGGACCGTTGTAGCTGTCGGCCTCCAGCATCGCCTTGACGACCTGGCCGGGATTGGACATGGCGACCTTGGCGACGTAGATGTTGCCGTAGGTCATGGAGATCATGCCGAGGTCTTTCTTCGGCATGCGCTTGCCGCCGGCAGCGAACTGCGCCACGGCGCCCAGCGGGGTCGACTTGGAAGCCTGGCCGCCGGTGTTGGAGTAGACCTCGGTGTCGAGGACGAGGACGTTGACGTTCTCGCCGGAGGCCAGCACATGGTCCAGACCGCCGTAGCCGATGTCATAGGCCCAGCCGTCGCCGCCGACGATCCACACCGACTTCTGAACCAGGTAGTCGGCGATGGACAGGAGCTGCTTCGCCTCGGGATCGGGGCAGCCCTTGAGCCCCTCTTTGAGCTTGGCGACGCGCTCGCGCTGCACTTCGATCCCTTCCTGGGTCGACTGGTCGGCCCCCTTGATCTCGGCGATCAGCTCTTTGAGCCCCGCGATCTTGCCGGCATGGTCGGCGGGAACGCGGTCGAGGAGCTCCAGGGCGAAGGTGTTGAACTTGTCGACCGCCAGACGCATGCCGTAACCGAACTCGGCGTTGTCCTCGAAGAGGGAGTTGTTCCAGGTCGGCCCGCGGCCGTCCTTGCGGGTCGTCCACGGCGTGGTGGGCAGATTGCCGCAGTAGATCGAGGTGCACCCCGTGGCGTTGGCGATGAGCATCCGATCGCCGAAGAGCTGGGAGGCGAGCTTGAGGAAGGGCGTCTCGCCGCACCCCGCGCACGCGCCCGAGAACTCGAACAGAGGCTCGAGGAACTGGCTCCCCTTGAGGGTAGCGCGGTTGATCAAGGAGGTGTCGGTGTAGGGGAGCGTCTGGAAGAAATCCCAGTTCTTCGCCTCCTGCTCGCGCAGGGGGGGCTGGAACTGCATGTTGATCGCCTTGTGGTTGGGATCTTCCTTGCTCTTGGCCGGGCAGTTGAAGACGCAGGCGCCGCAGCCGGTGCAGTCCTCGGGGGCCACCTGCAGGGTGAACTTCTTGCCGGCGAACTCCTTGCCCTTGGCGTCGGTGGAGAGGAACGCCTCGGGAGCGCCCTTGAGCAGCTCGGGCTCGTACACCTTCATGCGAAGTGTGGAGTGGGGGCAGACGAAGGAACAGATGCCGCACTGGATGCACAGCTCCTTGTCCCACACCGGGATGTTCACCGCGATGTTGCGCTTTTCGTACTTTGCGGTGTTGGTGGGGAAGGTGCCGTCGCAGGGCATCGCCGAGACGGGCAGGGTATCCCCCTTGCCGTCGAGGATGGTGCCGAGAGTGTTGCGCACGAAATCGGGGGCCTTTTCAGCGATCCCCTTCTTCATGCGGATGGCGCTGTCGGCGACGGTGGGGACGTCGACTTTCTCGACGCTTTCAATGCCGGCGTCGACCGCCTTGTTGTTCATCGCTACGACCTTCTCGCCGGCCTTGCCGTAGCTTTTGACGATGGCGTCGCGGATCTCGGCCACCGCCTGCTCCAGCGGGATGATCTCGGAGATCTTGAAGAAGGCGCTCTGCATGATGACGTTGATGCGGGCGCCGAGGCCGAGCTCGTTGCCGAGACGCACCCCATCGATGACGTAGAAGTTGATCTTCTTGTCGATGATCGTCTGCTGCAC
>JBJHBH010000101.1:0-10633 GCA_050485365.1 Desulfuromonadales bacterium | reverse complement strand
ACCATCAGCGTCACCCTGGACGAAGCCGCCCGCGCCGCCGATCTCCCCGAAGCGGTTGTTCTCTTCCGAGACGATTACCTGCTGGCACTGGACAAGCCCGCAGGGCTCCCCGTCCACCCTGCCGCCCAGGGGCGTCCGAGCGTTCTCGATCTGTTGGGCGGCGTTGCCCCCGGCTCAACACCCATCGCTTTGCACCGCCTCGATGCCGAAACCTCCGGCGTTTTGCTCTTCGCCCTCGACGCGAAGGCCAACCGCGAGGTCGCGCGCCAGTTCGCCGAGCGAACGCTTCGAAAGGACTATCTCGCCCTGGTCTCCGGAGCGCCGCCGCAGAGGTTCACGGTTCGCAACCGGCTGCGCGCCGGGGTGCGGGGGCGCAGCGTCGCCGTGACGAAAGGTGGTCTGGAGGCGCACACCGATTTTCGCACTCTCGCCCGGGGGCCCGGGTTCGCCCTGGTGAACGCCCGTCCGCACACGGGGCGCACCCACCAGATCCGCGTCCATCTGGCCGGCGAAGGTTTTCCGATCCTGGGGGACGCTCTGTACGGCGCTCCGCCGGCGGTGCGCATCGGGGGGGCGGTGCTCGTCGCGGGCCGATGCCTGCTGCACGCGCGCGGGCTGAGCTTGCGCCATCCGGCCACGGCGGAGTCGATCTCGATCCGTGCGCCGCTGCCGCACGACTTCAGCCCGTTTCTGCCGCACATGAACGGGGGGGATGAAATTTTCGCGTAACTGTTCAGCATGGGGTCCCAACTCCCATGCCAAGGGACGCTTTTCGCCGTCCATGGCGCCAGACACCCTTGTCACGTGAGCCGCGACCCCATAAGGTGAATAGATACATTTTCGCTGAGATGAGGAGGGAGAATGGACTGGTCTGAATATTCGGAGGAGACGCTCGCGGAGGGCCGCGTCGAGTTGGTGGCGCGCATCGCCGAACGCACCCGCCGCCGTTTCGCTCACCGCCCGCCCGGCTCGGTCCTCGAAGGGGAGCTGAGCGCCTTTCTGGCGTCGGAGGTGCGAGGCGTCCTCGCCACCCTCGACGACCCTTTCGGCGCCGTCATCCGGGACTGGGAGGGCAAGGCGTGGCAACTCGACCTCACATGGTGGGAGGGGGGCGAGCATCCCGAGGAAATCGTCTACGGGCTCGCCGGCGCCATCCTCGATTTCGAAGTGAGAAAGCTGCTGGAACTGCCGGTCTGAACCGACGATGAAGGCCAAAACCGGAAGGTGAGGGTGCGCTATGTGGCTGCGCTCGCTTCGATGAGCAGCCTGGGATAGTCGCTCATGATCCCGTCGACCCCCATCGCGAGCAGACGGCGCATGTCGGGGAGGCGGTTCACCGTCCAGACGTGCATCTCCATCCCCGCCGCGTGCGCCGCCTCCACCGTCTCGGGGGTGACGAGCTGCACGATGCCGTATTCTTCGGGGATCTGCAGGGCTGCCCCCGGCGCCCGGTAGGGTTCGGCGCACCCTTTTTTCACCCATCCGATGAAGGCGGCCACCTCGCCGGCGCTCATTCCGGTGGGGATGTCGCCGCAGATGGCACGCATCCTCTGAAGGACGCCGTCCTTCTCCGAGGCGAGGAGGACCCGCTCCTGTGCCCGCGCTTCCTTCACCACCGCCAGAACGGCTTCCTCCGCCGGCGGATCTTCCTGCTTGACCTCGATGTTCAGACGCGCGTTCGGAAAGCTCTCAAGCACGTCCCGCAGCAAAGGGGGCGAGATCCCCTGTCCGCGAAAGGGGTAGACGCGTCCGTCGGTGGTGAAACCGTAGCCGGCGTCCAGAGTGGCGATTTCGGCGGCGACGAGGTCCGAGATCCGCCGGGGGTCGCCGCAGGTGCGCTTGAGGGTTTCGTCGTGGTGAACGAAGATTTGGCCGTCGCGGCTCGCCCAGACGTCGAGCTCCAGGTAGCCGATGCCGAGATTGACGGCCGCGGCGAAGGCCGGCAGGGTGTTCTCGGGGAACTCGGCGCTGCTGCCGCGGTGGGCGAAGAAGCGGGGGCGGGGGGGCGAGAAATATCGGGAATTCATACAGGCTCCGAAGATCGATGTCGTTTCTTTCTCAGATGCGCGACGTAACCGCAGGTTTCGGGGAGCCACCGGACGCTCCTGACGACTTTCGGGGTAAGGCTCACGCACTCCTCGCCGACCTCGAAGCGCTTGTGGTAGACCGTGCATTGTCGGCTGACGACGTCGAGGTAGCGGCAGGGGACCCCGGTGGGGATGATCGTGCCGTCCTCGTCGATCCACTTCTCGAAGCAGCACTCTCCGCAGCGTCTGCACAGCGATTCCCAATCGGCCTTGTCCCGGTGCGCCGACGTTCGCTTGCGCTTCATCGGGCGATCTCCCCGTGTTCGAGAAAGGCGGGCTGATCGAGGCGCTCCAGCAGTTGGCGCACCAAACGGTAGGTGATCCCCCACAGGACCGTCTCGCCGGGACCGAGCAGATCGATGGCCGGACGGGTGAGGGGCTCGCCCCGGAAGTGCACCAGCGTTTCGATGTGGCGCGCGGGATCGCGAAGCTTCTCCAGGGGGACCCAGAAGGCGCGGGTCACTTCTTCGCTCAGGACGAAGCGGGGCGCGCCGTCGATGTGAAAGAGGAAGCACGACACGAGCACGGGCAGATGATCCCCCGCGATGTCGTCGAGGCGGCCGAGGCACGCACCTGCTGCCAGGTCGAGGCCGATCTCTTCGAAGGTCTCGCGCACCGCGGCCTGCTGTGCGCAGGGGTCGCCCTCCTCGACCTTCCCGCCGGGAAAGCCGAGATCCCCGGACCACGGATCGCCGATGCGCCGGGCGCGTTCGATGAAGAGGACGTGGGGCGTTTTGGCCTCCTCCCGAAGGATCATCGCGACGGCGGCGATCCGGTGGCGCTCGGGTTCGATGAGCCGGGGAGGGCGCTCGCCGAGCGCCCTGCGGATCTGTTGCACGGTGAGCGCTGAGGCGCGGCGGTGGAACATGGCAAAAACTCTCCTAACCCCGCTCCTGCGGGGGGGGCTGGCCGAAGCGGCTCAGTCGGCGGCGGATGCCGGTAAACAACAACTTGATGCCGCCCCAGATTCGCGGCAGAAGCCAGATCGTCAGCAGCGCCAGAACGATCAGGAAGGCGAAGAAGACCCAGGGGAAATACAGGGCGAGGAAGAGGACCGCGACGGCAAGGACATCCTCGCTCAGCGAAGCGAACCAGTTGCTGAACGGTTCGGGAGAGGCGTTGATGATGAGCCGCGTTCCGGCCTTGGTCAGATGGGAGGTGGCGGCCAGGCTCCCCCCCACGATGGCCGCCGCCGTCGTCATGGCCGGCGAGACGTCGCCGACGGCGCCGACGGCCAGGATCGCCCCCGCCGGAATACGGATGAAGGTGTGGACGGTATCCCAGGCCGAGTCGACCCCCGGAATCTTGTCCGCCACGAACTCGATGACGAACATGATCCCCGCCGCCCAGAGGACCAGTGGATCGGCGAGCACCTCCAGGTCGGGCGGAAGGACCAGATGTCCCGTCGCGGCGAGAAGCCCCGGAACGAGCAGCGCCGCATAGAGATTGATGCCGCTCGCCCACGCCATCCCCAGCGTCAGCGCGATTATCTGTACAACTTGATCGATTTCCATGCGAAGATATTTTTGTATCCGTATTCTTTCAGCGCGCGGTCCCAACTCCCATGCCAAGGGACGCTTTTCGCCGTCCATGGCCGCTTAACTGGCGTCGTCCATGGCGCCAGATACCCTTGTCATGTGAGCCGCGACCACTCACAAGGTGAATAGATACGAGATGTTGTTCTGCCACTGTAGCATAAACGACGGGCCGCGCTCTCCAAACGAGAGGAGCGGCCGACGGCTTATCGCAGTCGTTTTTGCCGCACCCGGATTGCCGCCTCTATGCAACTGATTCAGCCCGCCCGCATTGAAGAGATCATCGAGTGCCCCTATCTGCCGGGGAGGCGCAAGCGGTACGAGTTCTTTCTCGCCGGATTCCTCAGCGCACGCGAGATCTCGGCCCTTCTCGCCCAGGGGTGGCGCAAGTTCGGGTTCTACTTCTTTCGCCCCGCCTGCCCCGACTGCCGTCTGTGCATCCCCATCCGCGTGCCGACCGACCGTTTCTCTCCCTCACGCAGCCAACGGCGGGTGCTGAGTCGGGGAGCACGGCTTCGGGCGAGGTTCGGCGAGATTCGGATGAGGGAGGGGATTTTTGAGATCTATCGGGAGCATTCTTTCGAGCGATTCGGTCAGACGGTCGAGCGGGACGATTTTCTCTTCAATTTCCACCTCCCGTCGTGCCCGACGCTGCAGACCGAAATCGAGCTCGACGGCGCGCTCGTCGGCGCAGGATTTCTCGACAGGGGGGAGGACTGCCTGAGCACCGTCTACTTTTTCTACGATACGCGCTACGCCCACCTGAGCCCCGGCATCTTCAGCGTGCTCAAAGAGATCGAGCACGCCCGCTCTCTCGGACTCCCCTACTACTACCTCGGGTATGTCGTTCCGGGGTGCGCCCGCATGGCCTACAAAGACCATTTCCGTCCCCGGGAGTACTTCGACTGGGAGAGCCGCAGGTGGATTGCGGCCTGATCCGCCGCAGGGGGCTCACTCCTCGGGCAGCTCTCTTTGCGGCTCGGGCAGGTCGCTGATGTGAAGACGGAATTGCCGCAGGTGCTCCTTGATCGCGGCGGCATTTTGCGCGCCCATGCGGATCAGGATCTTCTGGCCGCCCGAGAGGGCTTCGAGAGCGGGGTCGGCGAAGAGATAGTAGACCTTGGGGCGCACCAGCGCCACCGGCTCGTCGACCTCGGGGGTCTGCAGCAGGTGATCGATGACCTCGATCAGCCGGTCGTTGAAGTAGGCGTTGGGATGCCCGAGCTCCGCGTAGGCCGACTGGAAAAGAGGATAGAGGCGAATATAGGCCGCGGCGACGCGCTGCGGCTCCAGCGCCTCGGCCAGCCGGGCGTAGATGGTGTAGCGTTTGTAGTTTTCGGGGGCGATGAAGGTGGCGTCCGCCTCGGGATCTTCGGGGATGAAATTTTCCGCAGGGGGGCGAAGCGGCAGAAACTTCTGCGGGACGGTCCGGCGGGGGAGGTTGTCGACGGTGACGACGATGCGGCGGATGATCTGATCGAGAAAGATCAGCTCGCCGAATTCGCGCTGTTCGAAGACGGCGGGGAAGCGCTCGCGCACCGCCGGATCGCTCTCGTCCAGAGAGGGGAGGGGCTCCTCCTCTTCCTCGGGGGGAACCTCCGGGACCGGATAGCGTATCGCCGGGGCCTCCTCGACGACGGTGATCGTCTCGACATCGGCGATGTCGGTCACGGGCGTCGGCTCCTGCTGGCGCAGATAGAAGATGGCGACGAACGCGGCCGCAACGACAAGTAAGACAATCCACAGAGCTGATCTTTTCATCGGAGCAATCCCTTCGGTGAGCGGGGGAAAAGGATGACTCCGATATTAATATCATCGGTCCGGTCGCAGATCAACGTTGGGTGACATTTTGAGGACTTCGCCTATACTTTTTTTCATCAGGAGAACCGCGGCACCACTGTTTTCAGGAAGGAGGAGTGATGAAAAACGTCATCTGGAGTCTTTTGCTGGTTCTCGCCTTCCCGGCGATCGCCCTGTCCGGAGTCGTCCTGACCGATGCGTCGGGGGACAGGACCTACCTCTCCGAGGGGCGCCTGAAGCATGTGGGGAAGGATGGGCAATCGCAGATCTTTTTATCGAAGAGCGGCGAGATCATCCTTATCGACGCCGAGCGGCAGGCGTATGCCAAAGGGACGGTCGCCGATTTCTGCCGCATGGGAGAGACGCTCATGGATTCGGTCATGGCGGGCATGTCCCCCCAGGAGCGTGAAATGATGAAGCAGTTCATGGGCGCCGCTCAGGACGCCCCCAAGCAGCCCGACCCGGTGGTGTCCGTGGCCGATCAGGGGAGCGGCGAGCGCATCGCGGGGCTCGAAACGCACAAATACCGCGTCACTGTCGACGGTCAGCCCTACGCCGAGCTGTGGCTTTCGAGGGACGAGGCGCTCATGCGTGAGGTGGGCGGGCTGCACGAGCTGCTGAAGATGACGGCCGAGATGACCGCCTGCATGGAGGCGGGGATCGGGATGAGCATCCCGGTCGCTCCGGAGAGCACGCCGCAATACCAGGCCCTGTACCAGAAGGGATATCCGCTGAAGGTCGTCTCTTTGGAGAGCGGCCCCGCCGAGGTCGAGGAGGAAGTGGTCCGGATCGAAAAAAGACGGCTCGGCGACGATGAGTTCAGGGCGCCGACAGGCTATCGGCAGATTCCGTTCGCCGAATTCATCGGAGCCCAGGAGCTTTTCTAAGGGGCGCCGGTCCCTTCGGTCAGCTTTTGCACCAGGCGATCGATGCGATTGGCGTCTGTGACGGAGCAGGCGGACGCGGGGATGAAGAAAAAGGCGTTTTTGTCGAGGTAGAGCATGTATCCGGGCTCGACCTTGCGGTAGCCGGTAAAGTTCTGCCACGGCTGCGCATAGCCGGTTTTGCCGCTTCGCACATCGACCCCTTCTTCGCTCAGGGTGACGGTGATCTGCTGCCCGAAGAAGGGGTGTTTTCGTGCGGCTGCAACCGATTTGACGAGAAAGATCTGCCGCGAGAGGACGGCGTAGAAGCCGGTCAGAAGGAGCAGACCTGCCACGACGGGGCTGCGGTAGACGCCGCCGAAGCCGAGCGCGCCGATGACGATGCACAGAGCGCCCCAGAAATAACGTGTCTTCAGCTTGGGGTCGGCGGCATAGTGCGCCTCGTAGAAGCGGCGCCAGAGATCTTCGGTGAGCCGGTAGGTGACGGTGACGGAATCTTTTTCGGACATCGCTCCTCGTACAGGGGACATGATCGTGGGGGGGCGATTTCGTGGCGACGGCGGTGCGCCGCGGATCGCTCCTGTTCCGCATCCGCTCTCCCTTTTCGTTGCCTGGACGGGTTGCGGGCCGAAAAGGGGTATGTTAGGGTGAAAACCCGAAGCGCGCCCCGGTGGACGGCTGTTCACCGGTCGCAAGGGGATGGCTGCCCGTCCGGGTCGTGCCGTCCCCTCTATTTATAAACTCCGGACGAAAGGTGAAAAGATGGCACAGGCCAAACAAGGCGACACCGTTAAGGTACACTACACCGGCACCCTCGAGGACGGAAGCGTTTTCGACTCCTCGGTCGAACGCGCTCCGCTGGAGTTCACGCTCGGCGCGGGGCAGCTCATCGCCGGGTTCGATGAAGCCGTGAGCGGCATGTCGCCGGGGGAGAAAAAGGTCGTCAAGATCCCCGCCGAGAAGGGATACGGACCCCGCAGAGACGAGATGACCGCCGAGGTCTCCCGCAGCGAGCTTCCTCCCGACCTGGAGCCGAAAATCGGCATGCAGCTGCAGGCCAATCAGCAGGACGGCCGGTCGATGGTCGTGACTGTCGTCGAGGTCAAGGACGAAAGCGTCACCCTCGACGCCAACCACCCCCTCGCCGGCAAAGAGCTGACCTTCGAGATCGAGCTGCTGGAAGTCGCCTGAGACGGCCCTTCCCGCCACGTATACCGCCTTCCCGTTTCTCGGGAAGGCTTTTTTATTGGGCCGAAAACGGTCATTGCCGTCCAGGCGTCAAGACGACAGGGCTTGGCTTCAGACCGCGAGATGGGAAAGCATTCGGTACGAAATATTCAGGGATGCCGGACCTTACATGAAAACGAACCGGCGCCGGAACGCACGAACTTTTTATCGAAGGAGAAAAATTTCGAGCAGTGACCGCACATCGCAAGATGTAGGGCGTCGGCGAAGTCCATCCCCGAGCGATATCCCTCAAGCGCCTGAGAAATGGCGAGGGTATCGCGTAGGATGACATTCGGTAGCCCGAAAAGTCTGAGCAAACCGTCGTGAATCGTTGCCGCAGAGAGATCATAGGCGTAGCGCAACACCCATTCGGTCTCAAGAATCACGGTTTCGGGGATGAAGATCTGTGCGGCGGTGAAGATCTCCCGTGCCTGTTCCGTTTGGGAGGGGTCGTCGCCCGTCAGCAATCTCACGACGATGTTGGTGTCAACGGCTATCACGCCCCGACTCCCTGGCACCTCTCCGGATCGCCTCCTCCATTTCCTCGATCGTTCTGGCCTTGCCGCGATACCCAAGGGAGTCGGCCACCTCGGCCAGGGTCGTTTCGGGAAACGGTTTTCTCGGCTTCAGAAGCACACCATCGCCCATATCGACCACCTCCAACTCCTGCCCGCTTTTCCAATTGTGCGCAGCCCGCACCTGCCGGGGGATAATCACCTGCCCTTTGCTCGAAAGTCTGGTCACAGTTCCCATGCTGTTTCTCCTGCAAGGTAAGACGGATGTAAGAAATGGTATGCCACAGTGGATATTCTGTCAATTTACAAACACCCGCCATTCCGTCACACGCAGCGCCTCAGCCAGCTTCGGAGCCCGCTTCTGGCCCGGGCGCAGGTAGAAACGACATCCCGGTAGAATTCCGGAGCGACAGACGCAATGCCGGCATAATTCAAAAGCAAGTCCGGAAGACGCTCCGTGATTTTTTCTCCGCGAGGCGCCATCACAATGCTCGGGGGGGGCAGGCCTCCAATGTGGCGAACTTGAGATGGGTAACTTGTCAACTTGGAAGCCCGACCCCGCGACTCTCTTCGAGTCCGACTCCTCCTGCCGGTAGAATCCAGTTCAAAGTGCACCACCCAGGCAAGGAGCTAAAAAAGCAGGACATGACAGGGTTTCTGGTAGTGTTGGAAGCGCCAACCGCCAGCACATCAGAAGGAGCCTGCCATGTCCTACACCCATTTTACTCTGCAAGAGCGTTTTGACCTCAGTCATATGAGGGGTTCGGTTAGTTTGCGCGAGATCGGTCGCCGCCTGGGACGGAGCCATGCCTCGATCAGCCGCGAGCTCAAGCGCAACAGCCAGACGGGTTCTGTGCGAACCTATCAACCCGAAATCGCGCATAAAAAAGCTTTGCAGCGGCAGTCTAAGGCCCGGCACTATCGGCGGCAGGATTATGATCCCCTGTTGCAGTATGTCGAGACTCGTCTGAGCATCGACTGGCCGCCGGCAGCCATCAGTGGGCGACTAAAACTTCGCTACCCAGATGATCCAAGGATGCGGATCAGCCCTGAAACCATCTATCGCTGGGTTGCGCTTAACAGCCTGCATGGAGGCAAGCTGTATCGGCATCTGCGTCGCCGACACAAGCATCGGCGGCGACAAAAGCGCTATGGTGCGGGCCGTCGCTTCATCCCGGGCCGAGTGGGCATCGAACAGCGGCCACCAATCGTCAAAGAGCGCAGTCGCATCGGCGACTGGGAGGGCGACCTGGTGGTTGGCTCCCGCAGCACCGGGGCCGTTGCCACCCATGTGGAACGCAAGAGCCGCTATTTGAAGGCCTCGCTGTTGAAGGACCGCAAGGCCGAAACCTTCAATTCTTCAGCGATTCCGACCTATCTGCAAATGCCGGAGGCATTGCGGAAGACGCTTACATTGGACAACGGCAAGGAGTTTGCGCGATTCAAAGAACTGGAAAGCAGCACAGAGCTCAAGATTTTCTTCGCCGACCCCTATGCCTCCTGGCAGCGCGGGACGAACGAAAACACCAATGGCCTGCTTCGGTTCCCAGATCTCAGAAGATGAATTACATCGAGCGGTTAGGCGTATCAACCACCGCCCCAGAAAATGCTTGGGTTACCGGACACCCTACGAGGTCATGCGGGATGCCTTGGGTGGTGCACTTGCAAATTGAATCTGCCGACCTTGCTCGAACTGCTCAGGAGACAGGTAACCGATAGCGGAGTGTAGCCTCTTGCGGTTGTAGAACCCTTCGATGTAGCGAAATATCCGGCTTTGTGCTTCCTGCCGGGTTCTGAAGGATCAGTGATGCACCATCTCTCTCTTCAGGGTACCGAAAAACGACTCGGTGATCGCATTGTCGTAGCAACAGCCGGTGGCGCTCATGCTTTGAACCCCCCCTGCTCCTTTGACCAGCGCCCGAAATCGCTTGCTGCAATACTGCGACCCGCGGTCGGTGTGAAAGATGAATCCTCGCGCCGGCCGGCGCCTGGCCAAGGCATTCTTGAAGGCGGTGACAACCAGATCGTCCGTCATGCGCCGGTTCATGCTCCAGCCGACAATCCGGCGGGAGAAGACATCCAGAACCACAGCCAGATACAACCAACCCTCGTTCGTCCAGATATAGGTGATGTCTCCGGTCCAAAGCCGATCAGGAGCCTCGGCAGTAAAATCGCGATTGACCAGATTCGGCGCAACCGGCCGCTTGTGATCCGAGTTCGTCGTGATCTTGAACCGCCGGGTGGTCTTCACATGCAGGCCGTTCTGCTGCATCAGGCGCCAGATTCGGTTCTTTCCGACGCGAGTACCCAGCGTCCGCAGTTCCTTGCCGATCCGGCCGGCGCCGTAGGTCTTGTCGCTCTCTTCAAAGACCGCTTTGATGCTCGGCAACAAGGCTTTGTCGCTGCCCTGGCGCCTCGTGTCACCCCGGCCCAGTCGTTTGTAGTACCAGCTCCGAGACACTCCCAGAACACGGCACATCTCCTCCACTCCAAATTGGGAGCGGTGCTCGGTTATGAACCCGAATACCGATTCGGATCCGTTGAGAAGATGGCCACTGCTTTTTTTAAGATGTCGCGCTCCCGCC
>JBJHBH010000100.1:0-10730 GCA_050485365.1 Desulfuromonadales bacterium | reverse complement strand
GCGTATCACGCTGAAGTCCTTCCGCCAACGCAAAAAGACCGGCCCTTGAGCCGGTCTTTTTGCGTTGGCGGAAAAACTGTCTAGTCGATGGCTTCGATCAGCGACTCGAGTCTGTCCTTCATGTCGATGGCCATTTCGATGGCCGCCTGACGCCTCATCAGGTCCATGAAGACCATGGGATCGGTGACCATCACCTTCGTCTTCCCCGGTCCGTCTTCATAGACGGCCAGGTGAAAGGGGACGACCAGACCGATATCGCGATCGGCGTCGTACGCTCTGCCGGCGAGGCGGGGGTTGCAGGCGCCGAGAACGACGTAGCGCGAGGGGCTACCCTGGCCGTTTTGCCAGATCTCGCCGACCTCGCGCTCGAAGAGGATCTCGAACCCCCGCTGATGAAGCGACGCCCTGAGCTTTCGAAGGACCGAATCGCAGTCGAGTCCGACGATCTTTCCGAAGCCGTATCGACACTCCTTGATCATTCCAAATCCCCCTTCCGCGTCAGCCTGTGAGCGTTCCTATTTCACCGGACGATGTCCGACTAAAAATACCCGACGGCGCGTGCGATGCAAGGGGCGCCCCCCTCAATTCCCCCTCAACCGCCGATGGTCTGCATCGGGCGCTCACCCGGGACGAAGTCGGCCTCACCGATCTGATGCCCTTCGGGCTTGGCGCCAACCGCTTCGAGGAGCAGGGCGCCGACGGCATCGTCGTCGGCCCCGGCGCGCAGAAGCGCCCTGACATCGAGCTCCTTGTCGGCGAAGAGACAGGGGCGCAGCCGCCCGTCGGCGGTGACCCTCAGACGGTTGCATTCGGAGCAGAAGTGGTGGGAGACGGCGGGGATGACGCCGATGCGGCCGAGCCCCCCGAAATAGCGGAAGAGACGGGCGGGGCCGGCCGGCCCCGTGCGGTCGATGGGCTCCAGAGGTCCGAGACGGGCGAGCTCGTTCTCGATGTCGTCGGCGGGGAAGCGGCTCTCGGGAGGGTAGCCCAGAGCGCCGCTCACCGGCATGAACTCGATGAATCGTATCTCCCAGGGGCGCTCCAGGGTGAGCCGGGCGAAGTCGACGATCTCGTCGGCGTTCACCCCGGCGATGGGGACCATGTTGATCTTCAGCGGCACCAGGCCCGCCGCGTCGGCCGCCTCGAGACCGGCCAGCACCTTCTCGAGCCCGCCGCGGCGGGTGATCTCGACGAAGCGCTCGGGGCGCAGCGTGTCGAGGCTGACGTTGACCCGCGAGAGACCGGCATTTTTCAGATCGGCCGCCATCGGCGCCAGCAGCAGCCCGTTTGTCGTCAGAGTGATCTCGGGGCGCTCGGGGAGGGCGGCGAGGCTGCGGATGAGCTCGACGATCCCCTTGCGCACCAGCGGCTCCCCCCCCGTGATGCGGATCTTGCAGACCCCCAGGCGCGCGGCGATGGACGCCACGCGCAGCAGCTCCTCATAGCTGAGGACCCCGCCGTGACCGACCGACTCGACCCCCTCGTCGGGCATGCAGTAGCGGCAGCGCAGGTTGCAGCGGTCGGTGACGGAGAGACGAAGATATTCGATGTGACGGCCGAAGGTATCTTTCAAGGGCGCTCCCGGCTGAAGAAATGATGACCGATTCTAGCACCTTTTCTCCGCCCCGGACAATACCCCTCGGGGGGCACGCTATTTGGGGAGGAACTGCTCGAAGACGCGCTTGTCCAAAGCGCAGCGGTGCGCCTCCTCAGCGACGATGCGCTTCTCCTTCAGAAGGTCCATGATATGGGCGTCCATCAGCTGCATCCCCTCCCCCTTGGCGGTCTGCATGATCGAGGGGACCTGGAACGTCTTCCCCTCGCGAATGAGGTTGCTCACCGCCGGGTTGCCGATGAGGATCTCCAGCGCCGCCACCCGACCCTTGCCGTCGGCCGTCTTCAGAAGCTGCTGGCAGATGACCCCCTTCAGGCTCTCGCCGAGCATGGTGCGCACCTGCTCCTGCGCGTCCTTGGGGAAAGCGTCGATGATGCGGTCGATCGTCTTGGCGGCCGAGTTGGTGTGCAGGGTGCCGAAGACGAGGTGACCCGTCTCTGCAGCCGTCATCGCCATCGAGATCGTCTCCAGATCGCGCATCTCCCCCACCAGGATCACGTCGGGGTCTTCACGCAGCGCCGCGCGCAGTGCGTTGGTGAAAGAGAGCGAATGCTCGCCGATCTGGCGCTGGTTGACGAGGGACATCTGGTTTTCGTGGATGAACTCCAGGGGGTCTTCGAGGGTGAGGATGTGCTCTCGGCGCGTCTTGTTGATCAGGTCGATCATCGCCGCCAGCGTCGTCGACTTGCCGCTCCCCGTCGGCCCCGTCACCAGGACGAGCCCCTTCTTCAGACGCGTCAGCTTGCGCACCCCCTCGGGGAGGTTGAGCTCGTCGGCGGTGAGGATCTTGCTCGGGATGATGCGAAAGACGGCGGCGATCCCGCGATGGGTAAAGAGGATGTTGCCGCGGAAGCGGGCCACCTCGGGCAGGGCGTAGGCGAAGTCGAGGTCGCGGCGCTCCTCCAGCTCGCGGCGCTGCTCTTCGGTGAGGATCTCGTACAGAAGGGCTCTGGCCTGCTCGTTGGCCAGGGGGGGATATTTCAGGCGCTCCATCTCGCCGTGCTGGCGGAAGATCGGAGGGGCTCCGGCGGAAATGTGGAGGTCGCTGGCCCCCTGCTGCTTCATCAAGCGAAAGAGTGCGTCGATCTTCGCCATCGGCCTGTACCTCCCGTCGGGGCTGCCCCGGAATCGCATGCATGAAGAGGGCGGCCGACGGAAAAACTCTCCGGTGCTGTCCGGCGTGGCGGCCCGGCTGTCCTGCGTCGCCCCTGCGACGATCGGACCCGCGGCTTTGCGTCCCCCGGTCTCCCGAGGTTTGCCCTTTTCAGCGCTCATTCTGGCAACTTCCCCCCCGACTGTCAAGAATGTTGCCCCATCGGAACGAAAGGCGCTGCTGACAAATTTTTCGATCTAAGGCCAAGGCGGAACGACAATGGCCGCCTTCGCGCGCCGGTCCCTTCGCAGCCACGTCTTGCCGACCGTTTAGAGAGGTTTCCAGCGACTTCGGATGCATGATCGCGCACCGAGAAGAGGCCGTCGCCGTAAAACGAAAGATCTTGGCGAAATGCCGCAACCCCTTTAATTATATCGATTTTTTCATGTGTAAATATTTACTTCTGCTCTCCGCCTGTATAATGAGGATCGAATTTCGACTCCCGCCGATTCGTGAGGAACCGCAATGCGTCGTTACCTTTTCGGGTTGTGGCTTGTTTTCATCCTTGTCGCTTCGCCCCCCGTCTCGGCCGGGCAGATCGCCCCCGAGCTGCACGAGGTCATCGCGACCGCCTCGTGGCACGAAGAGATCCCCGTCATCGTCACCTTCACGGCGTCGCCCGCCCCCGCCGCCCCCCTGCTGCAGAACGAAAAATCGGACGGCCCTCGGATGGTGTCGCAGCTTCATCTCGAATCGCGCCACAGCCAGCGGGACACCAGAGACTTTCTGCGCAGCAGGGGCCGCACGTTCGAGGATCTGTGGATCGTCAACGCCCTCGCTCTGGAGGCGACACCGGCGATGATCGACGCCCTGGCGCAAAGGCCGGAGGTGGCCTCGGTCGCCCTCGATCTGCAGGTCGAGATTCCGCCGGATCTGCCGTCGCAGACCTCGACCACCCCCTGGAACATCTCCTTCGTCGGAGCCCCGTCCTTGTGGGCACTCGGCGCGAAGGGTCAGGGGGTGACTGTCGCCGTCGTCGACACCGGCGTCGGGCTCTCCCATCCCGACCTCCTCGCGAGCTGGCGCGGAGGGAGCAATAGCTGGTACGACCCCTACGGCCACACGACTCAACCCAACGACGCGCACGGGCACGGCACGGCCGTGGCCGGCATCCTCACCGCCGGCGCCTCGGGCCGCGCGGCCCTCGGCGTGGCGCCCCGCGCGAAATGGATCGCGGCCAAGGCGTTCGACGACGACGGCACGGCCCGCATGAGCCGCATCATCCTGACGCTGCAGTGGCTCCTCGACCCGAATCGCGACGGCACGGGGCGCGACGCCCCCCACCTGGTCAATCTGTCGTGGGGGTTCGACGCCGTGAACCGCTGCCTGAACGGCGCCTCCGACGACAAGTCGGCCGCCGGTTCGGTCCGCCAGGCGCTGCAGGCGCTCAGGTCGGCCGGCATCGGCGTCGTCGCCGCCGCCGGCAACAAGGGTGGAGCCGTCGGCCCTTCATCGATCAGCCCGGGGAATTTCCCCGAGGTCTTCTCCGTCGGCGCTGTCGACCGCATGAGGGACGTCGCCCCCTTCAGCAGCCGGGGGCCGTCTGCCTGCGACTCGACGATCTACCCCGACATCGTCGCGCCCGGGGTCTCCATCCGCTCCCTGCCGGATCGTCACTGGAGCGGCACCTCCTTCGCGGCGCCGCACGTCACCGGCGTGATGGCCCTGATGCTGAGCCTCGTCCCCGAGCTGCCGATCGAGACCCTCGAAGAGGTGCTCAGAGCCTCGGGAGGAGCGCTCGGCGAGAGCAGCCCCGGCAACGGACACGGGTTCGGTCTGGTCGATCCGGTGAAGGCCCTGGAACTGCTGCGAAATCCCCCCCTGCCGGCGCAGCTCCTCTCCCCCGAGAACGAAAGCCTTCAGGGAAACAGCGTGACCTTCCGCTGGCAGAGTTCCCCCGACCCTTACGGCCTCCCCGTGACCGAGCTGCTGATGGTCTCCCCTTCCGAGGACTTCTCCACCCAGGTGCCCCCTTTGGCCGCGCAGCAGGAGGTGGCCCTTCTGGCCGGGACGGGGAACCTGCTGATCGGCTGGGGGCTGATCGTCCTGATGCGTCGGGGGAAAAAAAGCGCCGTCATGGGGATGGCGGCGCTGGCCCTGCTGACGATGAGCGCCTGCGGCGGGGGGGATGACGGCTTGCGCAGCACGACGGACGCGGGAGGCTCCGAGCAGAGCGTCTCCGGGCTCGCCTCCGGCACCTACTTCTGGAAGGTCGTCACCGAGAACGCCTTCGGCGAAAAATCCGAGAGCGAGACGCGACTCTTCCGAATCAGATAGCCGCCAGAGGATGGCGGCGCTATTGCACAGTAAAGGAGCGCACCGCGCTCGAAGCCGCCTCGCCCAGCTCGTCTTCAGTGAGGATCTTCCAGAAATACGTCCCCGGCGCCAGCTCCCTTTGCACCTCCACCACGTCCCCCTCCTCCGGCGCGACTCCCCCCGATCCCCCGCCGCAGGCGGACATGACGACCAGGACCGAGACGATGAGCAGCGCTCCGAGGAGCCTGCGGTTGCGCCCGACCAGAAGGGCGCCGCCGAAAGCCAGCGCCAAAGTGCCGGCCCCGGCGAGGAGGGGGCGCGGCCCTCCGGGACGGAGCGCGCCGGAGGGCTCGGGGGGGAACTCGACCGAACGCGAGACGAGCAGGGTGTCGACAGTCAGATGGCCGTCCGGGTCGGGCAGGGTGCGCCAGCGGAAGGTGACGACCCGCCCCGTCTGAGCGCCCTGGGTTGGGGCGAGGAGTTGGGCGGGGAGCGGCGTCGTGTTGCCGACGCCGTCGAGAAAGACCGTATCGAAGGAGGGGGCGCCGGGGGCGTCGCGAACCTCGAGGGTGGCGGAGAAGGGACCGGTGAGCTGCGGCGCGAAGCGCACCACGGCCCGGCACTGCTGCTGCGGCAAAAGCGCCTCGGGGCAGTCGGATTCGAAGAGGGAGAACGGAGAAGAGAGCTCGCCGAAGACAACGCCGACGCCCTCCTGACCCGCATTGAAGAAGGCGATCTCCCTGCTCAGCTCCGTCCCCGGCGGGGTGCTGCCGAAGGAGACGAACCCCGAGGGCGGGGTGATCAGCAGCGGGGTCGGGGGATCCGCGAGCCAACTTCGCGCCGCTTCGGCATCGACGAGCCCCATCCCGTAGCCGTAGTCGGGTCCCGGCTCTCCCAGATCGATCGCCGTCTCGAGAAGAGCCCGCTTGAGGCGGCGCACCTGGGCCTCGCCGAGAGGGACGTCGAGGGGGAAGCTCTGGCGCAACAGCGCCAGCACTCCCGCAACGTGAGGGGCGGCGAAGGAGGTGCCCGAAAAGGGATGGAGCGCGCCAAAGCCCGACAGAGCAGAGAGGACGCCCTCTCCCGGCGCCGCCAGGTCGGGGAAGATGCCGTCGTCGCACGCTCCCGGCCCCCGGCTGCTGAAGGGCGAGAGGGCGAGATTGCGGTCGAGGGCGCCCGCCGCCAGTCCCTCGGGATAGGTTCCGGGGCTCACCCCCGTGGAGGCGCGGGGACCGGCGTTCCCGGCGGCCGACACCACGGCGATCCCCGCCGCCTCCAGCGCCTGGATGGCGGGGCGAAACTCTTCATTACAGGTGCCGGGGGGGCCGAGCCCCCACGAGTTGTTCACGATGTGGGGAGGCTCGTCCATTTCGAGGATCCACTGGAAGGCGCTGTGAATGGCGGAAAAAGAAGCCGTGCCGTCGTCGCGAAAGACCTTGGCGGCGATCCATTGCGCGCCGGGAGCGACGCCGATGGGGATGCCGTCGACCTCTTCTCCCCCGACGACGATCCCCGCCACCGCCGTGCCGTGGCCGAAGACGTCGTCGCACGGCAGATCGGCGCTGGCCTCGCACGGCGTGCACGTTTGCGGCGTGCAGGCGGCGGCGTAGGGATTGAACCAGCCGTTCGTCTCGCGCCAGCGCCCGGCGAGGGCGGGGTGATCGAGATCGACCCCCGAATCGATGACCGCAACGACGACGCCGGTGCCGTCAATCCCCAGATCCCACACGTCGGGCGCTCCCACCGCAAGCAGGTTCCAGGCGTCCTCGTGTAGCTGTGCGGGAGCGATGTCGGGGAGGTGAAGGATGCCGTCGAGGCGGATCTCGATGATCTCGGGGCGCGCCGAAAGAAGAGCGATCGTCTCGGCGCTCGCCTCAAGGGCGAGGGCGTTGACGATCCACAGCTCCCGGTACGGCTCGCCGCGCTGCCGCAGCAGGGCGCGAACCTCCCGCTGCGCCTCGCGGGAGCGCTCGCGAAGCGCCCGGCCGACCTCCCCCTTCCCCTGCCGTCCTGCGGAGCGGGTCGCGACGACGAGCGTTTCGCCTTCCTCGAAGGCGACGATGATGGGGAGGGCCTCGCCCGGGGACCCGGCACGAAGGGCGCTCTGAAGCTCGGGGGTGACGACGCCTCCTTCGGCCCCCGTCGCACCGGCAGCGAACAAGACGATGATTGTGCAAACGACGAACCTGGCGAGCGTCATCACCGCAACCTCCCTTCGGCATCGAAAGTCCCCTCATCTACAGAGAATCTATCACGCCGCAATGACGATGGGGCCTCGTAAAGCAAAAAAGCCCCCCGGAAATCCGGGAGGCTTTTTTGTTAGTGCAGGGCTGGGGCAGGGCTCACATCATGCCGCCCATGCCACCCATGCCGCCCATTCCGCCCATGTCGGGCATTGCGGGCATGCCCGAATCCTTCTTGGGCTTCTCGGCGACGCAGGCTTCGGTGGTCAGCATCAGACCGGCCACGGACGCGGCGTTCTGCAGGGCGCTGCGGGCGACCTTCGTCGGGTCGATGATGCCGGAGGCGATCATGTCGCCGTAGGTGTCGCTCGCGGCGTCGAAGCCGAAAGCGCCGCTCTCGCCCATGACCTTGTTGACGACGATGGAGCCTTCCTGACCGGCGTTGCCGGCGATCTGGCGCAGAGGCTCTTCGAGGGCGCGCTTGACGATGGCGACACCGAAAGCCTGCTCCCCTTCGACCTTGACATTTTCCAGCGCGGCGATGCAACGCACCAGGGCGACGCCGCCGCCGGGGACGATCCCCTCCTCGACGGCCGCGCGGGTGGCGTGCAGAGCGTCTTCGACGCGGGCCTTCTTCTCTTTCATCTCGGTCTCGGTGGCGGCACCGACCTTGACGACGGCGACGCCGCCGACGAGCTTGGCCAGACGCTCCTGGAGCTTCTCGCGGTCGTAGTCGCTCTTGGTCTCATCGATCTGGGCGCGGATCTGCTTGACGCGGCCCTGGATATCGGCGTCGGAGCCGGCACCGTCGATGATGGTGGTGTTCTCCTTGTCGATGACGATGCGCTTGGCGCGGCCGAGCATGTCGAGGGTGGCGTTCTCGAGCTTGAAGCCGATCTCCTCGGAGATCACCTTGCCGCCGGTGAGAATCGCGATGTCCTCGAGCATCGCCTTGCGGCGGTCGCCGAAGCCGGGGGCCTTGACGGCGGCGACGTTGATGGTGCCGCGCAGTTTGTTGACGACCAGAGTCGCCAGCGCCTCGCCCTCGACGTCTTCGGAGATGATGAGCAGGGGACGCCCCTGCTTGGCCACCGGCTCGAGGACGGGGAGCAGATCGCGCATGTTGCTGATCTTCTTGTCGTGGATGAGGATGAGAGCGTCTTCGAGGACCGCTTCCATGCGTTCGGCGTCGGTCACGAAGTAGGGGGAGGAGTAGCCGCGGTCGAACTGCATCCCCTCGACGGTCTCGAGAGTGGTCTCCATCGCCTTGGCTTCCTCGACGGTGATGACCCCTTCCTTGCCGACCTTCTCCATCGCCTCGGCGAGGATGTCGCCGATGGTCTTGTCGCTGTTGGCCGAGATGGTTCCGACCTGGGCGATTTCCTTGTGGTCCTTGATCGGCTTGGAGATGCTCTTGAGCTCGGCGACGGCGGCCTCAACGGCCTTGTCGATGCCGCGCTTGATCTCCATGGGGTTGTGGCCCGCGGTGACGAGCTTGACCCCTTCGCGATAGATCGCCTGGGCGAGAACGGTGGCGGTGGTGGTGCCGTCGCCGGCCACGTCGGAGGTCTTGGAGGCGACTTCCTTGACGAGCTGGGCGCCCATGTTCTCGAACTTGTCCTCGAGCTCGACTTCCTTGGCGACGGTGACGCCGTCCTTGGTGATCAGCGGGGCGCCGAAGGACTTCTCGATGATGACGTTGCGCCCCTTGGGGCCGAGGGTCACCTTGACGGCGTCGGCCAGAGCGTTGACGCCTTTGAGGATTTTCGCGCGGGCGTCGCCGCCGAACTTGATTTCCTTTGCGGACATGTTCTATCTCCTCCTTGTTCGAATTTGGGTGAAAGGGATCACTCGACGACGCCGAGGACGTCGTCCTCGCGCATCATCATGTACTCTTTCCCTTCGATCTTGATCTCGGTGCCGGCGTACTTGCCGAACAGAACCTTGTCGCCGACCTTCACGTCCATCCCCAGGACCTTGCCGTCCTCGGTCACCTTGCCCTTGCCGACGGCGATGACCTTTCCCTGCTGGGGCTTTTCCTTGGCGGTGTCGGGGATGATGAGGCCACCGGCGGTCTTGGTCTCTTCCTCGAGTCTCTCGACGATGATGCGGTCGTGCAGCGGTCTGATGTTCATTGTCTACATTCTCCTTTCCCTGCGATTGGATGGGGGTCTTGGGAACAGCTCCCTTTTGAAGGCGTCGAAACGAAAAATCCCGGGCCGAAATCGCTCCACACGAAAACGCCGCCCCGGATTCCGGAAGCATCTCTTTAGCACTCATTCGAGTCGAGTGCTAACAACACGGGGTAAATATAGTCAGCGCGCCACGAATGTCAAGGGGGAGATGAAAAAAAAACAAAGGAGGGGAGCGACGGAGAAGAGTGGATCTGCGCGGGGATTCGACGATGGGGGCGCTACCAGCGGCGCTTGGCCATCTCCTCGCGGAAATACTTGTCGTAGAGGATCTGCCACTCGCGGCTTCCGACGACCTTGCGCTGCTTCTGCAGCGTCTGCCGGACGACGGCGTCGACCTCGTCGTCGACGGACAAGACGGCGGTGAGCGTCTCTTTCAGCGCGCGCAGCGCTTCGGCCTCGTCGCGGTAATCGACGAGATCGGCGTGGTAGAGACCGTCGGCAATCAGGTGGGAGAGATGGGAGATGCGGTCGGCGGAGAGCTTCACAGCGGGAGCCCCCTTTCCTCGGCGAGCTTTTTCTTGATCATCGCAAGGAGCTTGTGCTGGTCGACGCCGGGGGGCGCCTGGCGGAGGTGGGTTTCGAGGAGCCTTCGGGCCTCGCGGTCGAGGTCGTCCTCCTGGCGAAGATTCCCTCGGATGATCTCCTCGATGCGGGTCAGAACGCGGCTTCTGTCGGCCTTCAGGGTCGCCCCCCCTTTTTCGAGCAGGGCGCTCAGCAGAGCGTCGGAGAGGCGGCTGATCTGTGCGTCGGTGAATCGCATGAATGGCTCCCGAAGGGTAAAGCCAAAGCCTAGCGCCCCGCGCCCCGATTGTCAAACGGGTTCACAGGTGGAGACGCCGCCAGAGCGATCCGCCCGGCACCGACGGCTCTGCGGGAGGGCCTTCGCAAAGGCCTCTCCCGCGGAACCTGGCCGTTAGGGCGTGTAGACCTTGAGCAGCGCCTTGGCCATCTCGGCCGGGGTGACTGCGACGCTGATGCGGCATTTCTCCATAATGGCGATCTTCTCCGCGGCCGTCCCCTTGCCGCCGGAGATGATGGCGCCGGCGTGTCCCATGCGCTTTCCGGGAGGGGCCGTGGCGCCGGCAATAAAGGCGGCGACGGGCTTGGTCATCTTCTCGCAGACGAAGCGGGCGGCCTCCTCCTCAGCGTTGCCGCCGATCTCGCCGATCATGATGACCGCCTCGGTGGCCGGATCGTCCTGGAACATGGCGAGCACGTCGACGAAGTCGGTGCCGTTGACCGGGTCGCCGCCGATCCCGACGCAGGTCGACTGGCCGATCCCCTGGGTGGTGAGCTGCCAGACCGCTTCGTAGGTGAGGGTCCCCGAG
>JBJHBH010000099.1:0-10842 GCA_050485365.1 Desulfuromonadales bacterium | reverse complement strand
GAGGATGAGGCTGCCGACGCTCAGCGGAAGGAGGACCCCCAGCCCAGATCCCGCACGATGGACAGGGAGAGCTCCTCGGGGAGCCGGGCGCGCTCCATCCCCAGCAGTATGCGCCCCATCTCGTATTCGAAGGCGTAGATGAAGGGGGCGGTCAGGGGATTGGTGACCCACACGCCGATGGCGGCGGCGATCTTGTTCTTCTTCAGCAGCATCGCCACGACGATGGCGATGGGGATCTGAATCCCCATGGTCGGCGTCAACCCGACGAAGACGCCGAGGGCGAACCCCTTGGCGATCTCGTCCGGCGTGTCGCGCAGGCGGAGAAACCGCAGGACGTTGAGCTTGAACTGCCGGATGTAGGACCAGCGCTTCCAGATTCCCACAGCGACTCCGTCTACGACCGCGCGGTCCCGACCTGGTCGAGAGGCCAGTTCGCCGCCCCGTTGAGGTCGAGGGGCGCCCTCTGTGCGCGGCTGAGATAGAAATCGGCCGCCACGGCGAGCATGGCGGCGTTGTCGGCGCACAGAATCGGCGCGGGGAAATGGACCTCGATGCCGCGCTCGGCGGCCGCCGCCGCGAAGGAGGCGCGCAGGGCGCTGTTGCAGGCGACGCCGCCGGCCACGACGATGCGGCCGAGCCCGGCGGCCTCGGCGGCGCGAAGGGTCTTGACGGTGAGGACCTCGACGACGGCCGCCTGGAAGGAGGCCGCCAGATCGTGCAGATGGTCGCCCGCGACGGGCTCCTTTTGCCGCCGCACGTAGTTGAGGACGGCGGTCTTGATCCCGCTGAAGCTGAAGTTGAAGCCGTCCTGATGCAGCAATGGGCGCGGGAAGGCAATGGCGGCGGGGTCCCCCTTGGCGGCGAGCCGATCGATGACCATCCCTCCCGGATAGCCGAGCCCCAGAAGCTTCGCCACCTTGTCGAAGGCCTCGCCCGCGGCGTCGTCCAGGGTGCGCCCCAGGGTCGTGTAGCGCCCGATGCCGTCGACGCGGTACAGATGCGTGTGCCCTCCCGAGACCGCCAGGGCAAGAAAGGGGAAAGCGATCTCGCGCTCGAGCAAAGGGGCGAGGATGTGCCCCTCCATGTGGTGAACGCCGATCAGGGGGACATCGAGGGCGAACGCCATCGCCTTGGCGGCGGAGATCCCCACCAGCAGCGCCCCGATGAGCCCCGGCCCCCGCGTCACGGCGATCCCTTCGATGTCGGACAGCGAAAGGGAGGCTTTGTGCAGGGCCTCGTCGACGACGACGGAGATCGCCTCCATGTGCTTTCGCGACGCGAGCTCGGGGACGACTCCGCCGTAGCGGGCGTGAACGTCGATCTGCGAGGCGATGACGTTGGAGAGGACGCGACGGCCGTCGCGCACCACCGCCGCGGAGGTCTCGTCGCAGGACGTTTCAATGGTCAGTAGAAGCATGGGTTCCAGGCTATGGGTAATAGGCTATGGGCGATGGGCGATAGGCGTGGTAAGACACGATGGACCATGACTTTTCCCTATCGCCCATAGCCTCTCGCCTCTCGCCTGATTTAAAGCAAATTCGCCGCGAGCTCCGCCAGGGGGGAGCGCTCCCCTTTGTTGAGGGTGATGTGGCCGGCGATGGCCTCGCCCTTGAACTTCTCCACCACGTAGGTGAGGCCGTTGCTGGAGGAGTCGACGTAGGGGTTGTCGATCTGGTACGGGTCGCCGGTCAGGACGATTTTTGTCCCCTCCCCCGCTCGGGTGATGATCGTCTTGATCTCGTGCGGGGTGAGGTTCTGGGCCTCGTCGACGATCATGAACTGCTTGGGGATGGAGCGCCCCCGGATATAGGTGAGCGGCTCGATCTCGAGCAGTCCCATGTCGACCAACTCCCGGTAGCCGCGCTTGCGCTTGCCGCGCTCCTCCACCGCGCCGAGCAGCAGCTCGACGTTGTCGAAGATCGGCTGCATCCACGGCGAGAGCTTCTCCTCCACGTCGCCGGGGAGAAAACCGAGGTCGCGCCCGAGGGGGAAGACGGGGCGCGAGACGAGCAGGCGGCTGTATTTCCCCTCGTCGGCCGACTTGAAGAGCCCCGCCGCGATGGCCAGAAGGGTCTTGCCCGTGCCGGCCTTGCCGACCAGGGTGACGAGCTGGATTTCCTCATCCAGAAGCATGTCGAAGGCGAACTGCTGCTCACGGCTGCGCGGATGAATCCCCCAGATCCCCTCCTTCGGCGAGCGGATGAGCGGAACCATCTTCCCCTTCGCCGCATGAAAGCGGCCGATGGCGGTGTGCGAAGGGTTGGCCGCGTCGATGGCCGTCACATATTCGTTGGGATAGAGGTCTTCCTCAAGGGCGAGCTCCCCCTGGGAGTAGAACGCATCGACCGCATCGCCGTCCACCGTGATCTGCGTCGTGCCGGAGTAGAGCTCGTCGATGGAGACCTTGTCGGAGGCGTAATCCTCGGCATCCAGCCCGATGGCGTCGGCCTTGATCCGCAGATTGGTGTCCTTAGTGACGAAGATCACCGGGCAATCGCAGTTCTCCTTGAGCGCCATCGCCACCGCCAGAATGCGGTTGTCCCCCTGGTCGACCCGCAGCTCGGGGGGCAGGCGCTTCATCGCCTCTTCGGTGTAGAGATCGACACGCAGCGAACCGCCCCGCTCCAGCGCCACCCCCTTGACGAGGGGGCTTTTGGAGCGAAGGCCGTCGAGGATGCGCGAGATGTGGCGCGCGTTGCGACCCGTCTCGCTCTGGTCTTTTTTGAAGCGGTCGATCTCTTCGATGACGGTGATGGGGATGACGAGATCGTTGTCTTCGAACTGAAAAAGCGCCTGGGGGTCGTGCAGCAGGACGTTGGTATCGAGGACGAAGGTCTTCTTCATAGTGGCCTTTCAGGATGGAATCGACAGAAACATGGAAGGGCGACGGCTCATCAGGAGTGGGATGCCACCGCAGCCACGGAAGCGACGAAGTAGTCGATCTCTTCGACCGTGTTGAAACAGCCGGGGCTGACCCGGACCGTCCCCCGGGGGAAGGTTCCGATGGTACGGTGGGCGTCGGGGGCGCAGTGCAGCCCCGCACGCACGGCGATGCCGTGCTGGTGATCGAGGAGAAAGCCGACTTCGGAGGGGTCGCGATCGATCAGGTTGAAGGAGAGCGCGCCGCCGTGAAAGAGCGGGTCGAGGGGACCGTAGAGCTCGATGCCGTCGATGGTGCGCAGCCCGTCCATCAGCTGCGCCATCAGCGCTTTTTCGTGATCACGGATCGCCCCGCCCTGCTCGATGAGAAAATCGATCCCCGCCTTCAGCCCCGCCAGTCCCGGGGTATTGAGAGTGCCGCTTTCGAGGCTCTCGGGGAGGCGCACCGGCGGAAGGTCCGAGTGGGAATGCGCGCCCGTCCCGCCGTACGTCAGGGGGAGCGGGTTCACCCCCTCGTGGGCGTAGAGAAATCCGGTCCCCGGAGGTCCCATCAACCCCTTGTGCCCCGGAACCGCCAGCAGGTCGATCCCCATGGCCTCGACGTTCAGGGGGAAGAGGCCGGCGCTCTGGGCGGCGTCGACGAGAAACAGGATCCCCCGGCGCCGGCACCACGGGCCGATCTCTTCGATGGGCTGGACGGTTCCGGTGACGTTGGAGCAGTGGGAGAGGACCACCATGCGCGTTTCATCCGTGCAGGCCTCGCGCACGGCGGCGGGGTGAAGGAAGCCTCGCGCATCGGCGGGCACCTTGACGATCTGCACGCCGCGCTCCTGCAGAACGCGCAGCGGGCGCGTCACGGCGTTGTGCTCCATGGTCGAGGTCACCACCCGGTCGCCGGGGGCGAGAAGCCCGAAGAGGGCGATATTGATCGCTTCGGTGGCCCCTGAGGTAAAGGCGATGCGCTCCGGATCGCGGGCATGGACAAACTGCGCCGCCGTCTCGCGCACCTCGAACAGGAGGCGAGCGGCCTCCAGGGTCGGACGGTGACCGCCGCGCCCGGGGTTCGCCCCCACATGCCGAAGGGCATGATCGACGGCGCGATAGACCGACTCCGGCTTGGGGTACGACGTAGCGGAATTGTCGAGATAGACGCTTCGAGTCATCGCTTTTCCGGGTGTGCGAGAACGCTGCGGCGAGCGGTGCGGCGCCGGCCGAGTCCCCCTGGCTGGGCGGATTAAGGCCAACCGACACCTTACCACAGCTCAACGCACAGACTAAAGGATTTTCAAATCGCTGGTCAAATCGCGGAAAAGGCGGACGGGTCAACCGAGGTGGAGGGCGGAGCGGCCCCACGACGGGGCATCGATGCCCTGACGGACATAGTGGACGAGGTTCTTTCCCCGCCGCTTGGCCGTGTAGAGGTGGTCGTCGAGGCGCTGCAGGAGCGCTTCGAGCTCGAGTCCGTCGCGCGGATAGGAGGCGACCCCGACGCTGACTGTCAGGGCGCAATCGGTGATCTCTTTGAGATACTGTGCGGATTTCGCCTCGATGCCGAAGCGGCTGCGTTCGGCCGCCACAAGGGCCTCCTCGATGTCGGTCTCCGGCAACAAAGCGATGAACTCCTCTCCGCCGCAGCGAAAAAGGATGTCGCACTCGCGCAGCGATTCGCGAAGGATCTCGGCCGTCGCCTTCAGCGCCTTGTCGCCCGCGGGGTGGCCGTAGGTGTCGTTGAAGAGCTTGAAATTGTCGAGGTCGTACAGAATCAGCGACATCGGCTTGCGATAACGGCTCATGCGACTGAGCTCGTCCTTCACCATGTGCCTGAACATGCGGTAGTTGTACAGCCCCGTGAGACCGTCGGTGGAGGCGAGTTGGCAGGTGTATTCATGCACCCGCGCGTGATCGATGCTCATGCTCGCGAACGGGGCCAGGGCGGCCAACGCCTTGAGGCCGGAGTCGCAGAAGCGGCGGGGGACGAAATCGTCGAGGTAGACGACCCCGACGGCCTGCTGCTGGATCGTCAGCGGAACGGCGGCCACGGAGCGGATGCCCGCTTGCAGCGCAAAAGGACTCAGCCGCTCCGGAGTGAGGTGGGCATCCTCGACGGCGACGATTCCTCCCCCCTCCAACGCCTGTTGCGCCAGCCCGCCTTCGCGCAGCGGCCAGCTTTTGCCGGGACCGCTCACCCCGACATGGGCTTTGAGGTGAAATGTGCGCGACGGCTCGTCGAACAGCACCACGCTGCCGGCGGGCATGTCCAGCGCCGCCATCGAGCAGTAGAGGATATTCTGCGCCGCCTCCGCCATCTCGATGGCTGAGACGACAATCTGAGCGATGCTCAGCAGATCTCTGAGCCCCCTGATCTCCTCGTGCAGATTGTGTGTAAAGGAAGGGAGCATAATCGTCCTATAATTATATTTTACTAACTTTAGACAGTTTTAACACGATTGTCCGTTTTGTAAAGCTTTTTTTCCCCCCAAGGTTGTCAAACCTTGACACGCACGAGATCTTGTGGTTTAAAACTGATCCACCACATAATATAGTGAAGCGTAGCGATCGCTTCGTGGAAATTGCCACCTCAAGAGGGAAGAAGATGAAAACATCCGCGACACCCCTGCCGCTGACCAAAAACGCCGTGACCGTCCTCGAACGCCGCTACCTGAAGCGCGACGAGAACGGCAAGCCCCTCGAAACCCCCAACGACATGTTCCGCCGGGTCGCCGAGACGATCGCCTCGGCCGAAAGCCGCTTCTCCGGCGCCGACCCCGCAGAGCTGGCCGAGCAGTTCTACCAGGCCATGACATCCCTGGAATTTCTCCCCAACTCCCCCACCCTGATGAACGCGGGGCGCGAGCTCGGTCAGCTCTCGGCCTGCTTTGTTCTGCCGGTGGGCGATTCGATGGAGGAGATCTTCGAGTCGATCAAGCACACGGCCCTCATCCACAAAAGCGGCGGCGGCACCGGCTTTTCCTTCTCCCGCATCCGCCCCGCCAACGACGTGGTGCGCTCGACCAGCGGCGTCTCCTCCGGCCCCCTCTCCTTCATGAAAGTCTTCGACGCCGCCACCGAGACGATCAAGCAGGGGGGGACCCGCCGCGGCGCCAATATGGGAATTCTGCGCATCGACCATCCGGACGTCATGGACTTCATCATGGCCAAGCGCGACCAGTGCGTGCTGACCAACTTCAACATCTCGGTCGGGATCACCGAGGCGTTCATGGAGGCGGTGGAGAAGGACGGCGACTACGACATCGTCAATCCGCGCACGGGCGAGCCCCTGAAGAAGATGAGCGCCCGCAAGGTCTTCGATCACATCGTCGACCTCGCCTGGACCAACGGCGAACCCGGCATCATCTTCCTTGACCGGCTCAACCGCGACAACCCGACACCGCACGTCGGCGCGATCGAGGCGACCAACCCCTGCGGCGAGCAGCCGCTGCTGCCGTACGAGTCGTGCAATCTCGGCTCCATCAACCTCGCCCGACTGGTGACGGCCGAAGGGAAGGTCGACTGGGACCGGCTGCGCACCCTGGTGCGACTGGCCGCGCGTTTCCTCGACAACGTCATCGAGGTGAACAACTATCCGATTCCGCAGATCGACGAGATGACCCGGGCCAACCGCAAGATCGGCCTCGGCGTCATGGGATGGGCGGACATGCTCATCTTGCTGGGGCTGGCCTACGACAGCGAAGAGGCGGTGACGCTCGGCGAGAAGGTCATGGGCTTCATCACCGCCGAAGCACGCGCCGCATCGGTCGAGCTCGCCCAGCAGCGCGGCCCCTTCCCCAACTTCGCCGGGAGCGCCTTCGAGCAGCGCGGCCACGCCCCGCTTCGCAACGCCACCAGCACCACCATCGCCCCGACCGGGACGATCTCGATCATCGCCAACAGCAGCAGCGGCATCGAGCCCCTGTTCGCCGTCTCGTACGTGCGCCAGGTCCTCGACAACGACATCCTGGTGGAGGTTCATCCCCTGTTCGAAAAGATCGCCCGGGAGCGCGGCTTCTATTCGCCCGAGCTGATGAAGCGCATCGCCGAGCACGGCACGGTGCGCGATCTGAGCGAGATCCCCGAGGATGTGCGCCGGATCTTCGTCACCGCCCACGACATCACCCCCGAAGACCACATCCGGATGCAGGCCGCCTTCCAGAGGCACACCGACAACGCCGTCTCCAAAACGGTGAACTTCTGTCATGACGCCACCCGCGACGACGTCGCCACGGTCTACCGTCTCGCCTATCGCCAGGGGTGCAAGGGGGTCACGATCTATCGCGACGGCTCGCGCGACATGCAGGTTTTGTCGGTGGCCAAGAAGGACGAGGGCAAAGGGGCGGAGAAGCCGGTCCCGTCCGAATCCTTCAAGTCGGGCCGCAAACGCGACCGTCCCCGCGCGCTCAAAGGAGCCACCTACCAGATGGAGACCGGCTGCGGCCCTCTCTACGTCACCGTCAACGAAGACAACCAGGGGCTCTTCGAGCTCTTCACCACCATGGGCAAGGCGGGCGGATGCGCCGCCAGCCAGTGCGAGGCCATCGGCCGCCTCGTCTCGCTCGCCTGGAGAAGCGGCGTGCAGGCCCGCCAGGCGGTCAAGCAGCTCATCGGCATCACCTGCCACAAGCCGGCCGGCTTCGGCGAGAACAAGATCCTCTCCTGCGCCGACGCCGTCGCCAAGGCGATCCAGATGCACATGAGCGAAACCCTCGGCGAAGTCCACCACCAGAGCGGAGGCGCCTGCCCCGAGTGCGGCGGCCCCGTCGAGCACGAAGGGGGATGCTGCGTCTGCCACGTGTGCGGATACAGCGAGTGCGCCTGATTGAAAGACTAACGGCCTCCCCTGGGAGGCCGTTAGCTTTTGTGCTTTGGCGGCAGAAGATGAGATGTTATAAATATCCCCTTTCCAAAATGTTCATTATCATGATGAACGCCAAGTCGCCAATCCGACAGATCGATGTGACATATTCTGTCATTAGCTCGTGCCATGATGATTGAGAGTTACATGGAGAGACCTTTTCGATTGTGTGGATGGAGCCGAGAATGGAAATGGGATTCAATCAATGAAGCGCTTGTCGCAAAAAGAAGCCGGTGCGTACTATACGCCGGAGAAAGTGGTCGCCAGCCTGTTGAAGTGGGCGATCAGGCATGAGGACGAGCGCCTCCTCGACCCCTCCTGCGGCGACGGCCGGTTCATCGCCGGCCATTTCAACAGCGTCGGAATCGAGCAGGATTTCGTCGCCGCCCGGGAGGCCATAGCCCGCGCGCCCTGGGCGTTGGTGCACGAGGGGGACTTTTTCGTCTGGGCAAAGTCGACCCACGAGCGCTTCGAATGCGCGGCCGGGAATCCTCCCTTCATCCGCTATCAAACCTTCAAGGGGGAGGTGCGCGAGCGGGCGCTCGGCCTTTGCCGGGAGCTCGGGGCGGATTTCAGCGGGCTGACCTCCTCCTGGGCTCCCTTTCTGGTCGCCGCCGCCAGCCTGCTCAAACCGGGAGGCCGCATGGCCTTTGTCGTCCCGGCCGAGGTCGGCCATGCCCCTTACGCGGCGCCGCTGCTCGAGTACTTGGTCGCCCACTTCGGCCTGGTTCATATCGTTGCCTTCCGTGACAAGCTCTTCCCTGAGCTCTCCGAAGACTGCTGGCTCCTCTACGCCGAGGACTTCGGCGCTTCAACCGCCACCATCCGCTTCTCTCCACTGAACGGATTTCGGCCGATGGCCAAACCGCCCAAGCAGTTCCAGACCATTCCGGTTTCCGAATGGCGGGCGAAGTGGAGATGCCGGCTTCGCCCGTTCCTGCTGCCTTCACGGGCCAGGGACCTCTACCAGCATGCGAGATCACTGCCCGAAACCTGTACCTTCGGTGACTTGGCCTCCGTCGGCATCGGCTACGTGAGCGGCGCCAACGACTTCTTTCACCTGCGCCCCTCGGTCGCCGATCATCTGGGCATCCCCAAAGCACTGCTGCAACCCGCCGTGCGCAACGGGCGTGTCCTGCCACCGCGGGAGCTGACTCGGGAGACTGTCCGCAACTGGTACAAAGCCGACGAACCGATGCTTCTTCTGCACCTGCCCAAAGCCGCCGAGCTCCCTCAGTCCGTTAGACGCTATCTCGCTTCAGAGCCCGGTAAAACCGCACGCCAGGCTTACAAATGCCGCGTGCGAGATCCTTGGTACTCGGTGCCTGACGTGAAGGTGCCCGACTTCTTTCTCACCTACATGTCCGGCCGCGAACCCAGTCTGGTCCGCAACGTCGCGGGCTGCACCTGCACCAACTCGGTACATAGCGTTCGCCTGCGGCAAAAGGGGGCCATCCGCAGGCTACAAGGCACCTGGGAAAGCCCTTTCGTCCGCTTGAGCTGCGAGATCGAGGGGCATCCGCTGGGCGGCGGAATGCTCAAGCTCGAAGTTCGGGAAGCGGGCCGTATCGTTCTGCCGGGGGAGGCCGAATTGCAGCATCTGGACGAAACCATCATTCAGGAGGGATTATCCGTCATGCGGGAATGGAGACACTATGCCGCCGGAGTCTGAGCCGAACATCCTTTCGTTACGAATCTTGAAGAAGTCGCGAAAGGCACGGCAACAACACCGCATCGACAGATGAAGGGATTGAAATGGCACGAATCGATGAACTGCTTGAGGAGAAGTTGACCACCCTAGCGCCGAAGCCGGGCGATGCGGCTCCACAGTTCGAGAAGAAGCGCTACAGCGAACAGGTGTCGGAAGCGGTTGCCCAAGCTATTGCTGCAGAGTTGCGCCTACGGGGCCTGCAGGGGACAAGACCTCTTGCCGCCGGGGAGGCCGGCAGGGCGGGCGCCGAGCGCCGGATGTCCGGCGGACTCGGAGCGAAAAAAGTAGACGTGACCTGGGCGACCGAGGAATCGGGGCTTCTCCTCGCCATATCTATCAAAACAATAAATTTTCGCGATACGAGGACAGGGAATTTCCAGAAAAATCTCACCAACCGGCGGGGGGACATGCTCATGGAGGCTGTCACCTTGCACCGACGATTCCCCTATGCTGTCCTTTGCGGACTTTTCTTTCTGGATAGGGAGGCTGAAAACGATGGAACCGAAAGGCGACGATCGACTTTCCTCAATGCCCACTCCCGGTTGAAGCTTTTTACCGACCGCGACGATCCGGCGGGTCGAGAAGAGCAATTTGAACGATTCTATCTCCTTCTCCTCGATGCCTCACCCGAAAGGGTGAGCATCCGTGCCTTTCCGGTCGGCAATCCTGATCGGGAAGTACCTTTGAGCAACATGATAGATGATCTTCTGAACCTGGTTGCGGAGCGAAATCCGGATTTCTACGAATTTATGGAAGGAAATCTCACAAGAGCGTCGTAGGAAGACGCGTGACGCTCATGCCGATGAGGAGAGCGATATGAACAAGCCCCTGGAATCCGACTGGAAGACCTTCCGCAAGCGTGTCCCGGAGTGGCGGGAACGCTATCTCGCCGGGCAGAACCGGCAGATCGCCGCCCTGCTCGCCGACGGGGAGAAAACGCCGACCGAGCAGTTCTGGGAAGCGGAAGAGAAAATCAAGTCCGTGGCCCGGATTCTCGTCAACTGCCTCGACGGTCATTCCTGAGCTATCTTCGCTTTTGAGGACACACCGTGTACCCTAACGAGGAACAGGAGGTGTGTTCATGCGAGCGAATCGGAAATATGACCCCGAGTTCAAGCGAGAAGCCGTCCGGTTGGTCCTGGAAGAAGGAATGACCGTCCGGGAGGTCGAGAGGAACCTTGGGATCACCCACGGTGTCTTGAAAGACTGGGTTCAGAAACATCGTGATCACCACGATGCCGCCTTTCGCGGGCGTCTCGACCCGCAGTCGCCTGAGGCCGAGTTGAAGGAACTGCGCAAGGATAACGAGCGGCTTCGGCGGGAGCGCGACATCTTAAAAAAAGCAGTGGCCATCTTCTCAACGGATCCGAATCGGTATTCGGGTTCATAACCGAGCACCGCT
>JBJHBH010000098.1:0-11200 GCA_050485365.1 Desulfuromonadales bacterium | reverse complement strand
CACCGATGCTGATCGACGTCTTTTTGGCGCTGAACTTCACCCTGGCGCTGCTCATTCTCGTCATCAGTCTCTATACCGTGAAGGCTCTCGATTTCGGGATCTTTCCCTCGGTTCTGCTCCTGACGACCCTGTTTCGCCTCTCGCTCAACGTGGCGAGCACGCGCCTCATTCTGCTCAACGGCCATGAAGGTCCCGACGCCGCCGGGACGGTCATCCAGTCCTTCGGCCAGTTCGTGGTCGGTGGGAACTACGTCGTCGGGATCGTCGTCTTCTGCATCCTGGTGGTGATCAACTTCCTCGTCATCACCAAGGGGGCGGGGCGCGTCGCCGAGGTGGCGGCCCGCTTCACTCTCGACGCCATGCCGGGCAAGCAGATGGCCATCGACGCCGATCTCAACGCCGGCCTCATCAACGAGGATCAGGCCCGCGCCCGCCGCAAGGAGGTCGCCGACGAGGCCGACTTCTACGGGGCCATGGACGGCGCCAGCAAGTTCGTCAAGGGCGACGCGATTGCCGGCATCATCATCACTCTGGTCAACATCGGCGCCGGCTTCATCATCGGCGTCATGCAGCGCGGCATGCCGATGGCCGACGCGGCGGCCAACTACACCATCCTGACCGTCGGCGACGGCCTCGTGGGGCAGATCCCGGCGCTCATCATCTCCACGGCAGCCGGTATTCTCGTCACGCGCACGGCGGGCGAAGGGGACTTCGGCACCGACCTCAAGGGGCAATTCGTTCTGCACCCCCGCGCGCTGTGGGTCGTTACCGGCATCCTCCTGCTCTTCGCCCTCATTCCGGGGCTGCCGACCATCCCCTTTTTGCTGTTGGCGACCCTGCTCGGCTTTCTCGCCTATCGCGTCCAGTCGGCCCAGAAACGCAAGGAGATCGCCGAACGTCTGCAGGAGCCCGAGCCGGTCGAACAGCGTGATGAGAACTACGAGGAGATGCTCAACGTCGATCTGCTCGAGCTCGAGGTCGGCTACGGGCTGATTCCCCTGGTCGACGCCTCGCAGGACGGCGAGCTGCTGCCGCGCATCCGTTCGATCCGCAAGCAGTTCGCCCTCGAGATGGGCTTCATCGTCCCTCCGGTTCACATCAAGGACAACCTCCAGCTCAAGCCCAACGAGTATTCGATCCTCCTCAAGGGGATTCGCCTCGGCGGCGGCGAGCTGCTGCCCGGCCACAGTCTCGCCATGAATCCCGGCACCGCCATGGAGACCCTCAAAGGGGTGGCGACCGTCGAGCCGGCCTTCGGTCTGCCCGCCACCTGGATCCCCGAGGAGAAGCGCGAACGGGCGCAGATCTCCGGCTACACCGTGGTCGACGGCACCACCGTCGTCGCCACCCACGTCAGCGAGACGATCAAGCGCCATGCTTATGAGCTCATCGGGCGCCAAGAGGTACAGAACTTGCTAAACAACGTGGCGAAGACGTATCCGAAGCTTGTCGAGGAACTGACCCCGGGCACCCTCCCTCTCGGGACGATCATGCGGGTGCTGCAGAACCTGCTGCGCGAGCACGTCTCCATTCGCGACATGCGCACCATTCTGGAAACTCTGGCCGACTGGGGCAGCGCCGTGCAGGACCCCGACACCCTCACGGAGCAGGTCCGACAGGCCCTCGCCCGCGGGATCAGCGGGCGCTTCGCCGCGGACGATGACATCCTGCCCCTGCTGACCCTCGACAGGGGGCTGGAGGCGATCATCCAGGAGTCGGTGCATCGCACCGCAGAAGGGTCGTATCTTTCGTTGGATCCCGCGACGGCGCAGGCTTTGCTCGGCAGCCTCGGGGAGCATCTGAAGAAATTCAGCGGCCCGGCGACCCCGGTCCTGCTCTGTCCGCCAACGATTCGTCCACATGTCAAAAGGTTGACCGAACGGTATCTTCCGCAACTGGTCGTTCTCTCCCACAACGAGATTGCCCCTCACCTCAAGGTGAGATCCCTGGGGACGGTGAGTATCCATGCAAGTTAAAGTCTTCGAATCCGACAACATGCAATCGGCCCTGAAGATGGTCAAGGAGGCCCTGGGCCCCGATGCGATGATCCTCTCGACCCGAACCCTTCGCAAGCCCGGCGCGATGGGGCTGTTCGGCAAGACGACCCTCGAAGTCACGGCCGCCGCGCCCGGCAAGGCAGAGCCGGGGAACGGCGCCTCGCCCCCTTCCGCTTCCGAGGCTCCGGCAGCCTCCGCTGCGCCGCAGGCCTCGCCGGCCGCAGCGCCCCGGCCGCAGACTCCTTCGGTGCGCGCCACCGTCGGGGGCGACGACATCGGCTACTCGGATCTGTGGAAGCAGCGCAAAGTCATCGACCCCCTCGAAGAAGAGATCCGCGAGCTCAAGCGCCAACTGGCCGGTCAGGACATCGGCACGGTGCGCAACGAGATCAACGAGCTCAAGGCGCTGGTGCGCGAAGTCGCCGTGCGGCAGGTCGAGCAGGAGATGTCGGCTTCGGGCAAGCCCCCCGAGGCGGGCGAGCTGACGCTCCTTTCGGAAATCCTCTCGGCTCGCGGCGTCGATTCCGACGTCATCCAGGAGGTCGGGCGCCGCGCCCGGGAGAGCTTCACCCCCCGGCAGCTTCAGGAGCGCGCCCTCCTTCTGCCCTTCGTCCGGCAGGCGCTGTGCGAGATGGTGCGGGTGACGGGGCCCCTGCTGACGGTCGGTGCGCGGCAAAAGCGCATCGCCCTTGTCGGCGCCACCGGCGTCGGCAAGACGACGACCCTGGCGAAGCTCGCCGCCGATTTTCTGATCCGCACCGGCAAGGACAGCCGCCGCGTCGCGCTGGTGACCATCGACACCTTCAGGATTGCGGCCGTCGAGCAGCTCAAGGTCTACGGGGGGATCATGAACCTCCCCGTCGAGGTCGTCTTCACCCCCGAGCAGCTTCAGCGGGCCTTTGCCGCGCACCGCGACAAGGATCTTATCCTTATCGACACCGCAGGGCGCAGCCCCAAGGACGAGCCGAGCCTGCGCCAGATGGAGGAGTTTCTCGGCCCCGAGGCGGGGACCGAGAACCACCTCGTCCTCTCGGCCGCCACAGGCGCGCGCCAGCTTCAGGAGGCCGCGAGGCGCTTCAGCCGCCTCCCTCTGCACAGCCTGATTCTGACCAAGCTCGACGAGTCGGACTGTTTCGGCTCTTTGTTCAACATTCCGGTGCGCCACAATCTGCCGATCTCGTACCTGACGCACGGGCAGCGCGTTCCCGAAGATCTGATGCTGGCCGACATCCGGACGATCGCCGATTACGTTCTGGAGAAGTGAAGCGAGACTCGCGATGACTTTTATCCCTGCCGATTTTGAAACGAGTCGTTCCCCCGGAGGGGCAAAAGGGGTGCGCGTCCTCTCGGTGGCCAGCGGCAAGGGAGGGGTGGGCAAGACCGCCGTCGCCTCCAATCTCGCCGTCGCCTTGGCCAAGTCGGGCCGCAAAATCCTTGTCATCGACGCTGATCTCGGGTTGGCGAATATCGACGTCCTGTTCGGCATCACGCCGCAGTTCACCCTCAACGATTTCTTCAGCGGAGAACACACTCTCGAGGAAATCCTCATGGAAGGCCCCGGCGGAATCAAGATCCTGCCGGCCGGCTCGGGTGTGCAGCAGCTCGCCCACCTGAACGCCGGGCAGAAACGCTCGTTTCTCGACAGCCTCGAGGAGTTGCCGGGCGATTTCGATTTCGTCATCGTCGACACCGAGGCCGGCATCTCCGAGAACGTCACCTACTTCGCCACCTCCGCCCATCACCTGCTCATTGTCACCACCCCCGAGCCCACCGCCGTCACCGACGCGTATGTGCTGATCAAGCTCCTGGCGACGCAGCACCATCAGAAGTCCTTCAACCTGGTGGTGAACATGGTCAAGGACGCCGAGGAGGGGCTCGACGTCTACCAGCGGCTCGTCTCGGTGGCGGCGCGCCACCTCAACGTCTCCATCGACTATCTCGGGTGCATCCCCTTCGAGAAGCGCATGCGCGACGCGGTGCGGCGCCAGAAATCGATCATCGAGCTGTACCCCGACGGCAAATCGAGCGCTGCCATCTTCGGCCTGGCCGAAAGCCTTGCTCTGTCTATGACGGTGCAGGGTGAGCCGCACGGCAATCTTCAGTTTTTCTGGAAGCGCCTGATGGCCGTGGGAGAGGGGGCGCCGTGAACGGATTCGCCTATGGTCATCCCGGCGTGAACGACAAGGACCGCCTCATCAAGGCCCACCTTGATCTGGTCAATTTTCTGAGCGATCGCATGGTGAGCCAGGTCCCCTCCTACATGTCGCGCGACGACATCGTCAGCGCCGCCATGCTCGGTCTGGTTGACGCCGCTTCGCGCTTCGACCCCGGCAAGGGGGTCTTGTTCAAGACCTTCGCCGAGGTGCGTATCCGCGGAGCGATTTTCGACGAAGCCCGGCGCCTCGACTGGTTCTCCCGCGGTCTGCGCGAGAAGCAGGGACGCCTCTCCGAGGCGATCGACGCCCTCGAACAACGCCTCGGACGCTCCCCCGACGAGGAGGAGATCGCCGCCGAGATGGCGATGGATCTCGACGAGTATCGTCGGCTTTTGGGGGAGGTCAGCCACCTGGGGTGCATTAGCCTCAACGAGACGATCGGCGAGGTGGACAACGACCACGAACTGGTGGAGAACCTCGAGGACCGGGAGGGGAAAGATCCCGCCCAACACTACGAGGAGAAGGAGCTGACTCGGCAGCTGGCCGGGCACATCGGCAGGCTCTCCGAGAAGGAGAAGCTGGTGATATCGCTCTACTACTATGAGGAGCTGAGCCAAAAGGAGATTGCCGAGGTGCTTCGTCTCTCCGAGGGGCGCATCTCCCAGCTTCACAGCCAGGCGCTGGTCAAGCTCAAGGTCAACATGGAACGAGAGCGCAAAGGAAGCTCCTTGGGAAGGAGACGATAAATGAGCAGCTATTTTCTGGCCGTGGCCGTCCTTGCGGCCCTCAACGTCGCGAGCATCGCCCTGATCTTTCTGATGTGGACGCGGATGCAGCGCCTCGAGGCGACTCTTTCTCCCCGGTCGCCTGCACCCGCTCCCGCCGCCCCTTCTGTCGCTCCTGCGCCCGCGTCCGCGCCGCCCCCCCCGAAAGAGGAAACACCCGACAAATTCACCTCCGCCCTCATGGGGGGAGAGATGAGCCTGCGCCTGCAGCAGGAGATGCGCGAGCCGCCCGAGAAATACCGCTTCGTCAGCTCTCTCGCCGACCAGGGGATGGAGGCGGCCGAGATCGCCAAAGCTCTGCACCTCTCGCAAGGGGAGGTGGAGCAGATCCTGACGCTGGGGCGCCTCGGGCGAAGAAGCGACGAGGGCGCAGCGGAACCTAAAGATTCCGACGCAGCGGACCGAAAAGGATAGGGCGGGCGACGAAAAGCCCCGCATCACCGCCCGATTCGATTTTCTCGGAGGAAGTTACGTGAGCTCAGGAATCTACAGCGCCCTCTCCGGCGCCCTCGTCCGCATGAACCGCATGGACACCATCAGCGACAACCTCGGCAACGTCAGCACGCCCGGTTTCAAAAAAGGGCAGACGGTCTTCCAGTCCGTCTTCGACGAGATGCGGGCCGTGCGTTCGGGCAAGGGGGTCAACTTCTCAAGTTTGCGCGAAGGGTTCTCGGACTTCTCGCAGGGGCGAATCGTCCGTACCGGCCTTCCGCTTCATGTGGCGATCAACGGGGAAGGATTTCTGCGGGTTCGCAACGACGCCGACGAGATCCTCTACACCCGCTTCGGCAACATGCGCATGGGGAACGACGGGACGCTGCTGACCGCCAACGGCATGCAGGTCCTCGACGAAGACGGCAACCCCATCGTCCTGCCGACGCCGCACGTCGAAATCGATGAGGACGGATTCATCCGCAACGAGGGGGAAGAGATCGCCCGTCTCGCCGTCTTCGCCTTCGACGATCCCGGCGCCCTCATTCGGCGCGGAGGGACCCTCTTCGCCGCCCCCCCCGATGTCGAGCCCTTTCTCGCCGTGAACACGCAGCTTCTGCAGGGCCAGCAGGAGGAATCCAACATCAACATGATGCAGCAAGTCGCCTTCATGGTCGAGTCGATGCGTTCCTTCGAGGCGTGCCAGGGGGCCATCAAAACCTACAGCGAAATGGCCAGCAAGGCCAATGAGATCGGCTCCCTCGGCTGAGGCGGCCCCATAAGGAGAAAGATTCATGATCAGGGCACTGTGGACCGCCGCCACCGGCATGGAAGCGCAGCAGGTCAATATGGACGTCATCGCCAATAACCTGGCGAACGTCAACACCACCGGCTTCAAGAAGAGCCGCATCGATTTTCAGGACATCCTCTATCAGACGGTGAAGGCTCCCGGCACCACCGACGCTGGGGGGGTCGAGACCCCCACCGGAATCCAGGTCGGTCTCGGTGCGAAAGTGGCCGCCGTGCAGAAGGTCTTCACCGTCGGAGACTTTCAGCAGACGGGCAACGAATTCGACGTCGCCATCGAGGGGAGCGGCTTCTTCCAGGTGAGCCTCCCCAACGGCGAAGAAGCCTACACCCGCTCCGGCGCCTTCAAGAAAGATTCGACGGGACGTCTGGTGACCTCGGAGGGGTATCCCCTCTTCCCCGAGATCGTCATCCCCGAGAACGCCACCTCCATCTCCATCAGCAATCACGGCGTCGTCGAGGCGTTTCTCGATGGGCAGAACGCCGCCAACCAGATCGGCCAGGTTCAGCTCGTTCGCTTCGGCAACGAAGCGGGCCTGATGAACCTCGGCCGCAACCTGCTCGCCGAAACACTCGCCTCCGGCGCCCCCGTGGCGGGCAATCCCGGCGAAGAAGGGTTCGGGACGCTGGCGCAGGGATTTCTGGAAGGCTCCAACGTCAGCATCATGGAGGAGATGGTCAACATGATCGCCGGGCAGCGCGCCTACGAGGTCAACTCCAAGGCGATCAAGACCGCGGACGAAATGCTCCAGATGACCAACCAGCTCGTCTAGGGAGACGATTGAATGACGATCCGCAGCGCCTTTTTCGCCGTTCTCTTCCCTCTGGCGGTTCTGCTTTGCGCGCCGGGCGGCGCTTCGGCGCAGCAGAAGGTGACCCCCGAGCGCGTGCACGACTGCCTGGATGAGTTTCTGGTGAGCAGCGCCGATCTTCTTCCCCGGGCCGAGATCCGATTCCGTTCCCTCGATCTGCCTTCCCCCTTCGATGTCCCTGCCGGCGTGCTGAGCTGCGAGGTTCTCCCCTCCGATCGACGCATCCTGCCGAGCCGCCGCTTCACCGTCATCTTCCGTGTCGACGGCCGCGTGGCGCAGAACATCTCGATCCGGGCAGAGCTCGAAGCGATCGCCCCGGTCGTCGTGGCAGCCAGCGAGCTGTCGCGGGGCTCGGTCCTGAGCGCGAACGACCTCAATCTGGTCGAGCGTGACATCACCGGGCTGCGCAACCCCTGCTTCGATCCGCAGGAGCTCATCGGCAAGCAGATGAGGCGCTCGGTGCGCCTCGGCGAGCCTCTGGACCGCGCGGCCATCGAGTTCCCCCCCACCATCCGACGGGGCGAAGTTGTGACGATCGTCGCCGGACGCGACGGATTCATGCTCACCGCCACCGGCCTCGCCCGCCAGGACGGCAACGAGGGCGAGACGATCATGGTACGCAACAGCAGTTCCCAGCGGGATGTTTTCGGCCGGGTGGCCGGCCCCGGAACCGTGGAAGTGGAGTTTTGACCATGAAAAGCCGCCTTGTGATCCTTCCCCTTGTCCTTGCCCTCACCGCGTGCGCCCAGAAGACGCCCGAGTTCGCTCCGGCGCCTCCGCCGCCGCCGATCGTCGCCGAGACCCCCGTCGGTAACGGTTCGCTCTGGACGGTGAGCCAGGGGAGCTTTTTCCACGACGTCAAGGCCAGAAACGTCGGCGACATCGTCACCGTGGCGATCTTCGAGCGCGCCAGCGCCAGCCAGGAAGCCCGCACCTCCACCGGGCGCAACAGCCGCCAGACCGCCGACATCTCCCGCTTCTTTGGTCTGGAGAGGGGCATCGGCTCGGTGAACCGCGCCATCGACCCGCGGGCCCTCATCGACGTCGGCTACAAGAACGAATTTCAGGGGAGCGGAAGCACCGTGCGGCGCGAAGACCTCGTCGCCACCCTCACCACCCGCGTCACCGACGTCTACCCCAACGGCACCATGCGCATCGAGGGGAGCAAGATGGTCTCGGTCAACCGCGAGACGCAGATCATCAATCTCTCCGGGATCATCCGCCAGTCGGACATCTCGCCCAACAACGTCGTCGACTCCCAGCACGTTCTCGACGCCCGCATCGACTACACCGGTAAAGGGGTGATCAGCGACAAGCAGGGGCAGGGATGGATGACGCGCTTTCTCGACAACGTCTGGCCTTTCTGACCGGTGCCGGAGGAACGTGTGAATCTCAGCGTCTGCAAACGTCCGCTCTCTTTCGTCGCCCTTTGTCTGGTCGCGCTCCTGCTGGCGCCGACTTCCTCCCACGCGACGCGCATCAAGGATATCGCCCAGCTCGACGGGGTACGCAGCAACCAGCTTGTCGGCTACGGCATCGTCGTCGGTCTCAACGGCACCGGCGACAGCGCCGCGACCCAGTTCACCGTGCAGTCGCTGGTGAACATGCTCGAGCGGCTCGGCGTCACCGTCCCCCAGGGGCAGGTGCGCGTCAAGAACGTGGCGGCTGTCATGGTGACGGCCGATCTGCCCCCCTTCGCCAAGATGGGCGGGAACGTCGATGTCGTCGTCTCCTCCATCGGCGATGCGGACAACCTCGCCGGCGGCACCCTCCTGGTGACTCCCCTTCGCGCCGCCGACGGCAACATCTACGCCGTCGCGCAGGGGCCCCTCGTCGTCGGCTCCCTCGCCTTCGGGGGCAGGGCGGCGGCGGTGCAGCAGAATCACCCCACCGTCGGGCGTATCCCCGGCGGGGCGCTGGTCGAGCGGGAGGTTCCGCTGCCTTCGCTGCGCGGCGAGGATCTCGTCTATCGCCTCGCCAGCGCCGACTTCACCACCATCACCCGCATGGCCGAGAGCATCAACGGCCATTTCGGTGCTCGTATCGCCGAGCCCATCGACGGCGGGAGTCTGCGGGTGCGCATCCCCGAGCGGCATCGCGAGAACCCCGTCTTTTTCATCTCGGCCGTCGAGGGGCTTTCGGTCCAGCCCGATACCACCGCCCGCATCGTCGTCAACGAACGAACCGGAACGATCGTCATGGGGGACAACGTGCGCATCTCCACCGTCGCCGTCTCCCACGGCAATCTCAACATCGTCATCAGCGAATCGGCGATGGTGTCGCAGCCGGCTCCCCTGTCCGAAGGTCAAACGGTCGTCGTCCCGCAGACCGAAATCCAGGTGGTCGAAGAAGCGGGCAATCTGGTCGTCCTCGAGATGGGCGTCAGCATCGGCGATGTGGCGCGGGCGCTCAACGCCATCGGAGCCACTCCCCGTGATCTCATCGCCATCTTTCAGGCGATCAAAGCCTCCGGAGCCTTGCACGCCGAGCTGGTCATTCTGTAAGATACGATTGTAATCGCGCGTCGGTGTTGCAGGGGAGGGCCGTCGGGTCGTCCCCTGTATTTCTTTTATCTTCATTTCTATTCGCGGCTGGTGTCATGGGGGATGCAAAGAAACCGTCGAAGTCTGACAACAAGGTCCTTCTGGAGCGGGAAGAGGAGAGCTATCTGCTGCGCATCGAGGTGACTCCCGACGAGATGGAGGCCCTCCTCACCCTCACCCCGCGCCAGGGGCCGGCGGCGATTGCCGCCGAGGAGCTGCAGCGCCTCCTCAAGGAGGCGGGGGTCGTTCATGGTGTGCACGCCGAAACGCTCCTGACCCTCAGCCGCGAGGCCAACCGCGGCAAGCCCCAGGAGAATATCGTCGTCGCCTTCGGCAAGGAGCCCGAGCCGGGCCCCGACGGATGGATCGAGTTCCTGGTGCGCGTCGCCTCCGATCAGGTCCACCTGGAAGAGACCGACGAGGGGAAGGTCGACCTGCGAAAGCTAAATCTCTTCGGCAACGTCGAGCCCGACCAGCCCATCGCCCGCATCCATCCCCCCGAAAACGGCCCATCCGGCGTCACCGTCACCGGCCTCCCCGTCTCCCCTCTCCCCGGCGAAGCGCTCGTCATGGTTCCCGGTGCCGGCGTACGCGTCGAAGAGGATGGGGCGCTTTTCGTTTCGGAAACGACCGGGCGCGTCGTGCAGGACGGCAGCACCCTGTGCGTCACCGACGAATACGTCATCCGGGGCGACGTCGACTTCAATGTCGGGAGTATCGATTTTCGCGGTGTGGTCGAGGTGTCGGGTGACGTCCTCGACGATTTCGACGTGACGGCCGACAAGGGGGTTACCATCGGCGGCAGCATCGGCGCCTGCCGCATCGAATCGGCGGGGAACATCGTTCTGGGAAGCATGTCGGGCAAGGGGAAGGGGGCGGTGTACTGCGGGGGAAACCTTGTCGCCCGTTATCTGAGCGACACCTACGTCGAGTGCGCCGGCAACGTCATCATCGACAACGAGATCCGCAACTCCGTGGTGAAGGCGGCCGGGTTCATCAAGGTCGAGAGAGGTGTCCTGTCGGGCGGCGAAGCGATCGCGCTGGCCGGAATCGAGGCCAAGCGTGTGGGCAATTACCTGGGAATTCGCACCGAACTGACTGCGGGAGTCTATTTTCCGGAAGCCGACCGCATGACCTTTCTCAACAAACGCTTCGCCACGGTCAGGGAACAGGTGCAGCGCATCAAGGACGCCCTCGGCCCTCTCACCGCGCAAAAGAACGCCAACCGTCCCATAAGCGAGGCGGTTAAAAAGCGTACGGAGATCCTTGTGGTGCGTCTCTCGGAGCTTACCTTCGAGGAGGAGAGCATCCGGGACGAGCTCGCCTCCTTTCGTTTTCACGACCACCCCACCGCCAATCCGAAAATCAATGTCGGCGAATGGCTCGGCGAGGGCGTGGTGATCAACCTCGGGGCGGCCACCGAAGAGATTCGCAACGAGATGGCAGGGCCGATCTCCATCATCGAAAATTCACAGCAGGAAGGACTTCGCTTCGTCTCCCTGACCCCTCTTGCCGTCCGGGCCAGGGAAATCGAGGCGAAAATCGCCCAGCAAGAGGGCGAGGCGCTGAAAGGGTGATGGGAGAAAAGCCCCCTAACAGGTCGCTGAAAAACTACTCCATCCCCCGTCCCCCCTCCCCGGGTGAGGTTTTTTGAAGCTTTTCAGCGAA
>JBJHBH010000097.1:0-11817 GCA_050485365.1 Desulfuromonadales bacterium | reverse complement strand
CGATGGGACCGACCTCGGCGAAAGGTCGCCTTTGCGAAAAAGCCGCAGCAAAGGTGCTGATTCCATTATAGCGGCATTGGCCAAAGGAGGGGAATTATAGAGGTGATTCAGAGCGTTTGCAACACATCCCGCCCGTCGAGATAGAGCGCGGCAACGTCGGCGGTGCGCCCCGGGGAGCAGAGAAACTCGTACAGGTCGGCCTGAGCAGGGAGGTGCGAAGGGGTGAGGAGCTGAAAGTTGGCGCCGGCTCCCGGACGCAAAGCGCCCATGGACTCGACCCCCAGGGCCTGCGCGCCGCCGAGAGTGGCCATGCACAAAAGGTCTCGGGGGGTGAGGTCGGAGGAGAACCAGGTGCGGGCGAAGGCGATCTCGTCCCAGAGCGACAGAGAGTCGCAGCTCGCCCTGCTGTCGGTTCCAAGCGCGAGGGGAACGCCGGCGCGCAGGTACAGCCCGGCAGGGGCCTTTCCGACGCCGAGCCGGGCGTTGGATCGGGGGCAAAGGACGACGGTGGCACCGCTGCGGGCGATCGCCTCGACGTCGGGCGCCTCGACCCGCACGCCGTGCACCAGCAGGTTCCACGGCGCCAGAGCGCCGCATGCGGCCAGAAGGGCGACGGCGGAAGTGGGCGCTGCCGCGGAGGTTTCCCACCCTGCGGCGGGAAAGAGCTTCTCGGCAAAGTCACCCTTCCCTTCGCGCAGAAACTGCTCTTCTTCGGCCGATTCGGCAAGGTGGATGCTGGCGGGGAGCGCTTTGTCGCGGGCCGCGGCGCAGACCTCCCGCAGAAGCGACGGGGTGAGGGTGTAGGGCGAATGGGGGGAGAGGCCGGGGACGAGGGCGCCTTCGGGCCATGCGGCGGCAAGATCGAGAGCACTTAGAAAACGGGGGCGAAAGAGATCCTCGGTGCGGCCTAGGACCTCGAGGAAGACGCGGCCCCGAAGAGGCGCACCACGGTATGCCGGGTGCCCGTGGTGCCAGGAGAGGATGTCCCCCACAGCGCCCGTCCCACCGCGCAGCGATTCGACGATCCCTTTTCGAATCGAGTCCGCGGCCTCGGCCGGATCGACACGGCGCTTGACCCGCATCAGCGCGAAGATCCACTCCACGAACGATTCGGGGCGCTGCGTCTGCCCGGCTCGCGCCGCCCACTCCGGGAAGGCCGTCAGTTCGAGATGGGTGTGAGCATTGGCGAAGGGCGGAAGGAGGACGGCGTCGTCGAAATCGATGCGCTCGGCACCGGCAAAGGCGCGCAGCAGATCCCTTCGCGTCCCCACCGCCGCGATGAGCCCCCCCTCGACGACGAGGGCGCCGTCCTCGATCGGTTCGCCGACGATCGGAAGGAGATGGCGGGCGCAGAAGAGCTTTGCGTTCGTCGCGGACTCCATGGAAGAGATATGCCCCGCAGGCGCTCTCAAGGGTCAGACGGCGATGCAGGAGGTGAAAGGGACGCCAGAGGATTCCGGACAAAGGGCGTCGATCTGCGCCAGCAGCGCCACGATTTCGGGCTGCTGAACGATTTCGCACTGCTCGGCGAGCACTTCGGAGAGGATCTCGTCGGTGGTGAGCGGGTTGGCGAGCACGACGCGCAGAACGGTCAGCTCCTGCCCGCCGTAGCCGGCGACCGGCAGCCGGGTCCTGGAGACGAAGGTCTTGCCCGCCTCGCGCTGGTGCTTCTGCAGCAGCTGATTGACCTGATCGAGCACGGCGTTGATGCAGGCGCTCTTCTCCGGCGTCGCCGCGGCGAGCCTGCGGCGAATCCCCTGCGGGCAGTAGCGGTAGGTGAGGATGTTGAGCTCCGGCGTGCTCGTGAGCTCGAAATCGGGGTGCTTCTCGATCATCCCGGCGAAGGTTTGGGCCCGCTCGATGCCGATGTCGATCAGCAGCTCGTACCCCTTTCGCCCGATGATGGAGAGACCGGCGTGCACAAGCATCGCCTTGCCCGGGCGCGACCCTTCGAGGGTGTGGCTGCCGAGATCCTTCGAGCCGTGGCGCAGGATGTAGGCCGCGTGATGCTCGATGGCCGAGACGGCCGTGGGGTCCTTGAAGACGACCATCCCCGCCCCCATCGGCACGTAGAGCTGCTTGTGGGCGTCGATGGTGACCGAGTCGGCCCGCTCGATCCCCTTGAGGAGGCGGCGGTGCCGATCCGAGAAGAGGGTCGGCCCTCCCCAGGCCGCGTCGACATGGAAATGGCAGCCGATCTCATGGGCCAGATCGGCCATCGCGTCGAGGGGGTCGACGGTGCCGGTTTCGGTCGTTCCGGCGATGCCGACGATGGCCAGGGGGCGGATGTTCTCGTCCTGCAGACGCCGGCACTCCTGCTTCAGGCGGCGAAGATCGATGCGGTTGTGCGCATCGGTGTCGACCATCACCAGATGATCGCGGCCGATCCCCAGCAGATCGGCCGCCTTGCCGAAGGAATAGTGCCCGCGCCTGGAGACGAGTACGGCGATGCCGTCGCAGCCCAGGTGCTTCAGCGAGCGCACGAGCCCTTCCTGCCCGATGCCGCGGAAGGTGCCCGACGGGGCGAACAGGCGGTTGCGCGCCACCCACAGGGCGCTCACGTTGGCGATGGTGCCGCCGGAGCAGAAGGCGCCCAGGGCGTGCCGGCTGTCGTGAATCCACTTCTGGTAAAACGAGTCCGCATCGCGGTAGACGAGGCGGTGGAGCATCGCCAGCACCTGGCGCTCCAGGGGCGTGAACGACTTGGACGTCTCGACCTTGACCAGATTCTGGTTGAGGGCGGTCATGATCCGCGAAAGCGGCAGCATGAAGTAGGGAAGGGCCGACGTCATGTGGCCGATGAAGCCTGGGGCGGAGGTATGGACCGAGTGTGAGACGAGCTTCTCCTTGACGAACTCGGTGTACTCCGAGACGAAGGTCGGCTCCTCGGGGATGATCGAGGAGGAGAAGTCCGCCTCGATCTCTTCGATCTGGTGCTGAAGGGCGACGATGTGCGTCTGGAGAAAGCCGGCGACGTCACCGGTGATCGCCTGGTCGATAGCACCCAGCGTCGAGTCCGGAGCTTCGGGGACGGTGAAGATCCGGTAGAGGTTTTCCAGGTTGGCGCGGGCCGCTTCTTTGTTTTTCGGCATGGTCGTGTCCAGTCGCAGGCGGTGATGGGCAACGGGTGACGGGGTGTCGGCAGCGCTGGCCGATTGCCCGTCAGGGGTCACCGGTTCTCGAGAAGAAAACCGTTGTCGAGCAGCCGGGTTTTTCCGATGAAGACCGCCAGCAGCAGGACCGAGTCGCCGTCGACGCGCTCCTGTTCGTGCAGGGTCGTCTGGTGACAGATCTTCAGGTAGTCGATGCGGGCGGCGCTGTGCGCCTCGATCATGGCGCGCAAGGCCGAAAGAATCGTGTCGCACCCGCGCTCCCCCTCGCCCGCCATGCGCCGCGCCTCGGCGATCGCCCCCGAGAGGACCCGGGCCTGGCGACGCTCCTCGTCCGAGAGATAGACGTTGCGCGAGCTCATGGCCAGGCCGTCGCCTTCGCGCACGATGGGCATGCCGACGACCTCGACAGGCAGGTTCAGATCGGCGCTCATGCGGCGGATCACCGCGAGCTGCTGAAAATCCTTCTGCCCGAAAAAGGCGAAATGGGGCTGCACGATGTTGAAGAGCTTGGCCACAACCGTCGTCACGCCGCGAAAGTGCCCGGGGCGGCTTTCACCGCACAACCGTTCGGTGAGCCCCTCGACGTCGACGTAGGTGGCGTATCCCTTCGGATACATGCCGGCGGCCTCGGGGGCGAAGAGGTAATCGACCCCCATGCTGCGGGCCATCTGTGCGTCGCGCGTCAGGTCGCGCGGATAGCTCTCGAAATCTTCCCCCGCGCCGAACTGTGTCGGGTTGACGAAGATGGACAGAATGAGCAGATCGCCCCTGAGGCGGCCTTCGCGCAGAAGCGACAGGTGCCCCTCGTGCAGGTACCCCATGGTCGGAACGAACGAGATCTGCAGCCCCCGGTTGCGCCCCTCGACGCAAAGCCGCTGCATCTGCTGAATGTCGGTGATGATTTTCATAATTCGGGCAATGGGCTATGGGCAAGAGGCGATGGGCGTGAAGCACAGGAATCTGAACGGTTTCCCATGACCTCGCCTCTCGCTCTCGCCTGATTTTCCTAAAAACTGTGCTCTTCGCCGGGGAAAGTACCTTCCTTCACCTCGCGGATGTAGGTCTCGACCCCCTCGCGGATGATCCCGGAGACGTCGGCGAACTTCTTGACGAACTTGGGCGAGTATTTCTCGCACAGCCCCAGAATATCGTGGATGACGAGCACCTGCCCGTCGCAGTGAACGCCGGCGCCGATGCCGATGGTGGGGATCGAGACGTCGGCGGTGATCTGCTGGGCGAGCGCGGCCGGAATCCCCTCGAGGACGAGAGCGAAAGCTCCGGCCGCCTCCACCGCCCTGGCGTCCTTCAGAAGCTGCCGGGCCTGCTCGTCGAGGCGCCCCTGCACCCGGAACCCTCCCATGCGGTGCACCGACTGCGGGGTGAGCCCGATGTGCCCCACCACCGGGATATCCATATCGACGATGGCGCGGATCGTCGCGGCGACATTCTCGCCCCCTTCGAGCTTGATCGCCTGCGCTCCGCCCTCCTTCACCAGCCGACCCGCATTGCGCCGCGCCTCGGCCGCGTCGATCTGATACGACAGAAATGGCATGTCGGCGACAATGAGGGCGTCGGCCGCTCCGCGCACCACCGCACGGGTGTGATAGATCATCTCGTCCATCGTCACCGGCAGAGTCGTGTCGTAACCGCAGACGACGGTCCCCACCGAATCTCCCACCAGAATGACGTCGATCCCCGCCAGGTCCATCAGACGCGCCAGAGGGTAGTCATAGGCGGTCAGAACGGTGATCTTCTCCCCTTGCGCCTTCATGCGCTGAATGTCGAGGATCGTCTTTTTTTTCTTCGATGCGCTCATAAACGAAAAAAACCTTTCAGACTCGGGTCCGAAAGGCTCTCCGGGCAGATCGAACTCTTCCGATCGCCTCGCCGCTATCGCCTCCCGTCCCGGTCCCTTCGAATCCAGGCGGTTCTATCTTTTTCGGGTTGCCGAATATCGGCTCCGGTACGCGTTCCGGGCCTTGCGGCAGAGGGGAAAACATCTAGCATATACCATGAATTCTTAAAAAAAGTCCATACCCTTTTCCCCGCCGCGGCTCGGTTGCGAATCGAGGCTCACGCGCTAACCTATAGGAGAAGAACGATTCACCGAAAGGAGGCCTGAAATGCTCGGACTCGTCATCAGGGATGAGGTTCGCTGGCGCGACAGCTGGTCGTCCGAGATCGGCAAGCAGCTCGACGTGGTCGACAGCACCGACAACATGTATATCTTCGACGAAAGGCACAGCAAAGACGACATCCTCGCCATCATCGGCAAGGCCCCTCAGGATCTCTACGAGCTGTTCGAACTGGAGACGGCGCCGCCTGACAGCTGCGACTATCTTCTCGACTCGGGCCGATGCTACAACAAACGGCAGTGACCCTGTAGCGCGACGTTTCTCCGCCCAGAGAATCTGCGGGAAAAAGGGGAGTAGTTGCGTCTTTTTGCCCGGGGGAGATGTTACTCACACCGGCGGCCGGGCGCCATTCGGCGCGCGGCGCTTTGCATGGAAGGAGCAAAATAGCGATGCAGATGGCAACCGTTCGACTGCAGATGCTCGACGGGCACGAAATCTACTTTCGAGCCCCGCGAACGGAGATTCACCGCCTGGTCGTTCGGCGGCACGGTAACGACCAAGACCCTGCCGACGAGCACGTCGTCACGACGGAAAAGGACGTGCCGATCTCGGTGCCGTGGCGGCAGATCCGCACCATTCACATCACCTCCTAGACGCGGTACGGGAGCTCGGCGGCCTTCGTCGTCCGCTCCCTCCCCTCCCCTCAGTCCGATCACTCCTCCAGGCGCAGATCCTCGAGAGCCCCCAGCAGAACGGTGAACGGGTGAAAGTTCACCGGCGTGATCTGCCGCATCTGCTGCTGCAGGGCGCGAAGGGCGCGCACCTTGGAGCGCCGCCGGGCAAAATACGCCTCGGGGTTGCCCTGCGTCTCGCGCCAGATCCCCTTCGAGAGCTCGAAAACGACTGACTGCAGGCGCTTTGAAAGCGATTGGGCAGTCATGCGATCCCACCGGTCGCGAATCGGCACATCGCTCATTCTGGCGAGCAGATCTGCGACGTCGCCGAAGGAGCGCACCTCGCCGTAGGTGCGGGCGACGGGATAGATTTCGTCCCCGAATTCCGACGCGATGGTCACCACGGGGAGGAAATCACCCAGATGGGGGAGCATCGCCAGCAGCCGCGCCCCCTCGGCAGAAAATCCTTCGTCCTGCAGCCGCTCCGTCTCGCTGCGGCGCTCAGCCCACTCCTGTTCCGGGAGGAGGCCGGCGAGGCTTTTGAGATACGCCGCGAGCTTCTGTCTCCAGGCGCCGATGCACTCGGGCTCCGGGGTGACATCGAGAGCGTGGTCGAGGGCCCAGTGGCTCAGGGCGAAGAGGGCCGCCTCCAACTCGAGCAGATAGCGGTGCTGGCGCTCGGCGGGGATTCGGTTGTCCGAAGCGTAGACGTGAAGGCGCACCAAATCCCCCTCCACAACGCGGTCGAAGGCGAGATAGATCTGCACCGCGCTGACCAAAGAGGCGCCGGTGCGGCGGCTGAGGGCGTCGAAGAAGGCGCTGCCGCACCGGTTGACGACGGTGTTGGTGATGACCGTAGCGCAGATCTCGCGGGCCAGCGGGTGCGAGGGGATGAGCTCGCCGTACGCGTTGCGGATCGGCGCGGGGAAGTAGCTCTGCAGAAAATCGCCCACCCCCGGCGACGTCGGCAGGTCGGTCGCCACGAGGGCCTGGTAGAGCTGCATCTTGGCGTAGGCCATCAGCACGGCGAGCTCGGGACGGGTGAGGGCCCGCTCCGAACGGGCCATGACCTCCTTGCCGGCGGGGAGAAACTCCCCCTTGCGGTCGAGCAGCCCCGCATCGCTCAGGCGGTCGGTCAGCTGCAGGAAAGGCTCCACGTCCTCACGACTGCGCAACAGATCGAGAGAGATGCACAGCCCTTGGCCGTAGGTGTTTTCCAGAACGGCCGCGCAAACCTCTTCGGTCACGTCGGCCAGAATCCGGTCCCGCTCGGGGCCGGGGCCGACAGCGCCTTTTTGCTGCAGGTGCTGCATGAGGATCTTCAGGTTCACCTCGTGGTCCGAGGTGTCGACGCCGGCCGAGTTGTCGACCGCGTCGGTGTTGATGCGCCCGCCGTGCAACGCGAACTCGATGCGGGCGCGCTGCGTCAGGCCGAGGTTCCCCCCCTCCCCCACCACCTTCGCCCGCAGTTGCGAAGCGTCGAGGCGCACGGCGTCGTTGGCGCGGTCTCCGGCGTCCTCGTGCTTCTCGGTGCTCGCCTTCACATAGGTTCCGATCCCTCCGTTCCAGAGCAGATCGATCTCGGCGGCGAGGAGCAGGCGGATGAGCCCCTGGGGATCGATGGCGCCGTGCCGCACACCGAGCAGGCGCCGCATCTCGGGCGACAGGGGGATCTCCTTGGCCGTGCGGGGCCAGACCCCGCCCCCCTTCGAGATCAGCTCCGGCCTGTAGTCGGCCCAGGACGAGCGCGGCAGCGCGAAAAGGCGGCTGCGCTCGCGAAAGGAGGTCCGCGGATCGGGGTCGGGATCGAGGAAGATGTGGCGGTGATCGAAAGCCGCGAGCAGCCGGATGCACGGCGACAGGAGCATGCCGTTGCCGAAGACGTCGCCGCTCATGTCGCCGATGCCGACGACGGTGAAGGGCTCGCTCTGGATGTCGCGCCCCATTTCGCGGAAGTGTCGCTTCACGCTTTCCCAGGCGCCGCGGGCGGTGATGCCGAGCTTTTTGTGGTCGTAACCGCGCGAGCCTCCGCTGGCGAAGGCGTCGCCGAGCCAGAAGTCGTACTCGCGGCTCACCGCGTTGGCCGTATCGGGCAGATGGGCCGTCCCCTTGTCGGCGGCGACGACCAGGTAGGGGTCCTCGTCGTCGTAGGCGACGAGCCCCGCGGGGCGCACGACGCGATCGCCCACGCGGTTGTCGGTCAGATCGAGCAGGCCGCGCATGAAACACTGGTAGGCCTCCTTGCTCAGAGCCGCCCCCTCGTCGCGGGTGCTCCAGGGGGTCTTGACGATGAACCCGCCCTTGGAGCCGACGGGCACGATGAGAGCGTTCTTGGTCATCTGCGTCTTCATCAGCCCCAGAATCTCGGTACGGAAGTCGTCTGGACGATCCGACCAACGGATTCCGCCGCGCGCCACCTTCCCGCCGCGCAGGTGAATCCCCTCCATGCGGGCGCTGTGGACGTAGGTTTCGAACAGGGGGCGCGGGGCCGGCATGTCGATGATGCCGATGGCGCTGATCTTGAACGAGAAGAAGAAGTCGGGGCGCTCGGCGCGCAAAAAGAAGTTGGTGCGCACCGTCGAGTCGATGAGGTTGAACAAGGTGCGAAGGATGCGGTCCTCGTTGAGGTCGCTCACCTCCTCCAGGGTCTCGGCCAGCTTCATGCGCAGCGGCGAAAGGGTCTCCTCCCGGCGCCAGGGCTCCTGCTCGTCGTCGCCGGGGCGAAATCGCGCCTCGAAATAGCGGTACAGCAAAAGGGCGACCTGCGGATTGTTGATCAGGGCGGAGGCGACACGGCGCTTGCTGAAGGGCGATCCGAGCTGGAAGTCGTAGTTGCGGTACCCGCGGAAGATCTCGATCTGCCTCCACGAAAGGCCCGTCAGCACCAGCAGGCGGTTGAGGTAGTCGTCTTCGGTGAACCCCTTTCGCAAGGCCGTCAGCGCCTCCAGAAGGAGCGGCTTGATCTTCGAGAGCCGCAAGGCCCCCTCGACCCCGCGCACCGAGAAGCTCTTGATGAAGACGTGGCGCCCATCGACCTTCAACGAGAAATCGACCTCGTCGGCGATGCACAGGTTCATGTTCTCCAGCAGGGGCATCAGCTCGTTGAGATAGCTCTCGCGCAGGCTGTAGAACTGCAGCCGATAGAGCTCCTCGCGGTTCTTGAAGGGACCCCACAGGTCGAAGATCTCTTCGCCGCTGCCCAGAAGCGTCTCGATGTTGCGCATGTCGCGAAGCGCCAGGCGCGGATGGATCAGCAGGCGGTATTCGCGCGAGAAGCTCTCGGCGAAGCGGCGCCACAGCGCGCGGCCCTCCTCCTCCCCCCGGTGTCGCACCAGCAGCAGGCGCAGCCGAAGCTCCCACGGGCGGATCAGGTTCGTCAGGCTCGTCTCGAGTCGGTCGAGATCGACGCGCACCTCGTCCTCGCCCGGAAAGACCGTCACGTGCAGGCTGAGGTAGTCGGGGGAGATGTGAATGACGCGGCTGTCGATCTTCAGCGCCCGGAAGTAGCGCTTCAGGTAGCGTTCCATGCGCTTTTCGCGTTCGACGTGGTAGAGCTCGCGCGGCATGATGAGCAAAAGGGTGATGCCGTGCACCGCCAGGGCGCGGGTCGCGACGATCTTCACCGTCCCCTGTCGGTACAGCAGGGTGAACGAGCGCACGATCTCCGCCAGTTCGCGCCCCTCCATGAAAAAGAGCTCGACCTTGGGGAAGGCGTTGAAGATCTCGACCGTCTTTCGGTAGTCGTGGGCGCTCTCGGGGATGTCCAGGGCGTCCAGGGCCTTCTCGATGCGCCGGCGCAAGGCGGGGACGTTGGCCGCCGGCTCGTCCACCGTCTTTTGCGTGAAGAGGCCGAGAAAGGCGTGCTCGATCTCCTCCCCCCCGCCTTGCCGGGTGCGGATTCCGAGATAGACCAGCGACTCGTCGCGGTGAACGGGGCTGCGTCGGGCGATGGTCTCCACCACGATCGGCCGCTCGCGCAGGATGCGCTCGCGAAAGACCTTGTCGAAATCGCCCAGGGGCCTTTCGCGACAGCACGTCAGCTCCTGCGGGTCGGGCGGCAGCCCGAGGGGGCTCCCCTCGATTTCCTGAATGCGCCCTTTTTCCCCCTGCACTCTCAAGCGCAGCGCCCGGTACGAGAAGAGGAGGAAATTCCCCTTCTGGAGCCACTGCAGAAAGTCCCGGAACGGGAAGAGCTCCTCGGACTCCTCCAGCGCGCGCAGGCGCTGCCGGAGCGCGTCGCGGTCGCGGTGGACCTGCATGGCGGCGTGAAGGACCCGGCGCACCGCCTGCTCCAGCGAGGCGCCCTCCTCCGGGGAGATCTTCTGGATTTCGAGGATGATGAACGACTCGCGCGCCCCGTCGCTCCCCACTCCGCCGAGGCGAACGACTGCCCCCTGCTTGCGGCGCACCGACAGAATGGGATGCGCCAGGACGCGGTAGCGGATATGTCGTCGGGCGAGAAGGTTCTGCAGGGAGTCGAGGAGGTAGGGAGCGTCCGGGGTGTTGGTCAGAAGGAAGTTCCCTGCATCGCCGACGGGGGCGATGCGCACCGCGATGGAGTCCTGTCGCGTCTCGATGAACTCGAGAAATCTCTCGATCCAGTCGGCGATTTCTGGTGCGGCGGGGGCCTCGAGGGCGTTGAGGGGGGTGTGGTCGCGAAGAATCTTGGCGAGATCGAGCAGGCGGGGGTCGCTGCGCCCTTCCAGCAGCGAAAAGACGTCCTGCAGTTTACGGGCAAGCTCCTGCGGCGAGGCGCCTTTGCCCCGGGATTCGAACACAATCTTCATGGCAACTCCTGACCTGATAAAAGATTCAAGCAGTTATGCCATTGTAAGACCTCAGGCGCCGGATAACAAGCGCCGCGCGCGAAGAGCCTGCGCCAGGCGGGCGAATTCTTCGAGGGTGAGGGTCTCGCCGCGGCGCCGTGCGTCGATGCCGGTCTGTTCGAGCACCTCGTCGAGCCCCTCGTCGAACCCCGAGGCGACCAATGTGTTTCGCAGCGTCTTTCTGCGCTGGGCAAAGGCCCCCTTGACGACCTGACGAAAGAAGAGCTCATCGTCGACCGGCACCCTGGCCGAGGCGAGGGGTTCGAAGGCCAAAACCGCCGATGTGACCTTGGGGGGGGGATAAAAGGCGCCGGGGGGGACGGTGACGACGCGCCGGATGTCGAACCACAGCCTGCACAGTACCGACAGGATGCCGTAGTCCTTCGTGCCGGGCGCGGCCGCCAGCCGGTCGGCGACCTCCTTCTGAAACATCAGGACGCAGCGGCGAAAGATGGGGCGATGATCGAGGATCTTGAAGACGACCTGGCTGGAGATGTTGTAGGGCAGATTCGCCACCAGGGTGTAGGGGGGGGACGGCAGAAGGTGCGGCCAGTCCATCTCGAGGCAATCGCCCTCGTGGACGATGAGGCGGGCTTCGTCTCTGGCACGAAGCCGCTCGACGAGATCCCGGTCGACCTCCATGACGTGGACCTCGGCGCTTCGCGCCAGAAGGCGCTCGGTCAGCACGCCGAGCCCCGGTCCGATCTCCAGGACGCGGGAGTCCGCGTCGAGATCGGCGGCCGCGACGATGCGCTCGACCACGCTCAGATCGCGCAGGAAGTTCTGTCCGAATCTTTTCTTGTGGCGATGATTCATAGCAGCGACGTTAATCCGTTCACTGAGGGTTTCGGGGCGCTTCGAGCTACTTCTTTCCTCTCGGACGCGGCCATCTCTGGATGCGCCAGGTGCGAAGAACCGGAAGGAACCGCAGGGCCAGAGCGTAGGCCAGGGCGGCGCAGAGAACGCCGAGGATGAGGCTGCCGACGCTCAGCGGAAGGAGGACCCCCCAGCCCAGATCCCGCACGATGGACAGGGAGAGCTCCTCGGGGAGCCGGGCGCGCTCCATCCCCAGCAGTATGCGCCCCATCTCGTATTCGAAGGCGTAGATGAAGGGGGCGGTCAGGGGATT
>JBJHBH010000096.1:0-11832 GCA_050485365.1 Desulfuromonadales bacterium | reverse complement strand
TATCTGGAAGACCTCAAGTCGAAGCACCCCGACGTGAAGAGAACCCTCGATTCCCAGGAGCAGTTCAAGAAGGACTTCGCCGACTGGCGCGAGATCCGCAGCGGGCTGACCCCCTGGCCGCTGGACTACTTAATCCCGGGCAAGCGCCTCCATTAGTCCCAACAGACGGGGGGGCCTCACGGCCCCCGCTTTTCTTTCCCCGGCACGTCCCGCACTGAATTAAGAGGCCTCCATGAATTTCATCACTCGGCCCATCGATTTCTTGAACGAGAAGACCGGTCACTATTCCTCGTTTCTGATCATTCCCCTGATCGGAGTCGTCGGTTTCGAGGTGGTGATGCGCTACTTCTTCAACAAGCCGACCGTCTGGGCCTTCGAGCTGACCACTTATCTCTACGGCATCCATTTCATCCTGGCGCTGGGCTACGCCCACAAGCACAACAGCCATGTCGCCATCGACATCTTCGAATCCCGGCTTCCGGACAAGCCGCGCACCATTTTGCGCATCCTGGCCAATCTGGTGATCTTTCTGCCGACCATGGGGATGCTCGCCCTCTGGTCCGTGTTCTACGCCCAGACGTCCTGGAACATGAAAGAGCTCTCGTGGTCATCGTGGGCTCCCCCCATCTATCCGTTCAAAGCGATCATGGCGGTCGGGTTGATTCTGTTCTTTCTGCAAGGCGTATCGAAGCTGTTCCACGACATCCGCTCCCTGCGCCGTTCCGCTTAAGTCCGCTGCTCCCGGAGATCTTTCATGAGCCCTGAAGTCCTCACTGTTCTGATGTTCGCAACGCTGATCGGCGCCATCGCCCTGGGGTATCCCCTGGCGGTGACCCTGGCCGCCGTGGCGGCCCTGTTCGGCCTTATCGACTACGGCTTCAACTATCACGTCGTCTTCAATCTCTTCGCCAACAATGTCTGGGGGATTTTCCTGAACTACACCCTCGTGGCGATCCCCCTGTTCATCTTCATGGCGCAGGTTCTCGACCGCTCGAAAGTCTCCGAGGGGCTCTTCGACGCTCTGTATATCGTCATGGGCGGGCTGCGCGGCGGGCTGGGGATGGCGGTCATCGTCGTGTCGACGGTCTTCGCCGCCACCACCGGGATCATCGGCGCCTCGGTCGTGGCGATGGGGCTGATGGCCGGACCGGCGCTGCTGCGCCGGGGATACGAAAAGGGGATGGCGGCGGGCATCATCTGCTCCTCCGGGACGCTGGGGATCCTCATTCCGCCGAGCATCATGCTGGTGGTCTACGGCGGTCTGACCGGCATGAGGGAGACTTCCGTCGGCAACCTCTTCGCCGCGGCGATCCTGCCGGGCCTCTTCCTCTCGGGACTTTATCTGCTTTATATCGCGGTGCGCTGCGGCCTCAATCCCAAGCTCGGCCCCCCCATCCCCACGGCCGACCGGACCTACTCCGTCGGGCAGAAGGTGGCGATGACGATGAAGAGCTTCGTCCCCCCCTTCGCCCTCATCCTCATCGTCATGGGGACGATCATGGGCGGCGTCGCCACGCCGACGGAGGCCGCCGCGCTGGGGTGCATCGGGGCGCTCATCCTGGCCCTCTTCAACCGCAAGCTCAACCTGGAGGTGATCACCCAGGCGTCCCTTTCGACGGCGCGCACCACCGCGATGATCATGGCTCTTTTCATCGGCGGCAAGCTCTTCAGCGTCGTTTTTCTCGGCTTCGGCGGGGGCGACGTCGTCTCCGATCTTCTGCTCGGGATGGACGTCAACCGCTACGTCGTGCTGGCGATCATGATGCTGGTCGTCTTCATCCTCGGCATGTTCATCGACTGGGCGGCGATTCTCCTGGTGGTGGTGCCGATCTTCACCCCCATCGCCATGGGGCTCGACTTCAACCCCCTGTGGTTCGCCATGCTCATCTGCATCAACCTGCAGACATCCTTTTTGACCCCGCCCTTCGGGTATGCCCTCTTCTATTTCAAGGGGGTCGCTCCCCCCGAGTACAGCATGGGGGACATCTATCGGGGTATACTCCCCTTTGTGGCCATCCAGGTCATCGGATTGTTGATCATGATCCTCTTCCCCGGGATCATCACCTGGCTGCCGAGCGTCTTCTTCGGCTGAGACGTCAACACCTTTTCCCGCACGGAGATCGAGGATGCTGCCGACGATTAAAACCATACTCTACGCCACCGGCCTCGGCGCCGGAGCGCCCTATGTCTTTCGCTACGCCCTCGCGGAGGCCGAGAAGCACGGGGCGCGCATCGTGGTGCTGCATGCGATGGAGCCGCTGTCGCCTTTCGGACAACAGCTCGTCGAGCTTCACATCAGCCATGACAGATCGGAGCAGATCCACAAGGAAGCGCGCGATCACGCCGTGCGTAAGATCGAGGATCGTCTGAAGCGGTTCTGCGAGAAGGAAGTCTGCCATGCGACAAACGGAAACGACGTGATCGCCGAGATCCGCGTCGTGGAGGGGCACCCCGCCGTCGAAATCATCGCGCAGGCCAAGGCGCTCAAGGCCGACCTCATCGTCATGGGGACCCATCGCCATACGGTGCTGGGCGATGCGATCCTCGGCAATACCGCCAACAAGGTGATGCACCGCTCGGAGATCCCGGTGCTGCTGGTGCGCATCCCCGAAGGGTATCGCGAAGAAGGGTTTTAAGGGCGCTTCGCCTCAGCGGCGGACGCGGAACACGGACTGAGCCGGACGGCCACGGAGCCGCCCGGACAGCCGCCACCCCTGCAACGGACTAATCCTATGATCTCCAAAGCAGCCATCGGCCAGCTCAAGGAAAAGCTCGGCGAGAAGAACGTCTACCACGAGAAAGAGGATCTGCTCGTCCTCGGCTACGATTCGACGCCGGGGGTGCATCATCTGCCCGACGTCGTCGTCTATCCCACGACGACCGACGGGGTGATCGCGGCCATGGAGATCGCCCGGCGCGAGGGGCTCGCGGTGACGCCGCGAGGTTCGGGGACGGGGCTCTCCGGCGGGAGCGTTCCGGTCAAGGGGGGGATGGTGCTGTGCCTGACCCGCATGAACCGCATCGTCGAAATCGACGAGGAAAACCTCACCGCCACCGCCGAGGCCGGGGTCGTCACCCTCGACCTCTTCAACGCCGTGGCGGCCAAGGGGCTCTTCTACCCCCCCGATCCCGGCTCGCAGAAGATCTCGACCCTCGGAGGGAACGTCGCCGAGAACGCCGGAGGGCTGCGCGGCCTCAAGTACGGCGTGACACGCGACTACGTCATGGCCCTCAAGGGGGTCCTCTCCGACCTCTCCATCGTCTCCACCGGCGGCAAGAGCGTCAAGGACGTCGCCGGCTACGGCTTCAAGGATCTCCTCGTCGGCAGCGAGGGGACGCTGGGGATCGTCACCGAGATCACCGTCAAGCTCATCCCGCCGCCGCAGGCCAAGCGCACGATCCTGGCCTACTTCGGCGACGTGCGCACGGCGGGGGAGGCGGTCTCGCGCATCATCGCCGCCAAGATCATCCCCTCGACCATGGAGATCATGGACCGCGCGACGATCAACTGCGTCGAGGACTACGTCAAGATCGGCCTGCCGCGTCACATGGCGGCGCTGCTTCTCATCGAGGTCGACGGGCATCCCGCCCCGGTGGCCGAAGAGGCCGAGGCGGTGCGCCGGGTTCTGGAGCAGGTCGGGGCCGCCGAGATTCATGTGGCCGAGAACGCCGGCGAGGCCGCCTCTTTGGCCGCGGCGCGGCGCACCGCCCTCTCCGCCCTGGCCCGCGTCTCCCCGACGACCCTTCTGGAAGACGCCACGGTGCCGCGCTCGCGTCTGGCGGAGACCTTCGCCGAGATCGAGCGGCTGAGCGAGAAATATGCCCTCAAGGTCGGCACCTTCGGCCACGCCGGGGACGGCAACCTGCACCCCACCGTGCTGTGCGACGAGCGCAACGAAGACGAGATGAAGCGCGCCCACGACTTCTACTTCGAGCTCTACGACCAGGTCCTCGCGTGGGGGGGGACGGTCTCCGGCGAGCACGGCATCGGAATGGCGAAAAAGGAGTACCTCGCTCGCCAGATCGGCGAGGGGGGGGTGAAGGTGATGAAGCGGATCAAGAACGCTTTCGATCCGGAGGGGATTTTCAATCCCGGCAAGATCTTCGACGAGGGGGATTCGGCGGCGCGCCCCCATGTGGAGGAGGGATTCCGTGTCTCCGAGTGATCCCAAAGGGAACTTCAAGCCCAAAGACGCCCCGCGCTACGACGACGTGCTGCAGTGCATGCGCTGCGGCTTCTGCCTGCCGACCTGCCCCACGTACGCCCTGACCGGACGCGAGCGCTCAAGCCCCCGCGGGCGCGTCGCCCTGGCCCGCGCCGTGGCCGAAGAGAAGCTCGAATTCACCGAAGCGATCAAAGAGGAAGCCTTCTTCTGCCTCGACTGCAGGGCGTGCACCACCGCCTGCCCGTCGGGGGTGCGCGCCGGCGAAGTGATGGAGATCTGTCGCAGCCAGGCCCACGCCTTCTATCCTCTCGGGACGGCCGGCAAGGCGTTTCGCGAATTCATCCTGCAAAAGATGCTCCCCTCCCCCGAGCTCATGGAGACCTCCATGCTCCCGACGCGCCTCTACCAGCGCCTGGGGCTTCAGTGGCTGGTACGCCACTCCAAGGTTCTCAAACTCGCCCCGGAGTGGATGGCCAAGGCCGAGGGGATGCTCCCCGATCTGGAGAAGCCTCTGCGCACCCAACTCCCCGAGCTCGTCCCCGCCCGGGGGGAGAAGCGCGGGAGGGTCGCCTTCTTTCTCGGCTGCGTGATGACGCTCATGTATCCGGGCGTCTCGCGCCAGACGGTGCGGGTGCTGGCCCACCAGGGGTTCGACGTCGTCACCCCGTCGCAGACCAAGTGCTGCGGCGCCCCCCACCTCTCGGAAGGGGACCGCGAGACGGCCCGCTCGCTGGCCCGCTTCAATCTCGACCTTTTCCTGTCCGTCGATGTCGATGCCATCGTCACCGACTGCGCCGGATGCGGCGCCGCCCTCAAGGAATACGAGGAGATCCTCGAAGAGGTCGAGGATCACGAGCGCCTCGCCCTATTTCGCTCGAAGATCCGCGACATCTCCGAGTTCCTGGCCGAAAAGGGGCTTCGCACCGAAGGGATGCGCCGCCTCGACACGACGGTGACCTACCACGAGCCGTGTCATCTGTGCCACGCTCAAGGGATCTCGGCCCAGCCGCGCGATATCCTGCGGGGCATCCCCGGGGTGGAGCTGCGCGAGATGAACGAGGCGTCGTGGTGCTGCGGCAGCGCCGCCACCTGGGGGCTCAAGTACTCCGAGGAGAGCCGGCAGGTGCTGGAGCGAAAGCTCGGCAACGCGGGGCGGACCGGCGCGCAGATCCTCGTCACCGCCAACCCCGGCTGTCAGCTTCAGCTCGCCTGGGGCGTGCGGGAGACCGGGCAGAAGCAGGAGGTGCTGCATCTGATGGAGCTTCTCGGGCGGGCTGTTCCGGACTGATCCGGGGTCGGAGCCGTAACTGTTCAGCATGGGGTCACGACTCCCATGCCAAGGGACGCTTTAGCCCGTCCATGACCGCTTGACTGGCGCCGTCCTTGGCGCCGGACACCCTCGTCATGTGAGCCGTGACCCACGCAAGTAGAACAGATACAATTTTCAGAAATAATTCAGGGAGCCCTTGCGCACGAGTGGGGGTTGTGATATAAGAAAACTCAATTGTTCGTTTGTGCAGCACAGGTTACCAGGCAGATTGGTGGTCAATCGGTAAAAGCGAAGCGCACGACATCAAGGTTGTGCGCTTTTTCGTTGGTGTCTGTTGGACCTGCACACGGAAAAAAAGATCCCCAAGGGGATCGCAAGGAGAAGATTCATGGCACAAGGCACGGTTAAATGGTTCAACGACGCCAAAGGTTTCGGCTTCATCCAGCAGGACAACGGCCCCGACGTTTTCGTCCACTTCTCGGCCATCGAAGGCAACGGCTTCAAGTCCCTCGCCGAAGGTGACCGGGTCGAGTTCGAAGTGACTCAGGGCCAGAAGGGTCCCCAGTCGAGCAACGTGCGTCGTATCTAAGATACCTGCTACGTTCGATGTAAAAAGGCTCCGCAGCGCTTCGCTGCGGAGCCTTTTTTATTGGCGTGTTTCTGCGTCGAGTCCCCCTCAGTCGATTCCGAGTTCCTCGCGCATGCGCAGGACGAAATTCTTCGCCCGTCCCGACGGCGCGATGATCCCGTACGCCATCGCCTCTTTGAGCTCCTCTTCGGTGGCACCGGCCTGCTTCGCGACCGCGAAGTGCTTGGTCAGTCAGTCGGGGCACCCCACGGCGACGGCGCAGCCGACGCGGATCAGCTCGCGGGTCTTCACGTCGAGGACCTCCGCGTATTCGAAATCGAGAATCTTCTTGCGAACTTTCATCGTTTCGGCTCCTTTGTGCGTCGGGTTTTCACGGGGCGCCGCAGCTCCTCCGGCTCAGCGCCGCCCTCCCTTGTAGCGGCTGAGCCAGCTCTGGAACTCCTCCTCCTCCTGCTCCATCTCGAAGGCGTTGATGAGCCCGCGGCGCAGGGCGACGGCGACGGCGCGGTTGCGCAGGTTGAAGGCGTCACCGACCTTGTCGCTGTGAAACTGCTCCTGATCGAGGCCGAGCTTGGTGTACAGCGAGTTGAGGCGGCTCTGCACGCCGCGGCGCGAAAGATAGCGGCGCTGGGCGATGAGGTTGTCGGTGAGGCCGAGGGAGATGTCGAGAAGCGCCTCGAACTCGATGTCGGACAGGGCGGTCTGGCTGTGCCCTGCGCGCCCCTGAACCTTTCGCACCTCGGGGTCGATCCAACACTGCTCGTCGAGCAGAACGGTCGAGAGGGCCGAGGAGATGCGGTCGCGGGAGTTCGATTTCAGAACGTACCCGTAGACCGTCTCGGGGGGGACGATGCGCGCCAGGGCGCGCACATACATCTCGTCCTTGTACTGACTCCAGAAGACGATGCGGGCCTCGGGGCGCTTCTCCCACAGGGCGCGGGCGAAGTCGATGCCGTTGAGCTCGGGCATCTGGATGTCGCTGACCACCAGGGGGCGGGGCTGCGCCAGCGCCAGCTCCAGTGCGAGTTGCCCGCTGTGGGCGCGCTGCACCCGGCACGGCTGCTCCCACTCCCTGAAGAGGCGATCGAGAAATTCGTAGTCCTTCGGATTGTCTTCGGCGACGAGGATGTTGAGTTCTTCCTTCATGGGCGGCTCATCCCTCCTGGCGCCGGTCGGCGACCGGCAGCGAAAGTTCAAATCGCGTCCCGCTGGTGAAGCGCGACGTCCCCCACCTGACAGTGGCCCCGATAGCCCGGGCGCGTTCGCGGATATTGTTCAGGCCGCGCCCGCCACCCTTCGAGACCGCATCGAGATCGAAGCCGCTGCCGTTGTCCTCCACGGAGAGGACGACCGCATCGGCACGCTTGTCGAGGTTCACCTCGTAGCGGCTCGCGCCCGAGTGCTTGACGACGTTGTGGATCGCCTCCACGGCGATCCGGTAGATGGTCAGGCGCACCACCCGCGAAGAGATGGCGCGTTCGGCGTCGGGCGAGGCGTAAAAGTGGTATTCGGGGAGCCCCCCGGTCGCCATGTGGTGCTCCAGGTGCGATTCGAGGGCGGCGCCCAGGCCGAGGATGTCGAGGGTCGGCGGGTGCAGATTGTCCATCACCTCGCGCAGGTTGGCGATCGCCTTCTGCAGATCGGCTTCGAGCTTGACGGCCGGCTCGCTGCACGCCCCCCGCTTGAGCTCCTGGATTCCGCGCAGCACCGAGGAGAGATCCGACAGGGTCTGATCGTGGATGTCCATGGCGATGCGGCGCCGCTCCTCCTCGGCCCCCTCCAGCAGCTTCTCGGTGCTCACCACGCGGATGAGCCGATCGGTCATGCCGTTGATGGACAGGGCGAGATCGTCGAGCTCGTCGCGCACCTTTTCGGGGGCCGCCGGGGGGGTGAGCTCTCCGCGGGCGATGCGTCCGGCGGCGTCGGAGAGGACCTGGATGCGCCGCAGGATGTTGCGGGCGAAGGCGAGGGCCAAAACGACGCCGAGCCCGATGGCCGCGCCGAGAACGACGATGGAGACCGAAGCCGTTCGGGCCACCAACTCGTCGATGTCGTCCTTGTGCACGTCGCGCAGGTTCTCGCGCTGTTTCTGAACCGTCCCCGAGATGGCCGCGAGCTGCGGCCTCAGCAACGAGATCGCCGCGAGGAAGCGCTGGGGGTCGAAGCCGAACTCGGGGTCGAGATCCCGCACCGCCTGGCGCACCAGGGCGCGGGTGCTCTCCGACAGGGACATGCGGGTCAGAATCCGCTCGGTGGCCCCTTCCAGGTGGAGGTAGAGCTCGGCCATCTCCTGGAAGCGCGCCACGTCGACGAGGCGCTCGTCGGCGAGGCGCAACGAAAGACCGTACATGCGCTGAGTCGCCAGGTCGGCCTCGGCCAGCGCGATGAAGACCGTCCCGAGGCGCTTGGCCTCCTGCCTTTTGTTCGACAGATCCCAGTACGTGTACTGGAGAAAGAGGAGCAAAAAGGCCATCAGCAGCAGGACCGCCGCCGGGGCGAGGATGATTTGATACTTGAGTGCTAGACGCATTTTCGCAACATATCACAGCAGCAGCGGATTTTCACTGTGCGTTTATGCAGTTGGCTCCCGCCCTTCGGTGAAGGCGGCGACGGCTTCGCGCGCAAGGCGCTGCGGCTCGTCCTGGTAGCGCGGACTGTGGTGAAAGACGAGGAGGCGCCCGGCGCCCGCCTCCCTCGCCAGGGTGCCGGCGAGCCGGGCGGTCAGGTGGTTGCGGCTTCGCGCCCTGTGCAGGTCGGCCTCGGCGAAGGTCGCCTCGATGGCGAGCAGATGCGCCCCGGCGGCGAGCTCGACGATTCTGCTCCGGTTCTCCGGGCTCGGCGAGGCGTCGGTGACGTAGGCGAGGGTCATCCCTTCCTCGGTGTGGGCAATGGTTTCGAGCAGATCCCCCAAAGGGTGCATCCTCTCCCCGTCCGCCAGAGGGACGCGCACCGGCGTCTCGGCGGGCGCCCCGCGCCGCACCGCCGCCTTGAAGCCGGTGAGCCAGGCGCCGGGCCGGTATCCGCGCGCCTCCAGTTCCTCGCGGTGGATGGCGACGTGCAGCGTCTCTTCGAGGCGATAGGCCAGCGAGACGATCCCTCCGTGGTCGAGAGGGACGGCGCGCACCCGGTAGTCGGGCGTCTCGTACACAAGCCCCCCGGGGGCGTCGAAGGTCGCATCGGACGAGCGCTCGAAGGCGTCGCACGCCCGAAAACGCGCTTCGCGCCCCCTCCCCTCTCCCCACTCCCGCACGATGAGCTCCAGCGGATAGCCCTCCACCAGATTCCAGGTGTAGCCGCCGAGGCGATGCGCGATGCGCTCGATGAAGCCGGGGGGACCGACCAGCGTCAGCGGACGGTCGCGGCACAGAAAAAGGCGCAGCAGCGCATCGAAGCCGACCAGATGATCGATGTGGGCGTGGGAGACGAAGACCGCGCGGATCTTCAGCAACTCCCGCGAGCTCAGCGGGTGGAGGTCGCCGCAGTCGAACAGGAGCGCCTCCCCCCGGTGGGCCACCCGCACATAGAGGGCCGGGTCGCCGAAGGGGCCGTTGACGAGATGGGGATAGAAGACCGAGCGCATCGCGGCTCAGCCGGGGTCGCCCTGCCGCTGAGGACCCGCCAGAGGCAGATGCACCGTGAAGGTGCTCCCCTTCTCCGGGACCGACTCGACGCGGATGCTCCCCTGGTGCGCCTCGACGATGCTCTTGGTGATGGCGAGCCCCAGGCCGGTGCCGCCGTCGGCGCGGTTTCGCGCCTTGTCGATGCGGTAGAAGCGCTCGAACAGATGCGGCAGATGCTTTGGGGGGATGCCGATGCCGGTGTCCGCCACGCTCACCACCGCCTCCTGCGGCTCCAGCCGCAACGTGATGTCGACCTGCCCCCCCTCCGAGGTGTACTTGATGGCGTTGGAGATCAGGTTGAGAAACATCTGCCGCAAGCGCAGTTCGTCCCCCTGGATGCGGATCTCCCCCCCGACGTCGAGGTGCAGGAAGACCTGGATCTGCTTGGCCTCGCCCAGGGTGTTGCCGGCCATGTAGAGCTCCTGGAGCAGGTCGCTGAGGCTGATCTCCTTGACCTCCATGGCGAGCTCGCCGGCGTCGCTTCGCGCCAGAGTGAGCAGATCGTCGATGATGCGCCCCATGCGGTCGATCTCCTCCAGATTCGACTCCAGGGTGCGGCGATAATCGTCGGCTTCGCGCGCCCAGCGCAGCGTCACCTCGGTCTCGCCCCTCAAGATGGCCAGCGGGGTGCGCAGCTCGTGGGAGGCGTCTCCGGCGAACTGCTTGACCCGGCGAAAGGAGCGCTCAAGGCGGGCGAGCATCGCGTTGATGCTCTCGACCAACCGCGCGATTTCGTCGCCGGGATGCTCCACCGGCAGACGCACCGAGAGATTGTCGGCATCGACGGCGCGGGCGGCGCGGGCCATGCGTGACAACGGGGCGAGGGCATGGCCCGCAAGAATCCAGCCGCCGAAACACAGCGCCGCCAGGACGAGGGGGCTGAAGAGAAAAAAGCGCTGGCGCAGATGGCGCAGCGCCTGGCGCATCGGCCCGAGATCCCTCTCCACCTGGATGGTGCCGCCCGGCAGAGTGGAGGTCAGAACGCGATGGGGCGGCTCCCCGACGACGGGGAGGGACTGAAGAGAGGAGACGTCTGAAGGAGGGGGGGAAAGAAGCGCCGGATCCTCGAGGAGCCAGCGACCTTCGGCGGGAGCGACGACGCAGACGATTTCGCCGTCGGCGCCGAAGATCCGCACGGCGATTTCCCAGCCGTGGCGCTGCACCAGCGCCTCGATGACGGTGCAGTCGCGCCGGTCGATGATGCCGTCGTCGTTCACCTGCGCGGCCGCTTCGCGAGCGACGAAGTAGAGAGTTTCGTCGATCTGCGAAAGGAGATTGCGCGCGAGGTTATGGTACCAATAGAACGCGCTGGCCGCCATGATGGCGGCCAGCGTGAAAGTGGACCAGAAAGTGAGGCGCCAGCGAACGGTGCGGAAGAACAATCACTCCTCCTTCAACACGTACCCGACGCCCCGTACCGTGTGAATGAGTTTTTTGTCGTAATCGCGGTCGACCTTCTTGCGCAGATAGTTCACGTAGACGTCGATGATGTTGGTGAAGCTGTCGAAGGTGTAGTCCCACACATGCTCGGCGATCATGGTGCGGGTCAGGATTTGGTTCGGATTGCGCATGAAGTACTCCATCAGCGCATACTCCTTCGCCGTCAGCTCGATCTCCTTCTCGCCGCGCCAGACCTTGTGCGCCACCGGATCGAGGCGAAGGTCGGCGAAGTAGATGTCGGCCCCGCGGTCCTTCTGGCCGCGGCGCAGCAGGGAGCGCACCCGCGCCAGCAGCTCGGCGAAAGCGAAGGGCTTGGTCAGGTAGTCGTCGCTGCCGGAGTCGAGCCCGGAGACGATGTCCTCCACCGCATCCTTGGCGGTCAGACACAAAACGGGGGTGATGATCTCCTTCTTGCGCATCTCCTTGATGACCGAGAGCCCGTCCATCTTCGGAAGCATCACGTCCATCAGGACCAGATCGTACGGATTGGTCTCGGCCATGTGGAGACCTTCCTCGCCGTCGTAGGCCACGTCGACCTGAAACTCCTCTTCCTCCAACCCCCGTTTGATGAAGCTGGCGACCTTCTTCTCGTCTTCCACTACCAGGATGCGATTACCCATACGTACCTCCCTTTATCTATGTTGATGCGAATCGTTTGTCAGCGTTCAGCGCATGAAAATCATGGTTGACCCCAAGTGCCTCTATTTCAGATGGAGCTTGACCAGCACCTCGTTGGCCGTCTCCTCC
>JBJHBH010000095.1:0-12243 GCA_050485365.1 Desulfuromonadales bacterium | reverse complement strand
TCGCGGGGGTGACGTGGTACAACGACTCCAAGGGGACCAACGTCGGCAGCGTCGTCAAGAGCCTGGCGGGGCTTTGCGCCCCGGTCACCCTCATCGCCGGGGGGAAGGACAAGGGGGGAGACTATGCGCCGCTGGCGCCGCTCGTCAAGGAGAAGGTCGCCCATCTCATCCTCATCGGGCAGGCCGCCGAACGCATCGCCGCCGAGCTCGGCGAGCTGACGCGTACGGTGCGCGCCGCCACCCTCGAAGAGGCGGTGGCCGCGGCGAGAGAGCTGACCCCGGCGGGGGGCTCGGTTCTGCTTTCGCCGGGGTGCAGCAGTTTCGACATGTTCAAAAGCTACGAAGAGCGCGGCGATCTTTTTACCCGGGCCGTTCTGGCCCTGCCGGAGTAGGCGTTTATGGAGCAGAGGAAGGAATACGATACCGCGATTCTGCTGCTGGCGGTGGCCCTCACCTGCTTCGGGGTGGTGATGGTCTATTCCTCCTCCTCCATCATGGCCGACAGGCGGTACGCCGACGGATTCTTCTTCCTGAAGCGCCAGGGGGTCTTCGCTCTGATCGGACTGGCGGCGATGGCGGTGATCATGCGTATCGACTATCACCACCTGCGCCGCTTCGCCGTCCCCTTCCTGCTGCTGTGCGTAGGGCTTTTGGTGGCCGTCCTCATCCCCGGCATCGGCACCCACGCCGGCGGCGCCGCGCGCTGGCTGCGCTTCGGGATGATCTCGGTGCAGCCGGCGGAGTTGGCCAAGATCGCCCTGGTGATGTACATGGCCCATTCGCTGGCGAAAAAGCAGGAGAAGGTCCGAAACCTCGCCGTCGGCTTCATCCCCTACATGGTGGTGCTGGCGGTGCTGCTCTTCTTGCTCCTTCTGCAGCCCGATCTGGGCAGCGCTCTGACGCTGGGGGCGGTGGCGATGGTGATGCTCCTGGTGGCGGGGACGCGCCTGTCCTACCTCTTTTCGCTGGTGATCCTCGCGGCTCCGTTTCTGTACTTCGCCGTGATGAATGTCGACTACCGGCGCCAGCGCATCATGTCGTTTCTCGACCCCTGGGCCGACCCGACAAACAGCGGGTTTCAGATCATCCAGAGCTGGATCGCCTTCGGCAGCGGCGGGATCTTCGGCAACGGGCTGGGCGAGGGGAAGCAAAAGCTCTTCTTCCTCCCCGAGGCGCACACCGATTTCATCTTCTCGGTGGTCGGCGAGGAGCTCAGCTTCGCGGGGGTCGCCGTCGTCGCCACCATGTTCTTGCTGCTGATCCTTCGGGGGATGCGCGCCTCGCTGATGGCGCCGGACGACTTCGGCCGCTATCTGGCGTTCGGCCTGACGCTCCTGTTGGGGCTCGAGGCCTTCGTCAACATGGCTGTGGTCATGGGGATGGTCCCGACCAAGGGGCTGGCGCTCCCCTTCCTCTCCTACGGCGGGACGAATCTGGTGACGACGCTTATGGCGGTGGGACTGCTGCTCAACGTCTCGTCCCACGCGGTGCAGCCAAAGGGGGAGCCGCGATGAGACTCCTTCTGGCCGGCGGCGGGACCGGCGGACATCTCTTCCCGGCGGTGGCTCTGGCGCAGCGCCTCACCGAAACCGACCCCGAGGCCGAAGTCCTCTTCGTCGGGACGCAGCGGGGGATCGAGGCGCGGGTTCTTCCGGAGCTCGGATGGCCCCTTCGCACCATCGACATTGCCGGCTTCGTCGGCAAGGGGATCGTCGCCAAGGGGGCCGTCTTCCCACGGATGGCGCGAAGCGTGCGCCAGTCGCTGCAAATCCTGCGCGAGTTTCGCCCCCAGGTGGTGGTGGGGGTCGGCGGGTACGCCTCGGCGCCGGTTTTGATCGCGGCGAAGATCAAGAGGATCCCCTACGTCATCCATGAGCAGAACGCCTGGCCGGGGCTGACGAACCGGCTCCTCGCCCGCTGGGCCGAGAGGGTCTGCCTTTCGTTCGCGGAAGCCGACTGCGCCTTTCATCGCGGCGTCACTATCGTCACGGGGAACCCCCTTCGCCGCGGGATGGAGGAGTGTCCTCCTCTTTCAGCCGGCGATCCCGAGCTCCTTGTCTTCGGCGGGAGCCTGGGGGCCCGGGCGATCAATGAGGCGGTCTCGCAGATGCTTCCCCTGCTGGAGCCGCTGCGCGGGCGTCTCACGATCCGGCATCAGACCGGGCCGGACGATCTGGAGACGGTGCGCGAGGCGTACCGCGCCGCCGGGTGGAACCCCGACGGTGTCGTCCCCTTCATCCACGACATGGCCGAGGCCTACGCCCAGGCGCACCTCGTGGTGTGCCGTGCCGGGGCGACGACGATCGCGGAGCTGACCGCCTGCGGACGCCCCGCCATCCTCGTTCCGTATCCCCATGCGGCGGGCGACCACCAGAGCGCCAACGCGCGCGCCCTGGCGCGGCGCGGCGCGGCGCTGATGCTTCCGCAGAGCGAGCTCAGCGCCCAGAATCTCGGGCGGATCGTGGGGGAGCTCCTCGCCAACCGCGAGCACCTGCTCGCCATGGCCCGCTCGGCCCACGCCATGGGCAAACGGGGGGCCGCGGACAGGATTCTGAAGGAGTGTAGGGCAGTGATGAGGAATCCATGATGAAAAAGCGCCTTACACGACGACGCGACGAAGCCAAATCGATACAGACGCAATAACAGGTTTCCGTAATTGCTTTACGTCGCGCTCGTTGCGGCGTCGCGTGAGGCCGGTTTGCCTGACTTTTTCGCCCGGTAAACACTATTTCATCTGTCAATAGAACACGATCGGGATCAAAAAATGTACGGAAGAATTCGCAAAATACACTTCGTCGGGATCGGCGGCATCGGCATGAGCGGCATCGCCGAGGTGCTCCTCAATCTCGGCTACCAGGTCTCGGGGTCGGATCTGCGCGAATCGGAGATCACCCGGCGCTTGACCGAGCTCGGCGGAGAGATCGCCTACGGCCACCGAGCCGAGAACATCGAGGGGGCCGACGTGGTGGTGACCTCCACCGCGGTGCGGCGCGAGAACCCCGAAGTCCTCGAAGCGCAGCGAAAGCTCATCCCCGTCATCCCCCGGGCCGAGATGCTCGCCGAGCTGATGCGCATGAAGTACGGCATCGCCATCGCCGGCACCCACGGCAAGACGACGACCACCAGCATGGTCGCCACGGTTCTGACCCACGGCGGCATCGACCCGACCGCGGTCATCGGCGGGCGCCTCGACGCCTTCGGCTCCAACGCCAAGCTGGGGCAGGGCAAGTTCCTCGTCGCCGAGGCGGACGAGTCGGACGGCTCGTTCCTGAAGCTCTCGCCGACCATCGCGGTGGTGACCAACATCGACGCCGATCACCTCGACTACTACCGCGACCTCGACCAGATCAAGGAGACCTTCGTCGACTTCATCAACAAGGTCCCCTTCTTCGGTGTGGCGGTTCTGTGCCTCGACGACCCCAACATCCAGAGCCTGATTCCGCAGGTGAAAAAGCGCTTCGTCACCTACGGGCTCAACACCCCCCAGGCCGATTTCAGCGCCGACGACATCGTGCACACCGGCATCGGCACCACCTTCACCGTGCTGCAGCGCGGCGAGCGGCTCGGGCGCATCTCCACCCGCATGCCGGGGCGCCACAACGTGCTCAACGCCCTGGCGGCCGTCGCCGTCGCCATGGAGCTGGAGATCCCCTTCGCCGACATCGCCGAGGGGTTCACCGATTTCGGCGGCGTGCAGCGGCGCTTCCAGGTGAAGGACGAGATCGCCGGCGTCATGGTCGTCGACGACTACGGCCACCACCCCGCCGAGATCAAGGCGACGCTCGCCGCCGCCCGCGCCGGATGGGACCGCCGGGTCGTCACCGTCTTCCAGCCGCATCGCTACTCGCGCACCGAGGCGCTCTTCGCCGACTTCACCACCGCCTTCTACCAGTCGGACCATCTGGTGGTGACCGACATCTACGCGGCGGGTGAAGATCCCATCGCAGGGATCGACGCCGCCTCTCTCGTCGAGGGGATCGCCGGTCACGGCCACAAGGACGCCCACTACGTCGGCGACAAGGACGCCGTCGTCGCCCACCTGCTGGCGTCGGTGCGCCCGGGAGACATCGTCATCACCCTGGGCGCCGGCAACGTCTGGCAGATCGGCGAAGCCTTCGCACGGCTCTATCGGGAGAAGATGGAGTGAGCGGCGGCATCGGGGAGCCGGGGCGGCGGTACGGAGTCTGAAGCCTGAAATGTTGAGCCGGAGTATCTATTCGCCTTGTGGGGCGCGGCTCACATGGTAAGGGTGACTGGCGCCATGGACGGCGCCAGTCAATCGGCCATGGACGGCGAAAAGCGTCTCTTGGCATGGGAGCTGGGATCCCATGCTGAATCAGTTACGAGCCGGATTTGTTTATGACCCGAGATGAATTGAAGAAAAAGAGGATTGCCGTTTTGATGGGGGGGCTCTCGGCCGAGAGGGAGGTGTCGCTGCGCACCGGGGCGGCAGTGCTGGGCGCGCTGCAGGCGGCGGGGTACGACGCCGTCGGAGTCGACGCAGGACGGGATCTGCCGCAGCGCCTGGCCGCCGAAGCCGCCGAGGTCGCCTTCATCGCCCTTCACGGCCGCTTCGGCGAGGACGGCACCGTGCAGGGGCTGCTGGAGCTTCTCGGCATCCCCTATACCGGCAGCGGTGTCCTCGCCTCGAGCATGGCCATGGACAAGGTCGCCACCAAGAAGATCCTGCTGCACCACGAGATCCCGACCCCCGCCTTCGAGGTCTTTCGCGCCGGCGACGACCGAGCCGAATTTCTGTCGCGCTGCCGCCGCTTCCCCCTGGTCGTCAAGCCCGCCCGGGAGGGGTCGACCATCGGGGTGACGATCGTGCGCGACGCTTCGCAGCTTCAGAGCGGCCTCGACGAGGCCCTTCGTCACGACGCGATCGCCCTGGTCGAAGACTTCATCGAGGGGATGGAGATCACTGTCGGCGTCCTCGACGGCGAGGCGCTGCCGATCATTCAGGTCGTCCCCAAGGGCGGGTTTTACGACTATGCGTCCAAGTACACCGCCGGGCGTACCGAATACATCCTGCCGGCTCCGCTGCCGGGCGCCGTGTACGAGCGCATCCAGCAGTGCGCCGTCGCCGCTTGCCGGGCGCTGGGGTGCCGGGGCGCAGCGCGGGTCGATTTCATGGTCGCGCCCCACGAGTTTTTCTGCCTGGAGGTGAACACCATCCCCGGCATGACCGAGACGAGCCTGCTGCCGAAGGCCGCGGCGCACGTCGGCATCAGCTTCTCCGAGCTCTCCCAGCGCATTCTGGAGGATGCCGGGCTCGGCAAGTGACGGATCTGCAAACCTTTTGCATTCGGGAAGACGACGGCGGTGCTCGATCTGAAGGCCGACAAACCGGCCAAGCTAAAACAGAATCGGCGCAAGAAGGAAAAGCGGCCTCGCAACTGGAAGAAGCTCTTCCGGGCGACCTTGCGCCTGGGCGTCTTCTTCGGTTCGATCGTTCTGATCGGCTGCGGCGCGGTTCTGCTCGGACGCCTCGTCTTCGACTCGAACTACTTCAAGATCGCCACGGTGCGTGTCGAGAACGCCCAGAGGGTCAGCGAAGAGGAGATCGTCGCCCTTTCCGAGATCCGCACCGGCAGCGGCATCTTCGAATTGGACCTCGCGGCGATCGGTCGTAAGATCGAGGAGAACCCGTGGATCGCCTCTGCGGGGGTGCAGAGGATCTTCCCGCAGGAAATTCTCATCCGTGTCGCCGAGCGCACGCCGAGAGCAGTTGTAAATCTCGGCTATCTCTACTATCTTGATGCATTCGGGGAGGTCTTCAAGGTTCTGGACCCGAGCGACTCCCTCGACTATCCTGTCGTGACGGGGATCGAGCGCAGCTACCTGCTCGAATCACCCGCCGAGGCGCGGCGCCTCTTCGCCGAGGCGGTCGCCCTGCTCGACAAGATCGAGGCGCGCACGGTCTTCGGTATTTGCGAGCTTTCGGAGATCCGCATCGACCCGGCCGAGGGCTTCGTGCTCTTCACGATGGTGGGCGGTGTCCCCATCCGCCTGGGCCGGGGCGACTTCGACGACAAGCTCGACCGGCTGGAGAGGATCTACCCGGAGCTCAGGCCGCGCCTGCAGGCTCTGGAATACATCGACCTGAATGTCGTGGACCGCGTCATCGTCAAGCTCGACAAGACGGGCGTTCGTCGCAAAAGTTAGCATTATTATGGTGAAGGGGAGGAAGATGAGCAACCGCAAGGACAATCTGATCGTCGGGCTGGACATCGGCACCACGAAAATCTGCGCCATCATCGGCAACCTGACCGAGGACGGCCTCGACATCGTCGGTATCGGCACGAGCCCCTCCAAAGGGATGCGCAAGGGGGTGGTGATCAACATCGAGGGGACCGTCGGCGCCATCAAGAAGGCGCTGCAGGAAGCCGAGCTCATGGCGGGGTGCGAGATCAAGTCGGTCTTCGCCGGGATCGCAGGCGGGCACATCAAGGGGTTCAACTCCCAGGGGGTGATCGCCATCAAGAACCGCGAGGTCAATCAGGACGACATTCGGCGCGTCATCGACGGCGCCAAGGCGATCGCCATCCCGATGGACCGCGAGGTCATCCACATCCTGCCGCAGGAATTCATCATCGACGACCAGGACGGCATCAAGGAGCCGCTGGGGATGAGCGGGGTGCGCCTGGAGGCGAAGGTCCACATCGTGACCGGCGCCGTCGCCAGCGCCCAGAACATCATCAAGAGCTGCAACCGCGCCGGGGTCGACGTCGCCGACATCGTGCTGGAGCAACTCGCTTCGGCCGAGGCGGTCCTCTCCCAGGACGAGAAGGACCTCGGGGTCGCCATCGTCGACATCGGCGGCGGCACCACCGACATCGCCATCTACCTCGACGGGGCGATCAAATACACCTCGGTCCTGTCTCTGGGCGGCAACCACCTGACCAACGACATCGCCGTGGGGCTGCGCACCCCCATGGCCGAAGCCGAGAAGATCAAGCACGCCTACGGCTGCGCCCTGACCTCCATGGTCGGCAAGGACGAGACGATCGAGGTCCCCTCCGTCGGCGGGCGAGAGTCCCGCATTCTGTCGCGTCAGCTTCTGGCCGAGATCCTCGAGCCGCGAGTCGAGGAGATCTTCACGCTGGTCAACCGCGAGATCATCAAGAGCGGCTTCGAGGACGTCATCGCCTCGGGAGTGGTGATCACCGGCGGCACCTGCATCCTGCCGGGGATGCCCGAGATGGCCGAGCAGGTCCTCGGCATGCCGGTGCGCCGCGGCGTCCCCCGCGACATCGGCGGCCTCACCGACGTCGTGAACTCCCCCGTCTACGCCACCGGGGTGGGGCTCGTGAAGTATGGCAGCCGCAATCTCGAAGTGCGAAACTTCACCATCGGGCAGGAGAACGTCTTCGAGAAGGTCATCAGGCGGATGAAGCAGTGGTTCGGCGAATTCTTCTGATGAGGCTGATGAAAAACGCCCATTTCTCAGGATTCGAGCGCCTTGCATCCGGACATTTTTGATCAGCTCTGGTGCCGAGTTCCTTAATACAATTTGGCAGTTGGACCCCGCGGTAAGGGGAGCGGAGAACCCTTAACCTCGTTTGCGATCGGAGGGAAACATGTTCGAGTTTGATGAGAATGTCGATTTGAAGGCAAAAATCAAGGTGATCGGTGTCGGCGGTGGGGGCGGCAACGCCGTCAACACGATGATCCAATCCCACATCGACGGAGTCGATTTCGTCGTGGCCAACACCGACGCCCAGGCGCTCAAGCGCAGCCTCGCGCCGATGAAGGTGCAGCTCGGCGGAAAGCTCACCAAGGGGCTCGGCGCCGGCGCCAACCCCGAAGTCGGCCGCGAGGCCGCCCAGGAGGACCGCGCCCGGCTGGCCGAGCTGATCGACGGCGCCGACATGGTCTTCATCGCCGCCGGCATGGGGGGCGGCACGGGCACCGGGGCGGCGCCGATCATCGCCGAAGTGGCCCGCGAGGCCGGGGCGCTCACCGTCGGCGTCGTCACCAAGCCGTTCACCCGCGAAGGGCGCCAGCGCCTCAAGAAGGCAGAGGACGGGGTGATGGCGCTGCGCGAGGTCGTCGACTCGCTCATCGTCATCCCCAACGACCGACTGCTGGGGCTCGCCGGTAAGAACATGGGAATCCTCGACGCTTTCAAGCCCGCCGACGACGTGCTGCGTCAGGCGGTGCAGGGGATCTCGGATTTGATCACCACCGAGGGGATGATCAACGTCGACTTCGCCGACGTCAAGACGATCATGGGCGAGCGCGGCATGGCGATGATGGGGATCGGAGTCGGCGAGGGCGACCGGCGCGCCACCGAGGCGGCCCAGCAGGCCATCAGCAGCCCGCTGCTGGAGGATATCGACATCTCCGGCGCCAAGGGGGTCTTGGTCAACATCACCGGGTCGAGCAACATGACGATGGAGGAGTTCGACGAGGTCTCCCGCGTCATCCACGAGAAGGTCCACGAAGACGCCACCATCATCATCGGCTTGGTGATCAACGAGGAGCTCGAGAACAAGATCAAGGTGACGGCCATCGCCACCGGCTTCGGCGCCGTCTTCGAGCAGGAGCGCCGCCCCGCGGATGAGCTGCGCAAATCGATCTTCCCCGCCGCGGCGAAGGTCGATCGCGATCGCCCCACCTTCATCCGCGAACAGCAGCAGCAAAAGAGCATGCGATCGCTGGCGTCGCGCCTCCCCGAGGAAGAGGAGTACGACATCCCGACTTTCCTGCGCAAGCGCGTCGACTGACGGACGCACCGCCGGGATCTCGGCGCCGGTTCTCCGCCCGGAAAGGCGCCTTCAAGGCGCCGAAGGGGCAGCTCTGCATCTTGCGTGGCGATCCCCCGACGCCTCGCGGGGAGAGGTGCCTACGGCCGGCTTCCGGCGGCTGCGGCTGATAGTCGATTCACAGACCGATCGCAATAAAAAAGGGACGCCGCGTCGTGCGGTGTCCCTTTTTTATTGCGATCGGATGGAGCGTCGGGCTTATGAGCCCGATCCGGGACGCGAATCGGTGACTTCGACGGTGAACTCGGCCAGATTGTCGGGAAGCTCGCGAAAGACGATGGCGAAGGGGATGGAGCGCCCCGGCACGACGTTGAGATTGGAGAGTCCGTCGCCGAACTGATTGTTCATCCGCTCTTCGAGGCTCTGGAAGGGGAGGGTGCGCAGCTCCTCCTCGGTGAGGGGGTTGCCCGCAAAGACGGTCTGCTGCATCAGCGCCTCGCCCTGCGCGTTGAAGAGGACCCCCTTGATGGCGACGGCCGAGCGCGCCTGCTGAAATTCGTTGATGGCCTGTCCGGTGACGACGAAGATCTGCCCGGCCTCGGCGTTCTGGGCGAAGTAGCCGCGCAGATCGCTCAGGCGAATCTGTCCTGCGGGCGCCACCGGCGCCTTCTGCACCCCGGCGCGATCGAGAATCCGCAGCATCTCCTGCGGGCCACCCTGCCAGGCGAAATAGCCGCCCAGAGCGACGAGCCCCACGAGAAAGAGCAGAACGAAGGCGAGCAGCCTCCCCATTGAAGAGCGCTTCTTCAGCGGGGAGGCGCTTTGGGGTGAGGGTGCAGGCTTCTCGGCCGGGGGCGCAGGCTCTCCTCCCTGCAGGCCGCCCATGGGAGGCGCCAGAGGGGGCAAGGGCGGTGCCGCCGCGATGGGAGAAGGGGACGTGTCGGAGGAGGCGGCGGTCGAGAAGTCCATGCGGCCGAAACCGAGGTCGTCCCGCTCGTCTTCGGTCTGTTTCGAAGGGCCGATGTCATCGGCTCCGAAGTCACGCTCGTCGAAGTCGGGCGCGGGGGAGAGGGCCGCGTTCCCCTCCAGGGGGAAGTCGTCGTGCAGCGGGTCGCGCCCGGCCGGGGCGAAGGGGTCGATGCCGTCGCGCGGATCGTCATCGAATCCGAATTCGTCATCGCTCCCGGCCTTCGTCGTTTCGAATCCGAATTCGTCATCGGTTTCAGCCTCCCCCGCTTCAAAGGCGAAGTCGTCGCTGCGCTCCGCTTCGTCGTCGGTCTCCTTGAAGGTGAAGTCGCCGATAGCGTCGTCGTCGCTCGATCCGAAGGCGAACGCGTCGTCGAGGTCGGCGGCGGCGGGTGCCTCTGGTTGCTCCTCCTCGAAGGCGAAGTCGTCCTCGACGACGTCGACGGCGGGCTCCGTCTTCTGCTGCGCGGCGAAGAAATCGTCCTCACCCGGAGCATCGTCGTCTTGGAGCTCTACGTCGGATGTTGCGTCGTCAAAGGCGGCAACGGGGAGCTGCGGCGCGTCGGCGTCCTCCTGCGCAATGGGGAGATCGTCGGACGGCTGTGGTGCGAGATCCTGTCCGGGGAGCGGATCGAGGAAGAGATCCTCCCCGGTCGGCTCCTCCACCGCCGCGTCGCGAAACGGCTGTGCCTCATCGTCGCCATCGTCCCTGAAAGGAGGGAAATCGTCCTCATCGAGGGGGGAGAAGTCGGCCGCGCTTTGCGCTTCTTCGCCTGGGGCGCCGGGCAGGGGGCCTTCGGCCTCGGCGGGCTCGGCCGTGTTCGTCTGCGCAGACGCAGGGGGCTCGAGCGCAGGATCGGCGGCGAGGAAGATGTGCATGCAGCGGGCGCATTTCGCTTTGACGCCGGCGGGCTTCATCCGTTCTTCGGGGAATCGGAACCGGGTCCCGCATTCGGGGCATTGGACGACCATGCGTATCTCCTTCAGCCTGGGGTCAGGCGGTCTGCACCTGGTAGATGTCGGGAAGATTTCTGTAGCGCTCGTCGAAGTCGAGGCCGTACCCGACGATGAACCCTTCGGCGAGCTCGATGCCGACGTAGTCGGGGCGAATCTGTGCCCGGCGCGGCACCTTCTTGTCGATGAGGGTGCAGATGCGCAAGGAGCGCGGCTCCCTCAGCATGAGGCGGTGATAGAGGGTTTCGAGGGTGAGCCCGCTGTCGATGATGTCTTCGACGATGATGACGTCGCGTCCTTTGATCGGCAGCTCCATGTCGAGGCGAAATTCGACGATCCCCGACGTGACCGTCCCCGATCCGTAGCTTGCGAGGCGCACGAAGTCGAGAACGATCGGGGAGGTGATGGTGCGCGCCAGATCGGAGAAGAAAAGGAGAGAGCCTTTGAGAACGCAGACCAGAACGACTTCGCGATCCGGATAGTCCCGACTGATCTCTTCTCCGAGCCGCTGCACCTGCGCTGCAATCTCCTCCTTCGAAAAGAGCAGCTTCAAGGTGGGTGAAGTCATGAGAGTCTCAAGGGAAAAGAGCCACAATGCCGAGGGCTATTCTATAGCAAGACGGGGGGTCTGTGTCAATTTATTCACACCTGTGGCCGAAGAGCGAAAAGTCGTGCTATGCTGCGCTCCGGCGTGACTGAAAAGGAAGGATGAAAGGAGGAGTGGTATGGCGTGGCGCATGGTGGCGGTTGTGGCGGTGATCTCTGTGTGGCTTCCTTGGTCGGCTTTTGCAAGCCCCGAGCTCAGCGCCCCTGACACGGAGGTCCATTTCGGCGAGATCCTGCAGGGGACGAGGGCGAGCCACACCTTCGTCTTTCGAAACAGCGGCGAGTCGGATCTGCGGATCGAGCGGGTGCGCAGTTCCTGCGGCTGCACCGCGGCGCTGCTCTCCAACAGCCGTCTCGCGCCGGGGGAGCAGGGGGAGGTCGAGGCCGTCTTCGACGCCGGGCGTTTTCGCGGCGAGGTGAGCAAGAACATCACCCTGCACACCAACGCGCCGAAGACCCCGAGGGCGACCTTCGTCGTTCGGGCGACGGTCGTCCCGGAGATCGATTTCTCGCCGCCGGCCGTCGACTTCGGCGCCCTCACCACCGGCACCCAGCGGCAGATGAGCGTGACGGTGACCAACCGCTCGCAGCGCGAGGTCGTTCTGGGCGAGCCCCGCGCCACCGGCGCCGGGGTCGAGGCGAGGATGGAGCCGGGGCCTCTTCGCCCCGGGGAGAGCCGAGAGATGACGGTGGCCGCCGACGCCTCCGCGCCGGGAGGGCTGCACGGCTACGTCATCTTGCGTGCCGACGGGGCCGCCGTCCCCGATCTGCGCCTGTCGGTCCGCGGGCGGGTAGAGGCCCGATGAGCCGTCCCCTGGCCTACGCCCCGGCGCTCCGGTTTCGCTCCTGCACATAGTCGACGATGGCGCGCTCCAGCGCCGATCCGGTCAGCGCGTTGATTTCGCGCAGGCAGGAGGGGCTGGTGATGTTGACCTCCAGCACATGCTCCCCGACGATGTCGACCCCCGCCAGATGGATCTCTTCGCGCACCAGCCAGGGGCGCAGT
>JBJHBH010000094.1:0-12649 GCA_050485365.1 Desulfuromonadales bacterium | reverse complement strand
ACAGTCATGGGGGTGTGCAACGGCTTTCAGCTGATGGTCAAGATGGGGCTGCTGCCGGCCCTCGGGGGGGAGCTTCGCCAGAGCACCACCCTGACCCACAACGACGGCGGACGCTTCATCGACCGCTGGGTCTACCTGAAGGCCGATTCGGCCTCCCCCTGCATCTATACGCGCGGGATCGACGGAATCTATCTGCCGGTGCGCCACGGCGAGGGGAAGTTCGTCACCGAAACACCCGAGGTCCTTGCCGAGATCGAGGGCAAGCACCTGGGCGCCCTCAAGTACGCCGACGCCGACTACCGTGTCACGATGGAAGAGCCGTGGAACCCCAACGGTTCGATGGGCGCCGTCGCCGGGCTGTGCGACGAGAGCGGGCGCCTTTTCGGGCTGATGCCCCATCCCGAGGCGTACGTGCACCGCACGCACCATCCGCGCTGGACGCGCGAGGAAGGGCTCAGCGAAGACGGCATGGGGCTCCTTCTGTACCGCAACGCCGTACGCTTCATCCGGGAAGAGCTCTGAGCGAGATCCCCGCGGAACCTTTTATCCCGCGGGGTCTTTCTTTTTTAATTCCTGCGGTGGTAATCTGACCGCTGCAGTCAGGTATGTCCGCCGGAACCACCGCGATCCGCCGCCCGGATCGCCAAAATCCCATAGAGGAGTCGGTCCCTCCATGTTCGACAAGCTCAAGGAAGAATGCGGCGTCTTCGGCATCTTCGGTCACCCCGAAGCCGCCAATCTCACCTATCTCGGTCTGTACTCACTTCAACACCGCGGCCAGGAGAGCTGCGGCATCGTCGCCTCGGACGGCCATCGGCTGAGAGCCCACAAGGGGATGGGTCTGGTCGCGGACGTCTTCAAGAAAGACGAAGTTTTCGCCGAGCTCCCCGGCAAAAGCGCCATCGGACATGTGCGTTACTCGACTGCCGGGGGGAACGATTTCAAGAACTGCCAGCCGATCATGGTCGATTACGCCCGCGGGTCGATCGCGGTGGCGCACAATGGCAACCTGGTGAACGCGCAGGAGGTCCGCAACGACCTGGAGCAGCGCGGATCGATCTTCTCGACCACCGCGGACACCGAAGTCATCATCCACATGCTGGCGCACGCCCGAAGCGATTCCCTCGTCGAGCGCCTGACCGAGGCGCTTCAGGCCGTCAAGGGGGCCTACAGCGTCGTTCTGCTCACCGAGACGCGCATGGTGGCCGTTCGTGACCCCCACGGCTTTCGCCCCCTGATCCTCGGCAAGCTCGACGGCGCCTACATCGTTGCGTCCGAGACGTGCGCCCTCGACCTGATCGAGGCCGAATTCATCCGCGAGATCGAGCCTGGGGAGATGATCGTCATCGACAAGGAGGGGCTCAAATCCTACACCCCCTTCCCCAAATCGACGCCGACGCCGTGCATCTTCGAGTTCATCTATTTCGCCCGCCCCGACAGCACAATCTTCGGCAGCCAGGTCTACCGGGTGCGCAAGGAGTTCGGCCGACAGCTCGCGCGCGAATTCCCCGTCGAGGCCGACGTGGTGATCTCCATCCCCGACTCGGGGACGCCGGCCGCCATCGGCTACGCCGAGGAATCTGGGATCCCCTTCCAGCTTGGCCTGATCCGCAACCACTACGTCGGGCGCACCTTCATCGAGCCGCAGCAGTCGATCCGCCACTTCGGGGTGAAGATCAAGCTCAACCCGGTGCGCGAGGTCATCGAGGGCAAACGCGTCGTCGTCATCGACGACTCCATCGTGCGCGGCACCACCGCCCGCAAGATCATCAAGATGATCCGCAACGCCGGCGCCAAGGAGATCCACATGCGCATCTCCAGCCCCCCGACGAGCTTTCCGTGTTACTACGGCATCGACACCCCGACGCGCAAGGAGCTCATCTCATCGTCCCACTCGGTGGAGGAGATCAACCGCTACATCACCTCCGACACCCTGGGATACCTTTCTCTGGAGGGGCTTCTGGCGTCCGCCGGCAACGGCAAGGTCCCCAACTTCTGCCACGCCTGTTTCAGCGGCCAGTATCCCATCAAATTCCCCCGGTTGAAGGACGACAGTCAGTTGGGATTGTTCTGAAAGGGCAGGAGCCAGAAGCCAGGAGCTAAAGCCAGGTTGTCTGCGGATTTTGGCTTCCGGATCCTGGATTTGGATTTATTTTTACAGGAGATTTTCAATGACTCAGCAGGAGAGAGACGAACTGACGCGGATCATCCGCGAGCTTTCGTACGAAGAGCGCGAGGTGACCCTCGCCTCGGGGCGCAAGAGCAACTTCTATTTCGACGGCAAGCAGACGGCGCTGCACGCCACCGGCGGCCTTCTGGTCGGCAAGGCATTCTGGCAGGAAGTCAAAAAGTTCGACGGCCCGATTCACGGCGTCGGCGGCCTGACCCTCGGCGCCGACCCCATCGCCACCGCCACCTCCATCGCGGCGGCCCTTGAAGGGACGCCGGTGCACGCCTTCATCATCCGCAAGGAGCCCAAGGGGCACGGCACCGGTCAATGGCTCGAAGGGCGCAAGAACCTGCCGCCGGGGTCACGCGTCGTCATCGTCGAGGACGTCACCACCACCGGCGGTTCGTCAATGAAGGCGGTCGACCGGGCGCGCGAAGAGGGGCTCGACGTCGTCGGCATCGTCACTCTGGTCGATCGTGAGGAAGGCGCCCGGGACAACATCGAAGGGCAGGGGGTCGCCCTGCGTGCGGTCTTCACCAAAACACAGGTGGTTGGAAAATAAGAATTCGAGGTCGGATTTCAGATCGAATAAAGCAAAAGGCGCCTCTTGGCGCCTTTTGTCGTGAATCCACCTACTTTTTTAGACCAGGACCCGCGAACTAATCTTCGTCCGGGATTTTGAAGACTTCGAGCACGCCGGGCAGCGCGCGCAGTTCATCCTTGTCAATGGTGTGGGTGTCGCCGATGACGCCGATGATGACGCGGTTGGCGCCGGTCGACTGGTGGAAATCGAAGTCGCGTTCGATCAGGTAGTGCTTCACCTGCTGCAGATCGTCCTCGGTAGCCTTGCGGCTCATCACCACGAGCATGTTCAGAGTCCTTTCGTCCGGATGCGCTCAAGGCGCCGCGATTCGTCGATGACGCGCTCGAAAAGGCGCACGATGGCGCTGTTCTCCAATGGGCCGGGGTTGGCCGCCTGCATGCGGTCGAAAATCCGCTTCTCACGACCCGGATCGTAGACGGGGATGCCGCGCTCCTTCTTGATCTCGCCGATCTTGAGCGCCAGCGCGGCCCGGTCGTTGAAGATCCGAAGCAATTCGTCATCCAGGCGGTCGATTTCGATGCGTATTTCGTCGATATTCAAATCGCAAACTCCTTTTAGAAGCAGGCGAGAGGCAAGGGGCAAGAGGCAATGGGAAAAGATGTACAGGTGTTGCCCATCGCCTATAGCCCATCGCCTGAAAACCTATAGCCTGCCCTTCCTCATAACCGTATCGCGCTTCCACTGGCGATCGTCCGTCTCGGGGTAGTCGATGGTGTAGTGCAGGCCGCGGCTCTCGGTGCGCTCGAGGGCGCTGCGGACGATGAGCTCGGCCACGGTGGTGATGTTGCGCAGCTCGATCAGATCCGAGGTGATGTAAAAATCCCAGTAGTAGTCGGTGATCTCTTCCTGGATCATCTGAATGCGGCGCAGCGCGCGCACGAGGCGTTTGCTTGAGCGAACGATCCCGACGTAGTTCCACATGCAGCGGCGCACCTCGTCCCAGTTGTGGGCGACCACCACCTCTTCGTCGCTGTTTCGCGCGGAGCCGGGGTCCCACGGAGGGATGGGAGGGAAGGGGGAGGGCGCTTCGGCCGTGCGTTCGAGAGAACGCATGGCGGCACGCTGCGCATAGACGACTCCTTCGAGCAGGCTGTTGCTCGCCAGGCGGTTGGCGCCGTGCAGCCCCGTGCAGGAGACCTCGCCGATGGCGAACAGTCCGGGAATATCGGACTCTCCCCACGGATCGACCTGCACCCCGCCGCAAAGATAGTGGGCGGCCGGCACAACGGGCAGCGGCTCGCGCGCCATGTCGATGCCGAAGGAGAGGCACGTTTCGTAGATGTTGGGGAAGCGTTCCTTGATGTAGGCGGCGTCGCGATGGGTGATGTCGAGATAGACGCAGTCGTCGCCGTGGATCTTCATCTCGCTGTCGATGGCCCGCGCCACGATGTCGCGGGGGGCGAGATCCTTCAGGGGATGGTACTGTTCCATGAAGGCGGTGCCGTCCCGGCGACGCAGGATCGCCCCCTCGCCGCGCACCGCCTCGGAGATGAGGAAGCGCTTGGCGTGGGGATGGTACAGAGTAGTGGGGTGAAACTGCATGAACTCCATGTTGGCGACGGTCGCGCCCGCCCGGTAGGCCATGGCGACGCCGTCACCGGTGGCGATATCGGGGTTGCAGGTGTACAGATAGACCTTGCCCGCTCCGCCGGTGGCCAGCACCGTCACGCGCGCCCCGAAGGTGAGGACCTCATTCCCCTGAATGTCGAGGATGTAGGCACCCAGGCAGCGCCCGGGGTTTTTGAGGCCCGGCGAGAGCTTCGCTTCGGTGATCAGATCGACGGCGATATGGTGCTCGAAGAGGGCGATGTTGGGGTGTCGGAGCACCGACTCGACCAGTGCCCGTTCGATCTCGCGTCCGGTGATGTCCTTGGCGTGCAGAATCCGCCGCGCGCAATGTCCTCCCTCGCGGGTGAGGTCGTAGGTGCCGTCGTCGTTCCGGCTGAACTGAACGCCCCAGGCGATCAGATCCTCGATCGCTTTGGGGCCGGCCTCGACCACCATGCGCACGACGTCCTCATGGGAGAGGTGCGCTCCGGCGACCATGGTGTCCTGCAGGTGCGCTTCGAAGGAATCTTCGCTCGACAGGACGGCGGCAATCCCTCCCTGGGCCAGGTTGGTGGCCGTCTCGGCGATTTCCCTCTTGGTGACGAGGGCGACGGTTCCGTGCTCGGCGACTTTCAGGGCGTAGGAAAGGCCGGCGATGCCGCTGCCGATCACCAGGAAATCTGTTTTAACTTTCATGACGGGGCCTCTGGGCTGCAAAAAAGGGAGGAGCCGAAACGGCAATCATGGTATTCATGTTGCATTGAATCGGGCGGGGCGCCTTGTTCCCGTCCCATCGCAAGGGGCCAATTATCGATCCCCCCCGACGCCTTGTCAAGGTTTTTGCCGTCGCTAAGCAGGTTGAAACACACGTTTTTTGGGTTATATTTCACTCGTTGAAGCAGGGAGCGCCCGTGGGAGAGCACTCTGGGAGACGATGGATCGCCGTCGTCGTTCTCGTCTTGTCGTTTGGTCTCGCCGACGAATCTTCGGCAGATATCTACCGCTACGTCGACGAAAACGGGGTGGTTCACTTCACCAATGCACCGACCCACGGCAAATTCACCCTGCACCGAAAAGGGAGCGCCCCTGCGGCCGGGACGCTCACCGACCTGAGCGAGCTGATCTCCCGCTACGCTTTTATGTTCAACCTGGAAGAGGCGCTCCTTCGGGCCGTCATCCGGGCCGAGAGCAACTACAACCCCAGCGCCGTCTCGTCAAAGGGGGCCATCGGCTTCATGCAGCTCATTCCCGACACGGCCCGTTATCTCGGAATCGACGATCCCTTCGACCCCGAACAGAACATTCGAGGAGGCAGCCGCTATCTTCGCATGATGCTCGACGAGTTCGAAGGCGATCTCGACCTGGCCCTGGCGGCGTACAACGCGGGCCCCAATGCCGTCAAACGCCACGGCGGCATACCGCCTTTCGCCGAGACACGCACCTATGTCGAGCGCGTGAAGCGCTTTCTTCTGAACTATCGCCAGGGCGGCGGATCTTCCTTATGAGCGCGCGCTCGGGGCTTCTCAACCTTCCGAACATCCTCACCCTCGGCCGCATCGCGGCCATCCCTCTGCTGATCGTTCTGATGCACTTCGAGGGGCGGGGCGCTGCGATGTGGGCGGCGGCCGTCTTCAGCGCCGCGGCGGTGACCGACTGGATCGACGGATGGCTCGCCCGCAAATGGCAGGTGGTCACCGTCCTCGGCAAATTTCTCGACCCCCTGGCGGACAAGCTCATCGTCATGGCCGCCCTGATCATGCTCATCCCCCTGGGGAGAATCCCGGCCTGGGCCGTCTTTCTCATTCTCGCCCGCGAGATGATCGTGACGGGGCTGCGCTCCATCGCCTCCGCCGAAGGGATCGTCATCGCCGCCAGCGAGCTCGGCAAATACAAGACGATCTTCCAGATGGTCGCCATTGTCGGGTTGCTGCTGCACTATGACTACTACTGGTTTTTCGGTGTACAGTGGCAGATCCTGCACGCCTCGATGCATACCGCGGGACTCTTCTTCTTCTGGATCTCCTTCGCCCTGACCATGTGGTCGGGAATCGATTATCTGGCGAAATTCTTTAAAGTTATCGCCCGCTGAGAGCAGGGGGGCTCACGATGAAATTTTTCCGGATTTTTCGTGTTGACTTGCCGGGGGCCTTTTGTTATTAATAACCCCGCTCGCGACAGCGGCACCCATAAGCGGGAATAACTCAGTGGTAGAGTGCAACCTTGCCAAGGTTGAAGTCGCGGGTTCGAATCCCGTTTCCCGCTCCAGAGAAATCAAGGGAGTCAGATGAAAAATCTGGCTCCCTTTTTCTTCTCCCGCCTCCCGTCCTTTTCGCGAATCTCGTCGGCCTCTCCCGTTCATCCACAGCTTCACTGGATAAATCTTGGTCCACCTGTGGACAGATCGTTCCAACTCATCGACCTTTCAGTGCAGATAACAGTTTGCCTGAAATTTGGGCAGTAATTTTTCCTCTTGCTGGAATCCCGAGAGCGTGCGCGCAGCGATGCCACGTACCTGCACCATTGACCTGACGGGTGCAAATCGGTACTTTGGTGGCGTGACAAAAGACTTCTCGGGGCGGAGGCCTCTTATGGACAACTACACCATCGTTCGCCAAGAGCATCTCAATCACTACGGTTTTCTGTTCGGCGGAGCGATGCTCAAGTGGGTGGACGAGTTCGCCTGGCTCGTCGCTTCGCGCGACTTTCCCGGATGCCCCCTGGTGACGGTGGCGATGGACAGGATCACCTTCGCCCAGCCGGTCGCCAACGGGGCGATTCTGCGCTTTCGCATCCTTCCGATCGAGCAGGGGAGGAGCTCCGTTCAGTACAGCGTGAACGTCTTCGCCGACGAGCCCGGAGAGAGCCTGGAGAAGGAGGTCTTCTCCACGACGATCACCTTCGTCCACGTCGACCGCAGCGGCAAGACGCACCCGTTGCCTCGCCATGACGTATTGCGCTCGCAGCGCAGCGACTGACGACCTCGCACCCAGGGATCGACCGAGTGGAACACTTCATTGCGCGACAGGCCATCTACGACCAACGCCGCCGTCTCTACGGCTATGAACTGCTCTTCCGGCGGGGGTTGCAGGACTATTTCGGTTCGGCCGACAACGACAAGGCGCACTATCAGGTGATCGTGAACAGTTTTCTGCTGTTCGGCCTGAGCGAAGTGACCGAAGGGACGCGCGCCTTCCTCAACGCCAGCCGCCATGTCCTCGTCAGCAACTGCCTCACCGCGCTCCCCCGACAGAACGTCCACATCCAGCTCCCTGACGATCTCGAACCCGACGGGGAGGTCGTCGCCGCCTCTCAAAAGCTCAAATCGCACGGATACAAGCTCGTCTTCGGCGCTTCCGCCCTGCGGTTCGAATCCCTGACCAAGCTCGCCGACATGGTCCGGATCGATTTTTCCGCCGACGCTGCACAGCGAGGGCCCGTCGCAGATCGAGCCGCCCTCGCCGGCACGCGGATGTTCGGCACGCACATCGAAACCGACGCCCAACTGCAGGAAGCCTTCGAGTTGGGGTGTGAGCTCGTGCAGGGGGTCTTCTTCAGCCTGCCGACCATCGTGTCGCGAAGGGACATCCCCGTATCGAAGCTGAACCTCGTTCGTCTGACGGGAAAAGTCAACGCCCCACAGATGGATATCGACGAGGTTGCCGCCATCGTCACCGAAGACGTGGCGATGACCTACAAACTGCTGCGCCTCATCAACTCCGTCATGTTCGGCATGCGCAACAAGATCGGCTCGGTGCATCAGGCGCTGGTTCTTCTGGGCGAGACCCAGATCCGCAAATGGATCTCGATGCTCGCCTTCGCCGAAATCGCCACGGGGAGCCCTCGCGAGTTTCTCGTCAGTTCCCTGAACCGCGCCAGAACGGCCGAGTTGCTCGCCCCCACCCTCGGTCTCGAAGAGCGAAGCTCAGAGCTCTTTTTGCTTGGACTCTTCTCTCGGTTAGACTCTCTTCTGGGGCGCCCGCTGGCCGAGTCGCTTCAGGATGTCCCCCTTCAAAGCGAGATCAAGGAAGCGATCCTCGGGCGTCCCGGCCGTTTCAACGATATTCTGAAGTTGTGCATCGCGCTGGAAAAAGGCGACTGGCAGAGGTGCGACGCCTTGAGCGCGAAGCTGCGCCTCGATGCCGGGGCGCTCGCCGGCGCCAATGCCGACGCATGGCGATGGACCAAAGAGGTCTGCACCTCCTGCGCCGAGTTGCAGACCTGAACCGACGATGACATTGACGACCGAAACTTTTCCATACAAGGGACGAGCGCTTCCGGCTCTGCTCCTGCTTGCCTTTTGCTTTTCGGGGTGCACCCCGTCGGCCTCCGGTCGCACGGATGCGCCCGACGAGCATCCCATCGAAGCGCCGCTGCCCGGCGATCGCCACATGGTCAGCGCCGCCAACCCGCACGCCGTGGAGATCGGACGGACGATTCTTCGCGCCGGCGGGAACGCCGTCGATGCCGCAGTCGCGGTGAAGATGGCGCTCACGGTCGTCGAGGCGCCGGAGACGGGGATCGGAGGAGGGGGATTTCTGCTGTATCGCGACGGTGCCACGGGGGAGATGAGCCTCTACGACGGTCGCGAAACGGCCCCCCTCGGGGCGACCCCCGAGCGCTTCACCGTGTGGGGGGTTCCGATGCCGCACTGGATGGCCGTGGTCAGCGGCCGCTCCGTCGGGGTACCGGGCATGGTGGCGATGCTGAAAAGAGCGCATCGCGACCACGGCAGCCTCCCCTGGAGCGACCTTGTCGAACCGGCCGTCGCGTTGGCGCAGGAGGGGATCCCGATACCTCCCCGCCTGCAGGAGCAGATCGCCTCGGACTATTCGCTGCGCATCTTCTCCGAAACCCGCGACGCCTTCGTGCGTCCGTGGCGCCTGGACGATCCGGTGCTGCGCAATCCCGAGCTCGCCCGCACTCTGCGGCTTCTGGCCGAGGATCCGGAAGAGGTGTTCTACCGAGGTGCCCTCGCCGAACAGATCGTCGAGGCGGCGCGTTCGCGCCGGTTGTGGCCGAGCGAGATGACGGCCGAAGACATGAGCGGCTACGCGGCCCTGGTGCGTGAGCCCGTCTGCGGCCCCTACAGAACGTGGACGGTTTGCGGAGCGCCGCCGCCGTCCTCGGGGGGGATCGCCGTGCTGCAGATCCTCGGCATTCTCGAGCACTTCGATCTCGCGGCGCTGGAGCCCGGCTCGGCCGCGGCGATTCACCTGATCGCCGAAGCGAGCCGTCTGGCCTTCGCCGATCGCAACCACTACATCGGCGATCCGGCCTTCGTCGAGGTGCCGACCGAGGCGCTCCTCAGCCGCGCCTATCTGGCCGAACGGGCCGCCCTCATCCGCCTCGATCGTGCCCTGAAGGATGTCGTGCCGGGCGGACCCGACAACCCTTCCGAGCCCGCAGCGGCTGCCGCCCGCGTCGACGCCGGCGGCGACAACACCTCGCATCTGAGCATCGTCGATGCCGCGGGGAACGTCGTGTCGCTGACCGGATCGATCGAAGCCCCTTTCGGCAGCCGCATCATGGCCGGCGGTTTTCTATTGAACAACCAGCTGACCGACTTCTCCTTTCGCGCGCAGCGTAACGGTCGACCGCATCCCAACGCCGTCGCTGCGGGGAAACGCCCGCGCAGCTCCATGTCGCCGACCATCGTTCTCGATGACGAAGGGGAGGTGCGGCTGGTGATCGGATCGCGCGGCGGAAGCCGCATCATCGGCTACGTGGTCAAGGCCGTGGTCGGGGTGCTCGACTGGGAGATGTCCGTTCAGCAGGCCGTTGCCCTGCCCAATTTCGTTCACCGCGGCGAGGCGCTGGAGATCGAGAAGGGGAGCGCACTGGAGGCCCAGGCGGCAGCGCTCGAAGCCCTCGGGCACACGGTTCGGTCTACGACTCTGACGAGCGGACTGCACGGGATCGAGCGCATCGGGGCGCAGTGGCGCGGCGGCGCCGACCCGCGCCTCGACGGCACGACGGCGGGAGATTAGGCGATGACGTTTCGCATGCCCCCCATCATGAGAAATTCCCGAGGGGATCTTCGCCGGGTCGGCGTCGAGATCGAATTCGCCGGGATCGACCCCGACGTCGCCTCGCGCATCGTCGTGGGGATCTTCGGCGGCGAGGTCCGCAAGATCAACGAGTTCACCTCCCGCGTGACGCAGACCGATCTCGGCGATTTCACCGTCACCCTCGACGCCGTTCTCTTCAAGGAAAAGCGCTACGAAGTCTATCTGGCGAAGGCGGGGATCGCGCTGCAGCCCGAATCGTCCCATGCCCTGGCGCAGCATCTGCTTAAAATGGCGTCGCTGCTCGTCCCGTATGAAATCGTCACCCCGCCGATCCCCCTCGACCGGCTCGACTCGGTGGAAGCGCTGCGCGAAGAGTTGCGCGCTCACGGCGCCCGGGGGACCCGCTCCGCCATCCGCTTCGCCTTCGGCCTGCACTTCAACCCGGAAATCCCGTCGCTCGAAGCGCCCGTCATCCTCAGGTATCTTCGCGCTTTTCTCGTTCTGTATCCGTGGATTCTGCGCAGCGCCGACGTCGACTTCACCCGCCGGCTCACCCCTTACGTCGATGAGTTCCCCGCGCGTTACGTCTCGCTCGTGCTCGATGAGAACTACGACCCGGCCCGGCTGATCCGCGATTACCTCCACTACAATCCCACACGAAACCGCCCCCTCGACCTGCTGCCGCTGCTGGCGCAGATCGATCTGGATGCTGTCATGGCCGCCGAGGTGGAGAGGGATCTGATCAAGCCGCGACCTGCGCTGCATTACCGCCTCCCCAACTGCCTCATCGATGAGCCGGGATGGAGCATCGCCAAGGAGTGGAACCCCTGGGTCGAGGTCGAAAAGCTCGCCGCCGACCCGTCGCGCCTGGAAAAGATGAGCCGAAACTATCTTGCCCTGGCACCCGTTGCCGATCCGCGAACCCTGGCCGAAGAGACGGAGAGATGGCTCGAAAACGACCTCTGATCGGCGTCACCGGACCCGACAAGGGGGGTGAGGCTGCCTGGGTCTTCACGAAGCTCGCAGTGCGCCGGGCCGGCGGGCGCGCCCGAAGGATCACCCCGAAGCGGCCCCTCGGCACCGCGACCCTCGACGGGCTCATCATCGGAGGGGGGGCCGACGTCGATCCCGAGCTTTACGGCGAAGAGCGGCAGGAGATCCTGCCGGCGCTGCGCGAAGAGTCGAGAAAGAGCCTCTCCACCCGCATCAGGAATCTCGTCACCTTTCCGGTGGTTCTTCTCGCGCGCCGCCTCTTCAGCGCCACCACCCTGGTGCGCAAGGACGAAGCGCGCGACCGTCTGGAGAACGACCTGATCGCCGGCGCCATGGCGCGGCACATTCCGATCCTCGGCATCTGTCGGGGGGCGCAGCTGCTCAACGTCTATTTCGGCGGCTCTCTGCATCAGGATCTGGTCGACTTCTACACCGAGACGCCTCAGATCCGCACCGTGCTCCCCAAGAAGAAGGTCCTGATCGCGAAGGGCAGCCACCTCTCGACCATCCTCGGCACCGATGCGTGCTACGTCAACGCCATGCACCGCCAGGCGGTGAAGAAACTGGGAGAGGAGATCGCCGCCGTCGCTCGCGAGCCCAATCAGGTCGTGCAGGCGATCGAACATGCGAAGAGTCCCTTTGTCCTCGGGCTGCAGTGGCATCCCGAATACATGCCGCAGGAAGAGATCCAACGGCGCATTTTCCGGGCGTTGATCGCCGAAGCCGCGCTGGCGGCCGAACGAAGAGGGGAGGGGCACGATGTCGGGTGAGCCGAAAGAAAAGAGAGATCGAGGCGGATCGGCCTCGCTGCGCAAGGACGCCGGATGCTTTGTCTGCGGTCCCGAAAACGACAGGGGCCTCCAGGCGGTATTTTGCACCGATGCGCCCAGTCGCCGAGCCGAGAGCCGGTTGCGCATCCCCGCGTGGACTCAGGGGTGGAGCGAGGTCGTGCACGGCGGCGTACTGGCGACCCTCCTCGACGAGGCCTGCGTTCACGCCGTACGAACGCTGGCCGATCTCCCCGTGACGGCGGAACTCTCGGTGAAATATCGCCGGCCGGTGCCGGTCGAGTCCGAGATCGTCGTGTGGGCCGAGGTGATCGAGCAGAAAAAGAGGATCGTCGAGGTGCGGGCGAAAATCGAGATCGACGGCGCGGTGCACGCCGAAGCGTTGGCGAAGGTCTTTCTCAAGGACGGATGAACGCGAAGGCTCCCCGTCTGCGGCATGGACGGGGAGCCTTCGAAAAAGGATGAAGCCGGTTTTTCAGTTTCTGATGTGGCACTCGGCGCAGGCGATCGGACCTGCGTTTTCGGCGCGGTGACAGTC
>JBJHBH010000093.1:0-12977 GCA_050485365.1 Desulfuromonadales bacterium | reverse complement strand
AGATTGTCCCGCCCGATCCCTTGTGTTTCGAAGTTGTAGACCGCCTCGGCGTTGGTGGCGAAGATCTTGTTCTTGAGCGCGCCGTCGGCCGGTCCGAGGGGGGCGAAGCCGTGCTGTTTCTGCATGTCCTCGGGGATCTCCAGACGGCGGAAGGCTTCAATCTGCCATTGGGGCGAGCCGTACCAGACCGAGTCGGTCCCCCACAGCACTCGATCTTCTCCGAGCCCCTTGATGAGGGTCCCCATCATCCCGGCGCAGAAGCGCGGTGCGCTGACGGCGGTGAGGGCGAAGACCGAGCCGACCTCGGCGTAGATGTTGTCGAGACCGTGCTCGTCGCGCATGCGGGCCAGATCGCTCACCCAGGGGATGTAGCCGGTGCGCTCGAAGAGCTGCTGGTCGGCGACCGTCGGGATGCCGCCGTAATGCAGGCCCGAGTGATAGACGAGGAAGGTGAGCTGCGGCCAGTCGCGGGCGGCCTTGGGCAGGTCGTCGACGTTGCCGTATCGCCAGGTGTCGGCCATCTCCTCGCGGTAGTTCTCGGGCAAAAGCCCCTTGTGGACACAGACGGTGGTGATCCCCGCGTCGAGCATCTTCTGGTAGGCGGGGTAGACGAGCTTCTCGTCGTCCATGCGCCAGGGGTATTTCGATTCGCCGAAGGGCTGCCCCGTGGTGTACCCCTTCCAGGCGTCGGGCTTGGCCTCGATGAGCATGTCGATCTCTTCGAGCCACCCCTCCTTGCCGGGGGTGAAGAGGGCGTGGGCGTAGAAGCGCTTGCTGCCGGCCATCTGGTTGACGCGGTCGCGGGCGGCGAAGGCGTCGGGGTTGGTGAGGAAATATTTCTGCGGGTCGTCGTTGGGGGCGTTGCTCAGAACGGCCAGGTCGGTGTCGCTCTGCAGGAAGACCTCCTCGAAGAAGTTCTCGAAGCGGATTTTTTCGAGGGTCTGCTCCCCTTCGATGCTCGGCGCCCATTCCTTGGCGAGCTCGCGCAGCTCGAGGACGACGTCGCCGGGGTAGTCGTCGTGCACGAAGTGGGTCTGCACGTCGATGATGCGCTGATTGCGCAGCGCACGGCTGCGTTCGACGGCGGCCTGCGGGTCGGCGGCCTCCGCAGCGCCGACGCGGAACAGCGGGCCGAAGACCGAGTTCATGGCGACGAAGGCGGCCGCCATGCCGCAGCTGCTGCGCAAAAAGCTGCGCCGGTCCATCCCGAGGCGCGCGCTCATGGTGTCGGCCATCTCCAGCAGCCGCTTCTCGACCAGCGACATCTCGGCGGTCTGCTCGGCGCCTTTGTGCGGATCGTCCTCCGACCAGATGCGGGTGGGCAGCGGCAGGTCCGATCTTCTCGGGTGCCGGCTCAACGCGGTGCGATCGTCCATGTCTCGTCTCCTTGGCTGAAAAGTGAAATTCCCTCACGCGCTCGACGCGTTACGCGCCAGTCTATCCCGTCGGCGACGCTCCACAAGGGACGCAAATCGTCGGCGCGCTACGGGAAATGCCCGACGCCCTCTCGCGGATCGTCTTCATCCGCCGTTTCGGCGGCGCTGCGCCCGAGGGCATCACCTTTGCAGAAGACCTTTTGCGCCGATTCGTCAACCTCTCTTCCCCCAAGCCGTGAAATGGCCGATGCCCCCGTTCCCTCCAGAGTCAGACGCGCCATCCTCCAGGATGTCCTCCGGGACAACCTCGGCGAGCGGCGCGCGGCGCCCCCGGCCGGGCCGCGCCGTCGAGACGCGTCGCGAAGGCCCTACCGCCTTTTCGTCCTCGCCGTCTTTTTGCCGGTCCTTTTGGGGCTCTCCGGGGTTCTGTTCGCCTTCTCCGCCCAGCACCCCGAGGCGCCCGAGGCGCTGACCCGCACCGTCTACACGGGGAAGATCGCGCCGCCCGAGCTCTTTTTCCGCTCGGTCTCGCTGCAGGAGATTCTTCACCAGAGCGACGCGCAGGGGAGCGTCGCGCGCAACTACAGCGCCCTGACCGCCACGGGGATGAGTCTTGCCGAGCTGTTCGATCTGGGCGTGCGCACCATCGTCATCGATCCCGGGCACGGCGGGCGCGACCCCGGGGCGATCGGGCCGGGGGGGCTGATGGAGAAGGAGGTCACCCTCGACGTGGCCCGCCGGCTGCGCGACCGCCTGATGCGCTACCCGGGCTACCGCATCCTCATGACGCGCGACGACGACGTCTTCGTCTCGCTGCGCGACCGGGTGCGCTTCGCCAACGACAACCACGCCGATCTGTTCATCTCCATTCACGTCAACGCCATCGAGACGCCCCAGATCAACATCATCGAGACCTACTATTTCGGCGCCCAGCCCGCCGACGAGCAGGCGATGCGTCTGGCGGCGGTGGAGAACCGGGGCTCCGAATACCTGATGACCGAGTTCCGGGGGATGATCCAGCGCATCGGCGACACCTTCAAGGAGCAGGAGTCGCGGCTTCTGGCGGCGGCCATCCAGGAAAACCTCTACCTGAACGTCAGGCAGGAGGCCGGATACAGCGTCAGCCGGGGGATCAAGACCGCCCCGTTCGTCGTGCTGCTCGGCGCCGAGATGCCCGCCGTGCTGGCGGAAATCACCTGCATCAGCAACCCCGAGGAAGAAAAGAAGCTCGCCGATCCCGAGCGCCGCGAACAGTTCGCGGCCTATCTCGAAGGGGGGATCGTCAACTACCTGAACCTCTCGCACCCCGTAAAAAGACCGGATGGAGGTATAAACGCGCATGTCGGAGAAAAAACAAATGGAAAAGGATGAAATACTCGCGGTGGGGATCGATCTGGGGACCTCCCGCTCGGCCATATCGACCAGCGCGGGAGAGCGCCGCTGGGTCGAGAGCTACGTCGGGTGGCCCAAGGACTTCGTCGCCCGGAAGCTGCTGGGCAAGAAGGTCCTCTTCGGCGAGGAGGCCCTCGCGCAGCGCCTGTCGCTGAACCTCTTTCGTCCGCTGGAAGGGGGAGTCATCAAGGAAGGGACCGAGAAGGAGGAGGAGTCGGTGGCGGAGCTCATCGGCCACCTGATCGAGCTCGCCGCCCCCGCCCGGGGGCAGAAGGTCCATGCCGCCGTCGGCATCCCCGCCGAGGCGCTCAAGGTCAACCGCAGCGCCATCCGCAAGGCCGTCTCGAAGTTCGCCGACAAGCTCATCGTCGTCTCCGAGCCCTTCGCCGTCGCGTACGGGTTGGGCGCCCTGGAGAACGCCATGGTCATCGACATCGGCGCCGGCACCGTCGATTTCTGCATCATGCACGGCGCCATGCCCACCGAGGAAGACCAGCGCAGCCTCGCCACCGCGGGGGACTACGTCGACGGACAGCTCTTCAAACTGCTGTCCGAGAAATATCCGCAGGCCGATTTCACCCTCACCATGGTGCGCCGCTTCAAGGAGCAGCACGGCTTCGTTGGGGCGGGGGGGAAGAAGATCGAGGTCGAAATTCCGGTGCGCGGCAAGATGGTGGCGCACGAGATCTCTGGCGAGGTGCGCCGGGCGTGCGAGAGCATCGTGCCGTCCATCGCCGAGACCGCCATGGATCTCATCGCCAAGTTCGATCCGGAGTTCCAGGCCAAGGTGCGGGGGAACATCATCCTGGCGGGGGGCGGAAGCCGCATCGCTGGGCTGGCCGAGCACCTGACGAAAGCCCTCGCCGACTGGGCGCCGTGCACCATCACCTGCGTCGAAGAGCCTCTGTACGCCGGCTCCGACGGCGCGCTGGAGCTCGCCCGCGACATGCCCGAGGAGTTCTGGGAGGCGATCTGATGGTTCAAACTTCCCCTACCAATGGGGAATTGGCGAAGGGAGGATTTCCGAAGGAGCGCTCCTTCGGGATGACATCAGATGGGGCAGGCCGTTGCGGTCTGCCCCTCTCTTTATGCGCATCGGCGTTGGAGCACGGATGCGTCACTGCAGAATGGAGCGGCGCTCGATCTCCCTTTTGCGTCGCTCGTACTCTTCTTGCGTGATCGCTCCCGCCTCGCGCTCCTGCTCAAGCTCCTGCATCGCCCGGTGGGCCTGATATTCGTAGATGCCTCCGGCGCCGATGGCGCCGACAGCCGCGCCGCCGGCGGCCTGCCTGCTGCACCCCGAAAAGGCGAGGGCGGCTGCCAAGAAGATCATGATCAGCACGTTCATCGCTCTCATGATGTATCCTTTCTGTTTCGCAAACTTTCTCCTTCTATCATGAGCATATAGCCGGAGCGGAGGCTGTCAATCGACACGCGAAAAGGGACAAGAGTGTTTGCATTGAGGCCGCCGAGGGTATTTAATGAAGGGAGATGCCGCTTTTTCACTTGGGGAGACCTATGCGAACCGTTCTTTTGACCATCGCGATGATCGTTGCTTTGTGCGTCGCCTCCGCGGCGACGGACGTTCGTGTCGTCGAGCTGCAGCACCGCGACGGGGCGCAGATCGCCTCCGTCCTGCAGCAGTTGCTCGGCCCCGGCGCGAGCGCCGTGCCGTATGAGGGGAAGGTGATTCTTCGCGGCGCGCCGGGGGAGCTCGAAGCTCTCGAAGAGGTGATCCGAAGCCTCGACACCCCCCGCGAGCGCCTGCGGATTTCGGTGCGCCAGAGCGCCTCGCGCACGGCCATCGAAAGGGGCGCCCAGGGCGATGTGCGCCTCGGCACGGGGGGCGCGCCGGCATCGCAGGATCGGGTCCTCGGTACGTCTGAGCACGCGGCCGAGCAGGCCCTCTCGGTTCTGGAAGGGGAGTCGGCGCTCATCGTCGTCGGCCGCGAGGTCCCCCTCACCCGCGACGTCCTCGTCATGGCGGGGCGGCAGTCTGCGGTGGTGCGCGAGGTCGAGCACCGCGAGGCGACGACGGGTTTTCGCGTGCGCCCCCAGCTTCGCGGCGAAGAGGTTCAGGTCGACATCGTTCCGCACATGGTCTTTCTGAGCCCGTCCAACCCGGAGGTCGTCGAGTTCCAGCACCTGGCGACGACGGTGCGCATTCCTTTGGGAGAGTGGTATAATGTGGCCGATCACATCTCAGGGCGAAGCGATCTCGGCCGCGCCATCCTCACCCTGAGAGCCGGCGGGAAAGAGCCGGACCGGGCGATCTGGATCAAGGTCGAGCGCCCCTGAGCGGGACAACTGAAATCGAAAAGTGGGGGCAACTCTGCACCGAAGGGTCTCGGGGCGCCCACGCAGAGGGTGTCTGGCGCCCGGATGGCGCCAGTCAAGCCCCCAGGGATAGGTTCATGGCGTCCCTCGGAGTGGGGGGCGCGAGACCCTTTTCCACCGATGACGAACTGAATTAACAGGAGAGGTAAACAAACGATGGCCGTAGTACAAATCAGCGTCACGCCGCTGGGGGTCGGGACGAGCGTCTCCCGATACGTCGCCGGATGCCTGCAGATCGTGCGGGAGTCGGGGATCAAGTATCAGCTCACCCCCATGGGGACGATTCTGGAGGGGGACATCACCGAGATCCTCGCCCTGATCGCCAAGATGCACGAATCCCCCTTCGCTGCCGGAGCGGTTCGGGTTTCGACCCTGATCAAGATCGACGACCGGCGCGACAAGGAGCACACCATGGCCGGCAAGGTCGAGTCGGTGCAGAGGAAGCTGTGACGCTCGAGGGGGTGATCTTCGATTTCGACGGGGTGATCGTCGATTCAGAGCCCCTTCACTGGCGCGCCTTCAGCCGGGTGCTCGAACCGCTCGGCTTCAGCTTCAGCTGGGACGACTACCTGCAGGGGTATGTCGGGCTCGACGACCGCGGGGCGCTGCAGAAGGTCTTCGCTCTGATGGGGCGACCCCTCGATGCGGCGCGGATGCGCGAGCTTATCGCGCAGAAAGCCGACGCCTTCCAGCGCGAGGTCGCCGAGGGCGTGGAGGCGTACCCCGGCGTTCTCGATCTGATCGAAAGGGCGGCGGCCGAATTCCCCGTCGCTCTGTGCAGCGGCGCGCTGCGAAGCGACATCGTTCCCGTCCTCGAAGGGCTCGGCATCCAGGGGGTCTTCCCGGTGATGGTGACCGCCGACGACGTGGCGGTGAGCAAGCCCGACCCCGAGAGCTATCGCCTCGCCTTCGAGCGCCTCTCGCAGCGCCACGGCGGGCGCCTTCAAAATCCCGCCGCCTGCGTCGCCATCGAAGACACCCCCGCAGGGATCGCCTCGGCCCGTGGCGCCGGCCTCGCCGTGCTGGCCGTGACCAACAACTTCCCCCCTGACGTCCTGTCCGGCGCGCACCGCATCGTATCGGCGCTGCAGCGCGAGAGCATCGACGATCTCGCCGAAACCGTGGTCGATGCCCTGAAATCCCGCATGTGAAACCAAAACCGGCCACACGCGACGACGCGACGTTTTAAACCAAAATCTGATTTTTGGCACTCCGGTTCTCAGTGTGGTCTGCGCTAACGAAGGCAGTTGCTTTTGAATCTGCCTTTCGTCGCGTCGTTGCGTCGTCGCGTGACAACGCCTTTTAGGTCTCTTGACTTTCTATCGGCAATTCCGATCCATTTCAACGAAAATATCGATAGTTCCAATTTGCTTTTCCTCGCCTCCTTTCGGATAATCGCAATTCATTTGCGCCGCCGCTACTCCGGCGCCCATCGAATATCCGAAGGGAGATTTTTGTCATGAAGCGTTTTGTTCTTCCAGCCCTCGCTCTGGCCGCCCTGCTTGCCCTGGCCGCTTGCGAGCGCCGCACCGAACCGACCGTCGCCCAGGGGGTTGAGACAACCCGCCCGCAGCGGCTCATCATCACCGCCATCCCCGACGACGGCGACGCCGACCGCATGCGCGAGAACTTCGGCGCACTGGCAAAACACCTCGGCGACGCGGTGGGGATCCCCGTCGAGTACATGCATGTTGAAAACTACGCCGCCAGCGTCACGGCCCTGGCCACGGGGCGGGCGCACATCGCGTGGCTCGGCGCGGTGACGACGGCTCAGGCGCACATCCAGATGAACGACGATCTCGTGGTGCTCGGCGCCCGCGACATCGACAAGGGGTTCGTCAGCTACTTCGTCGCTCACAGCGAAGCGGGGATCGCCCCCGTCGCCGACCTGGGCGAGCTCGCCGACGCCGCCGAAGGGCAGGGGTGGACCTTCACCTTCGGCAGCAAGAACAGCACTTCGAGCCACCTCATGCCCCGCAACTTCTTCACCGAGCAAAGCGGCCGCTCCCCCGAGAGCGTCTTTCGCACCGTCGCCTACAGCGGCAGCCACGACGTGGTGATGCAGCAGGTGGCCGCCGGCACCTTCACCATCGGCGCCATGAACTTCGCCTCGTGGGACAACGCGCGCGACGAGCTCAAGGCCAAGGCCCCCGTCATCTACAAAACGCCCCCCTTCACCAACTATTGCCTCACCGCCCGTGCCGACCTCGGCGAAGAGCTCCTTGCCGAGCTGCGAGCCGCCCTGCTGAGCCTCTCGACCGACACCGAAGAGGGGCGCAAGGTCCTCGGTTATCTCAAAGCGGAGAAGTTCATCGAAGCCGACCTTGAGGAGTGGGCCGGGTACAGGGCGCTGCTCGAGTCGGGGGTCGACATCGGGGGGTGAGCTCAATGGGGCAAAATAAGGCGAATTTCAAGTGAAATTTTACAGGGATATGCAGGATGGTCAGGATGAGAGCCCTAATTTAAAACGCGGACAATCATTGGGCAATTCTTGAATATTCTGATTTGATTTTATCCTGGATATCCTGTACATCCCTGTGAATTAAAAATATGGAAGCAGTCATCGAAGCATCTTCGCATTCTCAGGCCGTTGCGGCCGCGCAGACCGTCTTCGCCGTCGAGGGCGTCGGTAAATCGTTCGGCCGGGCGCAGGTCCTCAGTGATCTCTCCTTCTCCATTCGAGAAGGGGAGAGAGTGGCGGTGATCGGCCCGTCCGGCGCGGGCAAGACGACCCTCTTTCGCCTCCTGTGCGCCGTTCTCAAGCCGACCGAGGGGCGCATCACGGCGATGGGGCGCGACACCCGCAACCTGCGCGGCGGGGCGCTTCGCGAGCTGCGGCGCGAGATCGGCGTTCTGTATCAGAACGACAACCTGATTCCGCACCTTCGCGTGGTCCACAACGTCCTCATGGGGCGCCTGGGGCACTGGGTGCTCCCCCGGGCGCTCCTCTCCCTGCTGTGGCCGCAGGATCTGGGCGCCGCCAGGGCGGCGCTGCGCGAGGTGGAGCTCTCGGACAAGCTGTGGTCGATGCCGGGGGAGCTCTCCGGCGGGCAGCAGCAGCGCGTGGCCATCGCGCGCCTGATGGTGCAGCAGCCGCGGGTGATGCTGGCCGACGAGCCGGTGAGCCAGCTCGACATCCGCCTCGGACGCGAAATCGTCGCCCTGCTCTCGGGACTCTCGTCGCGCCTGGGGTCGACGCTGCTGGTCAATCTGCACACCCTGGAGCTTCTGGAGGGGCATTTCGAGCGGGTGATCGCCCTGCGCGACGGGCACCTCTTCTGGCAGGGGACCCCGGCCGAGATCACGCGCGATCTGCTGCGCGACCTCTACGGCGCCGAGTACCGGGCGATGCACCTGGACGACGTGGTGCTGACCGACTGATGACGGACGCCTCGCACTCCCCCGCCTTCGAGCGCTATTCGCACAAGCGCCCCTGGGGTCACTTCGTCGGCCTCGCGACGATCCTCCTCCTCGTGGCGGCCTCCTTCGTCGCCGCCGAGTGGGACCTCACCTCTCTGACCGACCCTGACCGGCGCGCCCAGGCCTTCGCGCGCATGGCGTCGTGGCTCGGCGCCTTTTCCTCCCCCGAGTTCAGCCGCGAGTTCCTCCGTCATTCCTGGGAGCTCACCCTGCAGACCCTCTCGGCCGCCGCGCTGGGGACCGCCCTCGCCGTCGTCCTCGGCTTCCTCCTCGCCATGGGGTCGGCCCGCTCGGTCTGCGTCGGCGAGGAGAGCGCCGTCGGCTGGCGGCGCAACTTCCCGCTGCGCTCCCCCCTGGCCCTTCTGTGCTCGCTGTGCCGCCTTACGCAGGATGTACTGCGCGCCGTCCCCGACTTCGTCTGGGCGATCATCCTCGTCGCGGTCATCGGCCTCGGCCCCCTGACCGGGGCGCTGGCCCTCGCCCTCAACATCACCGGCATCCTCGCCAAGGTCTACAGCGAGCTGTGGGACAGCATCGACGAGCGCGAATACGAGCAGGTGCGCGTTCTGGGCGCCGGGCGCCTGAAGACCTTCTTCTACGGCATCCGCCCCCTGGCGGCCCGCAGCGTGCAGAGCTTCACCCTCATGCGCGCCGAGTGCGCCATCCGCAACGCCGCCGTCATCGGCGCCGTCGGCGGCGGCGGGCTCGGTTCCGAAATCTGGTATCAGGTGCGCTTCGGCGCGTGGGACAAGGTCAGCACCCTCATCCTCTTCACCCTGTTGCTGACCCTCAGCGCCGACCTCGTCTCCAACTACATCCGGCGCCAACTGCGCAACGACCCCAACCACCCCCGCGCCGTCAAGAGCCGCAGCACCTTCGTCGCCCTGTCGCGCGGCTACATGAGCGTCGCCGTGGTGATGGTCGTCCTCACCTGGTCGGTGTGGTTCATGGGATGGGGGAACAACGCCGCGCCGGGGGGCGAGCCCCGCAACTACCTCACCCCCGCCGTCGAGCTCCTGTCGGGGGAGGCGTGGGGGAACCTGCGCTTCTTCAACCGTCTGCTTCACCCCGACCTCGATCTGGCCACCATCGGCCTCGGCGATCCGGAGGCGGCGGCCGCCCTTCGCGACACAGGAAAGGCCGTCTCTCTCTTCGACGAGTACGGCCCGCTGCAGTTCTACCGCCCCGCCGCCTGGGTCGCCTGGGAGGCTGAGCTGCAGAAGTGGTTCGTCTGGCGCGTCGTCAAGTCCTCCACCGTCCCGCTGGCCATCGCCATCGTCGGCACCCTGATCGGCGTCGTCGGCGCCATCCTCCTGACCTATCCCCACTCGCTGGCCTTCCAACTGGAGCCGCACCAGTTCACCGGCGAGACGTCCCGTCCGCTGCTGCGCGTGCTGCGCTTCGTGCAGATGGCCCTTGCGCGCACCGTCGGCCTCGTGTCGCGCGGCGTCCCCGAGGTCATGTGGGCTTTTCTCTTCATCGCCTTTTTCGGCCCCGGCCTCGTCGCCGGGACGATCGCCCTCGCCATCCACAGCATGGGGGTGCTGGTGCGCGTCTTCAGCGAAACCGTCGACAACATCCCCTACCGGCGCTTCGAGCAGTCGTTCATGGGGTCGCGAATGGCGTGCTTCGGCGTCGTGGCGGCGCCGATCTCGTGGCGCGACTGGATGACCTACGCCTTCTTCCAGTTCGAGAGCAACGTACGCGCCGCCGTCGTCCTCGGCATCGTCGGGGTAGGGGGGCTCGGTTTCTTCTTCACCTTCAACTTCGAATGGTTCCGCTTCGAAAAAGCCGGCACCTACCTCCTCATGATCATCGCCCTCACCATCGTCATCGACCGCATCTCGCGCATGCTCAAACTCTCGCGGGTGCGGCGGTGAGGTTGTCTGAGAAAATCCAAGGGCGTCTCACGCGACGACGCGACGACGCGACGAAAGGCAAATTCAAGAGCAACGACTTGAGCAGGGTAGGGTTTTAACGTCGCGTCGTCGCGGCGTCGCGTGAGGCCGGTTTTGACTTGTCTGAGCCAACACCCTCTGCGCTCGCTCCGCAGCTCATCTGAATAAGGGTTGACATCGTTGCAATCAAAGTATTAGAAAAAGAGACCTGATTTTTTGTTCCTGGGGGAGATGATGAGGGGGAGGGCAAGGAAGGCAAATCTATCGACGCCGTCGCATCAGTTGCAAAGCTGAGCGGCGGCGTTTGAGTTTTTATTTACTTATATAAAAAAGCATTCTTTGGAGGAATCCCGATGAAGAAGTGCCAATATTGTGCTGAATTAATCCAAGAAGAAGCAGTAAAGTGTAGATTCTGTGGCGAATGGAATAGTAAGAAAAGACTATACACAACACTGTTGGATATACTTAAAAAAGACATCAGTAATGCAGAAGGCAGGGAGGGAACGAATTTTTGGGTGTCCCATTGCCGCTCGGAGGCAAAAGCTCTACTGGTTGGTTGTTCATTTTTTTTGGAATTTTAGCAAGTATTACTTTTTATTTTTTATTGGTATCGTATTTTTTCAATCAGACGTCAAATCCTCTTTTCCGCATTGTTGGCTTTTTTGTTATCTTTTTTGGTGCATGGTTAGGGAAATATTGTCATGAAACTATACGACAAAAAATATAGTCAAAATTCGTTGTTGGCTCGTCAGTGCGAATGTAAAGGATGCTCTCTGGTCGGGGGGGCGCCTCGTGGCCTCTACGCTTACAGCAGACTACTCCGCCTTTGCCAATACCTCAGCCGCCCATTGGTTAAGGCTTTTGCCGTGCGCTTCTGCCATCATCAGGGCGTGGGCGTGTACTTCGGGGGGGATTCGGAGCATGAGTCTGCCGGAGCAGGGCTTCTGGGGTGGGCGGCCGAATTTTTCGGACATGTCGAGATAATCGTCCACAGCTTCATGAAAGGCGCTCTCCAATTTATCGACCGACTCGCCGTGAAAGGTGACGATATCGACGATACCGGCGAGCCGGCCGACAAACAGCCGGTCTTCGGCGTCGAACTCGATATGAGCGGCGTAGCCGCGGTAGGTAAGGGGTTTGCTCATGGTCTGTTCCTACTACATCGCAATTCGAGAGGAGGCCGGTTGATAATAGCAGACTCGTCTGAGAAAATCCCTAATCCTGTTGCCCTGTCCGGCGATCTGGAGTAGAATTCTTACATAATTCTTACCGAGGAAGAATATCATGGGCACCATCATCAAGCTCTCCAGTAAGGGGCAATTTGTCCTGCCCAAGCCTATTCGTGACCGACACCACTGGAAAGAGGGTACGGAATTCGTCATTATCGACCGGGGATCGGAACTGGTCATCAAGCCGACCCGGATTTTTCCCCCCACCGAACTGGAGCCCCTCGATGCCGCCCCGGTTTATCGAGGCAGACCTCTTTCCCTTGAGGAAATGGATCAGGCGATCAGCGAAGAGGCTGGAAAATATAGATGATCGCAGTCGACACGAATCTCCTGGTGCGGTACGCGGTCAAGGACGACCGGGAGCAGGCTGCCCTTGCGACCGACTTCCTGGCGCGTAACCGCTGTTTCGTCCTCAAGACCGTTCTGCTCGAATGTGCCTGGGTGCTCTCCTCCGCGGCCGGATACAACCTTCCTCGGGAAATTGTCCACGAACGCCTGCTCCACATCCTTGGCCTCCCCACCATCGAAATGGAGGATGCCCCCGCCGTCGCCCAGGCCCTCGCCTGGTATGCCGCCGGAATGGATTTCGCCGATGCCCTGCATCTTTCGGCCAGCGCCGAACTTTCGGGACTGGCGACCTTCGACCGGCGATTCGCCACCATGGCGGAAAAGCTGGACACAGTCCCCGCGGTGCTCCTTTTGCGCTAGGGAATTGCAGGGCTGTAGCTCTCGTCTCTATGCAATCATTCTGCTCCCTTGGGAGAGCTGGTGGTGTCGGGGATTTTGGCCTTGACACTCCCATAGCGTTTTGCTATCAATACCGAGCTTCGGAACCTCCGGGTTTTCCGCGGCCCCGTCGCCAAGTGGTAAGGCAGAGGTCTGCAAAACCTCCATCACCAGTTCGAATCTGGTCGGGGCCTCCATAAGCTTTCAAGCCAGCCCCCTTAAAGGGCTGGCTTTCTTATTTCCCCCTCCTCGAACGTGGGCGCAAGGAATGCGCCCCTGCCGCCCCCTGCCTTTCGGGAGACCGGATGAGCTTGTTCGATCCGACCGTCCTCGCGCTCTTCGTCATCCTCGGCTCTCTGGCCGGTTTTCTCGCGGGTCTACTCGGCATCGGCGGCGGCATCATCCTGGTCCCTCTTTTCCTGTGGGCCTTCCCCGTTGCGGGCTTCTCGGAATCCGTCGTTGTTCACGCGGCTTTCGCCACGAGCCTCGCCATCATCGTTCTGACGGCCCTGAGCAGCACCCTGGGGCATCGGCGCCGCGGAAACGTGGAGTGGCACCAGGTCTATCGCCTCTGCCTGGGGGGATTGGCGGGGTCGATC
>JBJHBH010000092.1:0-13235 GCA_050485365.1 Desulfuromonadales bacterium | reverse complement strand
ACTACAAGGAGTGGCTCGAGAGGGCCTCCTCCACCATCCGCGACATCCGGCACAACCCGGTCTCCCAGAAGAGCATGGACGAGGGGGATATCGAGCTGTTCTAGCCTGCGGGAGCCGCGAGGTGGCCGACACGGGCGGGGGCGGCCAATGACAATCTTTCAGGAGAGGTTACATCCATGGCAAAACGAATTCTGGCGGCAGACGATTCGCGCTCGATTCTTCAGATGGTTTCCTTCACCCTGCGCGGGGCGGGATACGAGGTCGTCGAGGCCCCGGACGGACAGGCCGCCTACGATTTGGCCAACGCCCAGAGCTTCAACCTGGTGATCACCGATCTGAACATGCCCCGCATGGACGGCATCACCCTGACCCAGAAGCTCAGGAGCACCCCCAAGTACAAGTTCACGCCGATCCTGATGCTGACCACCGAAGCGGGCGACGCCATGAAGGCCAAGGGGAAGGCCGCGGGCGCCACGGGGTGGCTGGTGAAGCCCTTCGACCCGCAGAAGCTCCTCGGCGTCGTGCGCAAGGTGCTGGGATAGCCCCCTTCACGCGGCAACAACGTTTCTGCATCCGGCCCCCACACAGGACGATTACCATGCCCTACCTCCTTGAAGATCCGCCACCTTCGCTCGCCGGCGACGCCGTGCGCCTCACCCTCGAAGGGGCGGCGACCATCGATTCGGCCGCCGAACTCAAGAAAGCGCTGCTGAACGGCCTCGATCGAAGCGCCGAGCTCGTCGTCGACTGCAGCGGCGCCTCCGTTCTCGACCTCTCGGCGCTGCAGCTGCTGTGCTCGGCCCATCGCACGGCGGTGGCGCTGAACAAGAAAGTGACCCTCGCGGGGGTGCGTGCCGAGGTGGTGAATCGGGCCATCGAAGAGGCGGGCTTCGCACGCAACCAGGCGTGCCTGCTGTCGCCGGACAAGGGCGACTGCCTCTGGATCGGGAAGATCGCCCCCTGATCCGAACCCAAGGGAGACCGCTCATGCAGCACGATCAGCAAAAGGAAGCGTTTCGCGAGGAAGCGGCCGAACTTTTGATCGATCTGGAGAAGGCCCTCCTGGAGCTCGAGGACGCCCCCGACGATGCGGAGATCGTCGGGAAGGTCTTTCGCGCCATGCACACCATCAAGGGGTCGGGGGCGATGTTCGGCTTCGACGACATTTCGGCCTTCACCCACGAGGTCGAGACGGTCTACGAGCGGGTGCGCGGCGGCGAGCTGCGCGCCGATGCGCAGCTGGTGAGCCTCTCGCTCGCCGCCCGGGACCACATCCACGCGATGCTCAACACCCCCGAGAGCGTCGAGGAGGCGACGACCCGCGAGCTCATCGACGCCTTTCGCCGCTACCTCCCCGACAGCGAGGGGGCGTCCGGCCCGACGCCGGCGGCGCACTCGTGTGCGACGGGGCAGAAAAAGTGCATCTATCGCATCCGATTTCGCCCGGCGCACGATCTCTTTTTACGCGGCACCAACCCGGTCTCCCTCCTCAACGAGCTGCGCGAGCTGGGGCCGTGCCGCGTCGTCGCCCACACCGACGCGCTCCCCTCCCTGGGCGACGTCGACCACGAAGGGTGCTACGCCGCCTGGGAGATCGTTCTGGCCACTGATCAGGGGATCGAGGCGATCCGCGACGTCTTCATCTTCGTCGAGGACGACTGTGAGCTCTTCATCGATCTGGTCGACGACGGCGACGAGTTGCGCAACGATGAGGTCAAGCGCATCGGCGAGATCCTCATCGAGCGCGGCGACCTGAGCGCCGAGGATCTCAGCGCGGCGATCACCTCCCGCAAGCGCCTCGGAGAGCTCCTTGTCGAGGCGAAGCTGGTTTCGCCCGAGAAGGTCGCGGCGGCCCTGGCCGAGCAGGAGGTGGCGCGGGAGGTCCGGCGCGAAAGCGCCCCGCAGGCCGACTCCCTTACGAGCATCCGGGTTCCGGCCGACAAGCTCGACGCCCTGGTCGATCTGGTCGGCGAGCTCGTCACCATCCAGTCGCGCCTTTCGCAGACCGCCGCCGGGCGCGACGACACCGAGCTGACCCTCATCGCCGAGGAGATCGAGCGCCTCACCGCCGAGCTGCGCGACCAGACGCTCAAGATCCGCATGCTCCCCATCGGCACCACCTTCAGCCGCTTCAAGCGCCTGGTGCGCGACCTGTCGCAAGAGCTCGGCAAACAGATCGAGCTGCAGACCGCGGGGGGGGAGACCGAGCTCGACAAGACCGTCATCGAGAAGCTGGGCGATCCGCTGGTGCACATCATCCGCAACAGCATCGATCACGGCATCGAGCCCCCCGAGGCGCGCCGTGACGGCGGCAAGCCGCCGTGCGGGACGATCCGCCTCGGCGCCGAGCACTCGGGCGACAGCGTCGTCATCGAGATCAGCGACGACGGCGCGGGGCTCGACCCCGAGGCGATCCGCCGCAAGGCCGTCGAAAAGGGGCTCATCGGCGAGCAGGAGGAGTTGGCCGAGCGCGACCTCTTCCAGCTCCTCTTCGCGCCGGGCTTCTCCACGGCGAAGAAGATCACCAGCGTCTCGGGGCGCGGGGTGGGGATGGACGTGGTCAAGCGCGCCATCGAGGCCCTGCGCGGATCGATCGAGCTGACCAGCGTCAAGGGGCGCGGCACGACGATCCGCATCAGGCTGCCGCTGACGCTGGCCATTATCGAGAGCCTTCTGGTGCGCATCGACGACGCCCCCTACGTGATCCCCCTGGCGCAGGTCGAGGAGTGCATCGAGCTCAGCCGTCAGGACGTGAAGAACGCCCACGGCCGGCATCTGGTGCGGGTGCGCGACTGTCTCGTGCCCTACATACCGCTGCGCGAGCGCTTCGGCATCGACGGCGAGCCGCCGGCGATCCAGCAGGTGGTGATCACCCGCTGCAACGGCACCCAGGTCGGATTCGTCGTCGACCGGGTCGTCGGCGAGCATCAGACCGTCATCAAGTCCCTCGGGCGCATGTACCGCGACATGCGCGAGCTCAGCGGCGCCACGATCCTCGGCGACGGCACCGTCGCCCTCATCCTCGACATCGAGCAGCTGATGCGCGGCGTCGAGGCCGACGAGAAGATGGCGGTTTAGGTGCGTCCCAACATGCATGACGGGGGTGAGCGATGGAGCTGACGCAGAAGGAATTCCACAGACTGAGCGGATTCATCTACGCCGAGCTAGGCATCAAGATGCCCGAGGCGAAGCAGACGATGCTCTCGGGGCGGCTTCAAAAACGGCTGCGCACCCTCAAGCTCGGCTCGTACGGCGAATACTGCGACTTTCTGTTCAGCGCCGAGGGGATGAACAGCGAGCTGATGCACCTCTTTGACGCCGTCACCACCAACAAGACCGACTTTTTCCGGGAGCCGGCGCATTACGACATCCTGACCCGGCGGGTCCTTCCGGAGTTGATCCGCCGCGGCGAGGCTGGAGTGCGCCGCACGCTGCGACTGTGGAGCGCGGGGTGCTCCTCCGGCGAAGAGCCCTACACCCTGACGATGGTGCTGCGCGACGTTCAGCAGGCTCGCCCGGAGCTCGGCTTTCAGTTCGAGATCCTGGCCACCGACATCTCGACCCGCGTCCTGGAGATCGCCCGCAAAGCGATCTATCCCCAGGAGCGCATCGCGCCGGTACCGCCCGAGATGCGGCGGCGCTACCTGCTGCGCGGCAAAGGCGCTCAGCAGGGGATGGTGCGCGTCGCCCCCGAGAACCGCGCTCTGGTGCGCTTCGGGCGGCTCAACTTCATGGACGACGACTTCGGCCTCGATCAGACGATGGACATCATCTTCTGCCGCAACGTCATCATCTATTTTGACAAGCCGACGCAGGAGCGGCTGATGAACAAGTTCTGCCGCCACCTTCACCCCGGCGGGTATCTCTTTGTCGGGCACTCGGAATCGCTGCACGGCTTCCGGGTCCCTCTTGTGCAGGTCGCCCCGACGGTCTACCAGAAGCTATGACGAGAACCGACTCCGCACCCAGATCGATCTATCTCGCGCCGGCGCAGATCGCCGTGGTGCGCGAGCCCGCCGTGATCTCGACGGTGCTCGGCTCGTGCGTCTCCTTCACCTTTCACCACCGTCGGCTGGGGCTGGCCGGAATGTGCCATGCGCTCCTGCCGGGCGGCGGCGCGCAGGAGGGGTTTCGGCACGTCGACGCCTGCTTCAAACACCTGCTCGATCAGTTTCGCCGACAGGGCGCCCTGGGCAGGGAGATCGAGATCAAGCTCTTCGGCGGCGCCGAGATGTTCGACGCCGCCGAGGGAAGCAACTGCACCGCGGTAGGGCGCCAGAACGTCGCCGCCGCCATGGAGATCCTTCGGCACCACGACCTGTTTCTTCGCGCCTCCGACGTCGGCGGGACCCAGGGGAGAAAACTCCTCTTCCACACCGCCAGCGGAGAAGTCTTCCTCAAGCGCCTGCACCGCCGGGCGCCGTTAGGTGAGCCATGCCCCCGAGCCGTCGCCAACCTGTAAGCGGGGCCGTCTGCACCCTCATCGAAAACGGGCTCCGCAAAAAGGAGAACCGGCTTTCGATCGTCTTTTTGATGCTCAGCGCGGGGATCATCGTCGCGGCCGTCGAGCTGGGGGTGAGCCTCGCGCCGTCGCTGCTCAACGCCGAGGCGACCTCCGTGCAGGGGCGCCTTCTGCAGAGCGTCATCACCCTGCTCATCTTCTGGCCCCTGCTCCATTTTCTCATCTACATCCCGCTGCAGCGCCACATCCGCAGCAGCGAAGAGGGGTTTCGCTCCATCTTCCGCCTGGCGGGGGCGGGGATGAACACCTTCGACCCGCAGGGGCGCTTCCTGCAGGTCAACCCCGCCCTGTGCGCACTTCTGGGCTACACCGAGGAGGAGTTGCTCAAGCTCGACGTGAAGGCGGTGACGGCGCCGGAGGACCGCGAGGCGACGGCCCGGGTGCTGGCCGAGGTGCGCAGCGGCAAGCGCCAGGGATACGAATACGAGAAACGCTTCATCCGCAAGGACGGCTCCATCATCTGGGCGCACGTCACCACCGTCTGGCTCTTCGGCGCACAGGGCAAGCCGCTCTACGCCATCGGGCTCGTCACCGACATCACCGCCCGCAAGGAGGCCGAAAGGGAGCTGAAGCGGGCCAAGGAATCGGCCGAGAGGGCCAATCAGGCCAAGAGCGCCTTTTTGGCCAACATGAGCCACGAGATCCGCACGCCCCTCAACGGCGTGCTCGGCATGACCGAGCACGTACTGGGGACCGACCTTAGGCCCGAACAGCGCGAGTGCCTCGAGATGTCGTTGAACAGCGCCCGCTCGTTGCTGCGCCTGCTCAACGACATCCTCGACTTCTCGCGCCTCGAGGCGGGAAAATTTACCCTGCGCCCCGCCCCCTTCAACCTCGAAGAGCTCTGCGACGACGCCATGAAGGGCTTCGCCGTCCTCGCCCACGAAAAGGGGCTCACCCTCTCTCTCACCCTCGAGCCGGATCTGCCGACGGCCCTGGTCGGCGACTCGGCGCGGGTGCGCCAGATCGTCTTGAACCTTCTCGCCAACGCCGTCAAGTTCACCGAGACGGGGGAAGTGAAGCTTCGCGTCGCCCTGGCCGAGCCGGTCTCGGGGAGAAACGCCAGGGTGCTCTTCTCGGTGAGCGACACCGGCATCGGCATCCCGGCCAAGGACCAGGCCGCCATCTTCGAGAGCTTCGTGCAGGTCGACCCCTCGCAGACGCGCCGCCACGGCGGTTCGGGTCTCGGCTTGACGATCTGCCGCGAGATCGTCACCCTGATGGGGGGGCGCATCTGGGTGGAGAGCGAGCCGGACAAGGGGAGCACCTTTTCCTTCACCATCCCCTTCGCGCTGCAGCGCACCGACGGGGCGGCGCCGCCGACGCGCAGTGATGCTAAAGGGGAGTCGCGCATCGCGCCGCCGCTGCACCACCTGCGCATCCTTCTGGCCGAGGACGACACCGTCAACCAGCAGCTGACCCGCCGCATCCTGCAGGGGCGCGGACACCGTGTGGAGGTCGTCGTCAACGGCAAGGAGACGCTGAGGCGCCTCGCGCAGGAGCCTTTCGACCTTGTCCTGATGGATCTGCAGATGCCGGTCATGGACGGGATGGAGGCGGTGCGCCGCATCCGCGCGGGGAGCGACGGCGTGCTCAACACGCGCATCCCCGTTCTCGCCCTGACCGCCCACGCCCTGCCCGAGGTGATGGACGAGTGCCTCGCCGCAGGGATGAACGGCTGCCTGACCAAGCCGATCGATCTGCGCCGCTTCGTTTCGAGCGTCGAGGGGCTCCAGATCCCTCCACCGGCCAAAGAGGCGCCGCCGCCCGCACCGGCCATCGACGTGCAGGACGTTCTGCAGCGCTTCGGCGGCGACCGCCAGGGGTGCCGCATGATCTGGAGCGTCTTTCTCGAAGACGCCCCCAAACAGGTCGAGCAGATCGAGGCGATGATCCGGCAGAACGACACCGCCGTCGTGCGCGCCGCCCACCGCTTCAAGGGGGCGGCGTCCGCCGTCGGAGCCCCGGCCCTGCAGCACGCGGCGCTCGCGCTGGAGCGCGGCGCCTCCGACGGCGCCGAGGCCGAGAGCCTCCAGTCCCTCTTCGCCGCCCTGCAGCAGGAGATGGTCCGGGTGGCGCAGCAGCTTGAAACACTGATTCAATCCGACAAAGAGGACACCATCGATGAAAATGCTCATAGTTGAAGACGACTTCACCAGCCGCGCGCTGCTGCAGCGCATGCTCTCGGGCTACGGAACGTGCGACGTGGCCGTCAACGGAAACGAGGCCGTAGAGGCCTTCACCGCCGCCCACGAGGCGGGGGAGCCCTACGCCCTGATCTGCCTCGACATCATGATGCCGGGGCTCGACGGGCAGCAGGTTCTCAAAACGATCCGGGGGTGGGAGGAGAAAAACGGCGTCAAGCCGCAGGACGAGGTCAAAATCATCATGACCTCGGCCCTCGGGTCGCCGCGCGACGTCTTTGAGGCCTTCTCCCGCGGGGGGTGCACCTCCTATCTGGTGAAGCCGATCGAGAAACGAAAGCTCCTCCGAGAGCTGGAAGACCTGCGCCTCATCGGCTGAAAAGCGTCATCAGGGGTCCTCATATGCAGAGCAAAATCCGGGTGCTGATCGTCGACGATTCGGCGGTGGTGCGCCAGACCCTCGCCGAACTGCTCGGCTCCGACCCCGAGATCGAAGTCATGGCGACGGCGTCCGACCCCTTCGTCGCCGCGGAGCGGATGCGCGAGGCGGTCCCCGACGTCATCACCCTCGATGTCGAGATGCCGCGCATGGACGGGATCACCTTTTTACAGAAGATCATGAGCCAGCACCCGATCCCCGTCGTCATGTGCTCAAGCCTCACCGGGTCGGGCTCGGAGACGGCGCTGAAGGCGCTCGAATACGGCGCCGTCGAGCTCATCGAGAAGCCGCGGCTGGGGACGCGCCAGTTTCTGGAGGAGTCGCGGGTGCGCATCTGCGACGCGGTCAAGGCCGCCTCCAAAGCGAAGGTGCGCCCCCTCGCCCGCACCCTTGCGCCGCAGCCCAAGCTCAGCGCCGACGCCATCCTCGCGCCCGCCGCGGCGCGCGCCATGAGCCAGACGACGGAAAAAGTCGTCGTCGTGGGCGCCTCGACCGGAGGGACTGAGGCGCTGCGCATCTTTTTGGAGGCGATGCCGGCCGACGCGCCGGGGATCGTCATCGTGCAGCACATGCCCGAGCACTTCACCGCCACCTTCGCCCGACGCCTCGACACCCTGTGCGCCCTCTCGGTGAAGGAGGCCGCCGACGGCGACAGCGTGCTGCGGGGGCGGGCGCTCATCGCGCCGGGCAACCGCCACCTGCTTCTCAAACGCAGCGGCGCGCGCTATTATGTGGAGATCAAGACGGGCCCCCTCGTCTCGCGCCACCGCCCCTCCGTCGACGTTCTGTTCCGCTCGGCGGCGCGCTATGCCGGGAAGAACGCGGTGGGGGTCATCATGACCGGCATGGGGGACGACGGCGCCCGGGGGATGAAGGAGCTCAAGGAGGCCGGGGCGCACACCCTGGCTCAGGACGAGCAGAGCTGCGTCGTCTTCGGCATGCCCAACGAGGCGATCCGCCACGGCGGCGTCGAGAAGGTGCTCCCGCTGGGGAAGCTCTCCGCCGAGGTGCTCGCCTTGTGCCGATAGACGCCATTGCAGAATGAGGGAGGAAGCATAGGTTGAAACGGATTCTGATCGCCGAGGACGACCCCGCCACACGCTTCATGCTCCAGTACATCCTGCAGAACCAGGGGTACGAGGTGACGGCGGTGGAGGACGGGGAGAAGGCGTGGGAGTGCCTCAGCTCGCACGAGGCGCCGCGCATGGCGATCCTCGACTGGCTCATGCCGGGGCTCGACGGGCTGGAGGTCTGCCGCCGCGTTCGTGCGGCGCAAAAAGAGAGCTACACCTATCTGATGCTCCTGACCGCCAGGGACCGCCGAGAGGACATCCTCTCGGGTCTGGAGGCGGGCGCCGACGACTACATCGTCAAGCCGATCGACGCGGCGCAGATGCAGGCGCGCCTCAACGGGGCGCGACGCATCCTCCATCTGCACCAGAAACTGCTGACCACCACCGACGGCCTGCGCAAGGCCAAGGAGGAGGTCGATCTGATCAACAGCCTGTCGCCGAGCGCCCTGTTCACCGTCAACCCCGAGCGCAAGGTCGTGCACTGGAACCGCCGCTGCGAGGAGATCACCGGCCTCGGCTCCGACGACGTCCTCGGCCGCGACTGCCCCTTTCTCGAGGCGTGCGCCGACGCCTGCGGCCTGCTCCGCCCCGAAGGAGCCGAGCGGGTCCATCCCCGGGAGATTCTTTTTCGCCATCCCGACGGGACCGAGCGCCTCCTGTTCCAGAAGATGGCGCTGCTGCGGGATGCGCGAGGAGAGGTTCTCGGCGCCACCGAATCGTTCGAGGATCTCACCGAGCGCAAGCGGCAGGAGGAGCGCATCCACTTTCTCTCCTTTCACGACCCGCTCACCGGCCTGCCGAACCGCATGCTGCTGCAGGACCGCCTCACCATGGCGACCGCCTCGGCCCGGCGCGCCGCCCGCCAGGTCGCCCTTCTCTTCATCGGCCTCGATCGCTTCACGAAAATCAACGATGTCCTCGGCCACTGCAGCGGCGACAACCTGCTGCGCCGCACGGCCGAGCGCCTGAGCGGCTGCCTGCGCGTCGAAGACAGCTGCGGGCGCATCGGCGGCGACGAGTTCGCGGTGGTCCTACCCAACCTGATTGATGCCACCGAAGCCGCCCACGTCGCCCAGCGGATTCAGGACGCCCTGGCCCGCCCGTTTCTGATCAACGGCCGCGAGATCACCCTGACCGCCAGCATCGGCATCAGCATCTACCCCGACAACGGCGAGGACTTCGACACGCTGCTGCAAAACGCCGGGCTCGCCAAAAATCAGGTCAAGGAGGGGGGGCGAAACGACTACCACTTCTTCACCCCGACGATGAACGTGCGGGCGACCGAGACGCTCAATCTCGAGATCCACCTGCGGCGCGCCCTGGAAAGGGAGGAGTTCAGCCTCGTCTTCCAGCCGCAGGTCTGCCTCTCCAGCGGGGAGGTCGTCGCCGCCGAGGCCCTGTTGCGCTGGCGAAGCCCCGAGCTCGGGGAGGTGCCGCCGAACCGGTTCATCGCCGTCGCCGAGGAGCGCGGGCTCATTTTGCCCCTGGGCGAATGGGTGATGCGAAACGCCTGCCGCCAGAACCGCCTGTGGCAGGCGCAGGGGCTTGCGGCGATCCCCGTCGCCGTCAACGTCTCGGCGGTGGAATTCCACCAGGCGCGGTTTCCCGACAAGGTCCTCGAAATTTTGAAGGAGACGGGGATGGAGCCCCGTTATCTGGAGCTGGAGGTCACGGAAGGGGTCGTCATGCTCGGCGCCGACGAGGTGATCGCCCGACTGCACCGCTTGAAGGAGATGGGGATTTTGCTGGCGATGGACGATTTCGGCACCGGCTATTCGTCCTTGAGCTACCTGCGGCGCTTCCCCTTCGACAAGGTGAAGGTCGACTGCTCCTTCGTGCGCGACCTCGACGACAGCCAGGACGCCGTCGCCATCACTCGGGCGATTCTCGGGCTGGCCAAAACGCTGAAGATGGAGACGATCGCCGAGGGGGTCGAAACGGGGAGCCAGCTGAAATTTCTGCGCGAGGAGAAGTGCGATGTGATGCAGGGATACTATTTCAGCCGCCCCCTCCCCCCCGAGGAGTTCGCCGAGCTGCTGCGGCAAAGAAAGCGGCTTCAGCTGAAGGTCGTGTGAGCACGAAACCCCTTACCAAAGGGTCTCGGGGCACCCACGCAGAGGGTGTCTGGCGCCCGGATGGCGCCAGTCAAGCCCCAGAGACGGGTTCATGCGGCCCTCGGAGTGGGGGGCGCGAGACCCTTCCCCACCGCTGTCGAAAAGATACCCACCGGTTATCCTTTCATCCTTGCCGCCGCCTACTTCCCGCCCAGCTCTCTGGAGCGCTTCGTCGCCGCCTCGACGGCGTTCATCAGGGCGACGCGCACCCCCCCTTGCTCCAGCGCCTTGACCCCCGCGATGGTCGTCCCCCCCGGCGAGCAGACGCGGTCGCGCAGAACGGCCGTGTGCTCGGCACTTTGCTGCACGAGGGCGGCGGCCCCGAGGACCGTCTGCACCGCCAGCGCCGCCGCGGTCTCGCGGGGGAGCCCCTCGCGCACGCCGCCGTCTGCGAGGGCCTCGATGACGGTGAAGACGTAGGCCGGCCCCGAGCCGCTGAGCCCCGTGACGGCATCCATCAACGACTCGTCGACCACCTGCACCGACCCCACCGTCTCGAAGAGGTGACGCACCGTGAGCAGGTCGGCGCCGGAGAAGCGCCCGGCGCACACCGCCGTCGCCCCCTGCCCGACCAGGGCCGGCGTGTTGGGCATGGCGCGCACCACCCGGGGGTGGCCGTCGAAATGCTCCTCGACGGTGCGCGTCGAGACGCCGGCCAGGATCGACACGAGCAGCTTGCTCTCGTCGAAGACGGAGGCGATGCGGACGAGGACCTCCGGGGCGAGTTGGGGCTTGACGGCCAGAACGACGAGGTCGCAGCGGCGCACGACGTCCGCATTGTCCTCGACCACGCTCAGCCCGTACCGCTCGGCCAGGTAGGTGCGCCGCGCCGCCGCGGGCTCCGAGACGAGGAGGCGCTCGGCCGGAAAGGCCGCCGCGAGGAGCCCCTTGATCAGCGCTTCGGCCATGTTGCCGCCGCCGACAAACCCTATTTTTTCAACCCATTCCATCGACAATTTCCGCCTTTTTAGCCGCACGGCGCGGTTTTTTTGGAGAGAAACAAGTAAATAGAAAAAGACCGGCAATGTCAAGGAGATAGCTTGTCACTGCCCGCTCCTGCGGCCGCGACGGCGCGGGGGGCAAAAATAGATTGACACCTGGGGGTGAAGAGCGTATTCATCTGAGTTTTTCAAGGGATTTGCAAAGCCCCGCTGCCGTTGTTAATCTTTACGAGGTCTTGCGCCTGCCGGGTCGGGCGCTTGTGCACGCACTTTCGCCTCGCTCGCCAGGAGTCTTCCCATGGATCTGTGGTACACCGAGAAACACACCGAGAACGCCGGCATCACCCTGAAGGTGACGAAATCGCTCTTCTCCGGCAAAAGCGACTTTCAGCAGCTCGACATCGTGGAGACGGCCGAATACGGCCGCATGATGCTGCTGGACGGGCTCGTCATGGTGACCGAGCGCGACGAGTTCGTCTATCACGACATGATCACCCACCCCGCCCTCTTCGTGCATCCGAATCCGAAGAAGGTGCTGGTGATCGGCGGGGGGGACGGCGGCACCATCCGCGAGATCATGAAGCACAGGGGGGTCGAGGAGGCGGTGCTGTGCGAGATCGACGGCCTCGTCATCGAAAAGTCGATCGAGCTCCTCCCCTCCATGGCGTGCGAGATCGACGGGAACAACCCCCGGGTAAAGCTGCACGTCGACGACGGCATCGCCTACATCCGCGAGCACCAGGAGACCTTCGACATCATCCTCGTCGACTCCACCGACCCCATCGGCCCAGCAGAGGGGCTCTTCGAGGAGGACTTCTACCGCATGGTCTTCGGCGCGCTGAAAAAAGACGGGATCATGGTCGCCCAGAGCGAATCCCCCTTCTACCACGGCGAGATCCAGAAAAACATGTACCGCAACCTGCGGGCGGTCTTCCCCATCGTCGAGATGTACCAGGCGTTCATCCCCACCTACCCTTCGGGGTTCTGGAGCTTCGCCTTCGCCAGCAAGCAGTACCACCCGGTCAACGACTTCGACAAGGAGCGCGCCAGAAACCGCGGCTTCTACACCCGCTACTACAATGAAGAGCTGCACCTCGGGGCTTTCATGTTGCCGACCTTCGCCCGGGAGAACATCGGGGGGTGATGCACATCGACCATCGAGGGCGCAATGAATTGCGCCCCTACATCGGATGGCGTAGGGGCGCGATTCATCGCGCCCCTGATTTCGTCCCAGGAGACAGACGATGAATCCGAGGCTGAAGCAGGACTGGACGAGCGAGGACTCCGCCCGCCTCTACCGCGTGCGCGACTGGGGGGCGGGGTATTTCGACCTCTCCGACAAGGGCGAGGTGACGGTGAAGGTCCCCTTTGCGTCCGGCGAGGTGCAGGTGCCGCTGATGGAGATCGTCTCGGGAGTGTCGCAGCGCGGCCTGCAGATGCCGCTGCTGCTGCGCATCGAGAACCTGCTCGACGCCCGCATCGCCGTGCTCAACGAGACGTTTCGCGCCGCCATCGAGGCCCGAGGGTACGCCGGGCGCTACCAGGGGGTCTTCCCCATCAAGGTCAACCAGCAGCGCCAGGTCATCGAAGAGATCGCCCGATTCGGCGCCCGCTACGGCCACGGCCTCGAGGCCGGGAGCAAGGCCGAGCTCATCGTCGCCCTCGCCTCGCTCCCCGGCGACGACAGCATGGTGGTGTGCAACGGCTACAAGGACCGCGAGTTCATCGACCTGGGGCTGCGCGCCCGCAAGCTCGGCTACCGCTGCGTCTTCGTCATCGAGACCCCCACCGAGCTGCCCATCATCATCGAGCGCAGCAAGGCGCTGGGGATTCGCCCCTTCATCGGGATGCGCGCCAAGCTCGCCACCACCGTCGGCGGCCACTGGAACAAGACGAGCGGCGACCGCAGCATCTTCGGGCTGACCACGAGCCAGCTCATCGAGATCGTCGACGCCCTCAAAGAGCACGACATGCTCGACTGCCTGCAGCTGCTGCACTGCCA
>JBJHBH010000091.1:0-13538 GCA_050485365.1 Desulfuromonadales bacterium | reverse complement strand
GCCTTGACGGTGCGCGGGTCAACCGCCCACCCGGCGGAAGAGGGGGGGCGCTTGGCATTGGACGAAAAGATGATTAACTTGAAACTGTTCGCCGCTGCCGGGCACCGAGCAAACGCGGCATGGATGACGCACACAGGAGGTCGTACCGATGAAGCGAATGTGGACAGCCGTACCGATTCTCATCGTCGCGCTGGTCCTGATGGGGGCGAGCGCCCCCAATCTCGACAGCCGAAGCGTGCCGCGCATGAGCGTGGAGGAGCTCAACGAGCGCCTCGGCGAGAACGGACTCGTCGTGATCGATGTGCGCTCCGGCGCCTACTGGGACCGCTCCGACGTCAAGATCCCCGGCGCGGTGCGCGAGGCCCCCAACCGCATCGACTGGGCCGGCAACTACTCCAAACAGAGCACCGTCGTGCTGTACTGCACCTGACCGCGCGAGGGGACGAGCGCCGGTCTGGCGCTGCACTTGATGAACATGGGGTTCGACAACGTCTACGCCCTTCGCGGCGGCTGGGACGCCTGGTCGCGGGCGGGGTATCCGACCGAACCGAAATAGTCTCGCACGCTCTGGCGCACGGGGCGGCTTCGGCGAAAGACCGAAGCCGCCCGTCTTTTTTCACCCCATGCACGCCCTGAGCCGGGGATCGCTGTCGAGCAGATCCCGCACCTGCGGCAGCCAGTCGCGCTCGGAGAGGACGGTGTAAAAACCGGGCTTCATCCCGGGGGCGCGGCGCACCGCCTCGAGCCACTCCTCACCCCTGAAACCTGCCCCTGCGGCCGAATCCCAGAAGCGCGTCTCGTCCAGAAGGCGGGCGATCGTGTCGTGTCCGACCCCCTGCAGGCGGCTGACGAGGTAGGCGGCGACGCCGACCTGCAACCCGTGCAGGGCCGGCTTCGCGGCGAACCGATCGAGGGCGTGGCAGATGAGGTGCTCGCTGCCGCTGGCGGGGCGCGACGAGCCGCACACCGCCATGGCGACGCCGTTGAGCATCAGGGCGGTGGCCAGAAGGCGCACCCCTTCGGCGTCGCGCACGGGCCGCGCGATGAACTGGTGGACCGAGGCGTCCGAGAGCAGGGCGGCGAAGTCGTTGACCGGCTCGCCGACCGCGTGAAAGGCGAGCTTCCAGTCGCGCACCGCCGTCAGCTTCGCGCAAAGATCGCCTACCCCCGAATGCCACAGCGGCACGGGGGCCCCGAGGCACACCTCGATGTCGACGACGACGCCGAAAGGGACAACACCGCTCAGAGAGCGCTTCGCCCCGTCGAGAAGAAGACTCGCGCCGGGAGCGGCGAAGCTGTCGTTGGAGAGGGAGGTGGGGACGGCCAGGTACGGCTTGCGGGCGAGGGCGGCGACGAACTTCGCCACATCGAGGGCCTTGCCTCCGCCGAAGCCGACGACGGCCGCCGCCTCGCCGGGCAGGGCGGCGAGCACCCGGCGCCCCTCCTCGAAGCTCGCCTCCGACACCGGCGCCTGCAGCACGGCCGAGACCTCCCCTTGCGCGAGAGAGTCATCGAGGGCGTCGCACAGTGAAGGGAGCATGTCGGCGCTTCGGATCACGGCGACGCGGCGAAAGCCGCTGCGGGCGCAGTAGATGCCGAGGCGCGACAGGGCGCCGCGCTTGATGCGCACCAGGGTCGGGATGGCGACGGTCGTGGCGCTCATGGGGCGCCTCCGAGCAGGCGCTCGCCGATCTCGCTCCAGCGCGAAAAGGGGATGAACGCCTCGTTGCGGCGCGTCAGCTCATCGGCGAGCCACCCCTTTGCAAAGCGCCGCTCGGGGGCGACCAGAAGGGCCGGGGCGAGGTCGGGGCGTCCGTCTCCGGCGAAGGCGACGCAGGAGGTCTCCTCCAGCGCCCGGCGCACCACGGCGGCCTTGTCGATGCCGGTCTCCCGGTCGAAAAAGGGGGAGGATTCGGGGCGCTCCATCCGCAGCCCCGCGCCGGGGTGAAAGTTGCCGGGGTTGCTATGCACCTCCAGATCGAGACCGGCCTGCCCGAGGATCTTCTCGATATACCAGGCGCACCCCGCCGACACCACGAGCACCCGCCACCCCGCCCGAGACAGCTCCTCGCACGCGCCCCGAAGGGCCGGATCAGGCTCCATCCGCGCGATGAGCCCTCTCGCCTGCGCCTCGTCGCAGCGCAGCTCGGCGAAGATCGTCGCCAGAGCGTCGAAGTGGCTCATCTCCCCCTGCTCGTAGCGCCGCCACCACAGCGCCGCGCTCTCGGGGAGCGTCTCCAGGGCGAGGTGAAAAAAATCCCGACGGGTCATCGTCCCGTCGAAGTCCGAAACCAGAATCCCTCCCGACACCATTTCATCCTTTCCCGGCAAAAAGTCGCGCACCCCGCGGGCGTTCTGCGCACCGATGGGGCCGATGGTGACAGTATGGGGTCACAGCTCCCATGCCAAGGAACGCTTTTCGCCGTCCATGGCCGCTTGACCGGCGCCGTCCATGGCGCCGGACACCCTTGTCATGTGAGCCGCGCCCCCTCACAAGGTGAATAGACGGGATAGTTTATCAGACGGAAGCAGAAGGGAACAGGGGGGGAGCGGGGCGGTGGCTTTGGGCGAAGGCGACCAGCCCTTCCCACGGGAGGGCGCGGCTGAAGAGGTAGCCCTGGCCGACGTCGCAGCGAGCGCCCTGCAGGAAGGCGAGCTGTTCGGCCGTCTCGATCCCCTCGGCCACCACCTGCAGCTTGAGGTTGTGGGCCAGGGCGATGATGGCCGAGACGATGTCGGCGTCGCTCGATCCCTCTTGGAGCTCGCTGACGAAGCTGCGATCGATCTTGAGCTTCTGGATCGGAAATTTCTTCAGATAGGCCAGGGACGAGTAGCCGGTGCCGAAGTCGTCGATGGTGATCTTCACCCCCAGGGCGTTCAGCCGGTGCATGGTGACGATCGCCCCCATCACGTCATCCATGAGGGTGCTCTCGGTGATCTCCAACTCCAGAAGGTGCGGCGAAAGGTTCTGCTCGACGAGAACCTCGGTGACCAACTGCACGAGGTTCGACTGGCGAAACTGACGCGCCGAGACATTCACCGAGATGCGCAGCGGCGCGTGCCCCTCGTCGATCCAGCGGCGAAGGCGCCGGCAGGCGCTTTGCAGCACCCACACGCCGATGGGGATGATGAGCCCCGTCTCCTCGGCCAGGGGGATGAACTGATCGGGGGGGATGGCGCCGCGCTGCGGATGGTGCCAGCGCAAAAGGGCCTCGGCCCCGGCCAGGCGCCCGGTGGCCAGATCGATCTGGGGCTGAAAGTGGACGGCGAGCTCGTCGTTGTGCAGCGCCTCGCGCAGATGCGCTTCGAGAAGGAGCGCCTCCGCGGCCTGCCGGTTCATCTCCGGATGAAAGAGCTGGTAGCCGTTTCGCCCCGTCTCCTTGGCGCGGTACATGGCGATCTCGGCCGAGCGCAGCAGCCCCTCCACGTCGTCGCCGTCTTCGGGAAAGACGCTGATGCCGATGCTCGCCGAGACGTGCAGGCGGTATTCGCCCACCTCGATCGTTGCACCGAGGGCGGAAATGATCTTCTGCGCCACCAGCGAGATCTGCTCCACGTCCCCCTCGATCTCCTCGAGGATGACGACGAACTCGTCTCCCCCCAGGCGCCCGACGGTGTCGGTCTTGCGCACGACCCGCCCCAGCCTGCGCGCCACCTCGCAAAGGATCCTGTCTCCGGTGAAGTGCCCCAGCGAGTCGTTGATCTTCTTGAACAGATCGAGGTCGAGATAGAGCAGGGCGGGGCGCCGCCCGAAGCGTCGCGCCCTCTCGAGGGCGTGCTGAAAGCGGTCGTGAAAGAGGCTGCGGTTGGGCAGATTGGTGAGCGAGTCGTAAAAGGCGAGATGGGTGAGGTGACGGTCTTTCTCGCGCACCTGCTCCTCGGCGCGCACCCGGTCGGTCACGTCGCGAAGGACCTCGATGACGCCGCTCACGACGCCGTCGCACATCAGGGGCGAGGCGTCGACCTCGAAGGCGCGCTCCTCGCCGTCGGGGCAGATATAGCGGTGCAGGGCTCGCGCGGGGGCCTTGGTCTGCAGAACCTGCAGGGCGATGCACGAATCGCCGCAGGGGGTCCCCCGGTGCTGCGAGAAGGCGTGGCAGTGAATCTTTCCGTCCTGCAGACGGTCGCCGAGGAGCTCCCGTGCGGCCCTGTTCATCAGCAGGACCTCTTTTTCGAGCCCCATCACCGAGACCGGATGCACCACGCCGTCGATGACCGCCTGCAAAAAGGCGTCGTCGGCCGCTACCGCTTCACCGAGGCTGTCTCTGCCCATAGCTCTTCCCTTCACGCTCCCCCGAATACCCGATGCGGTCGGTGCGACCATATCATATGCGGGCATGGCCGGGGAATTCATTTCGATGCGCTCCGCTCCATCTTCTGGATTCTCGGCCGTTTTGAGAGATACTTTTGATGAAGGAGGAGAGCCGATGATGACGATTCGAAAAGGGGCAGGTCTTGTGGGGGTGGTGCTTCTGATGGCCCTTGCGGCGCCGGACGGCGGCGACGCGGGCGAGATCCGCATCGACGCGCAGCGCGACCGGGTGCGTTTCTACGGCTGGGTGGAGCAGATGCCTGAGGGGCTGCACGGCACCTGGGTCATCGGCGGCCGGCAGGTCACGACGAACCCCCGCACGCAGTTCGACCAGCGAGAGGGCCCCCTGCATGTGGGCGGGTGCGCCAAGGTCGATATTCGCGGCGGGCGCGTCCACGAGATCGACAGCGAGTCACGGGGGAACTGCCGCTGAGCCCGTCAAAACGAATACTGTAATGAGAGGGTCGTGCGCAAATCGTCCTTCTTCACCCCGGGGGAGGGGTCGATGTCGCGCTCCCAGAGGTTACCCAGGCGCAGCGACCACGCGCTCCCCAAAGAGGTGACGAGGGCCGCGTCGTTGCGCAGGGTGTAGTCGCCGCCGTCTTCCAGGCTCGGGTAGAGGGTGAGGGTGTCGCTGAAGCGAAGCCATGGCGTGAAGCGATAGCGAAAGACCAGGCCGAGCCGGGCGGTGATCCACTGCTCGTCCTCTTCGACGATGCGGTTCTCGGAAAACCAGGTCACCCCCGCTTCGAGGGCGAGGGTGCGGCCGTCTTCGCCCCAGAGCTGCCGGCCGAGACCGGGGCCGACCACCGTGCGCAGGTTCAGGTCCCGGAACCTGTCCTTGAGCATCTCGACGCTCAGAAGGACGTAGAGGCGCTCGGTGACGAAATAGTCGTATTTCATGGCGCCGTAGACGTCGCGGGTGATGAGATCGCCGTCCTCTTCGGCGTAGTTGTACAGAAACGAGAAGCTGAGCCGGTCGTCGAGGGTGCGGCGCACCGCATCGGCGCCGACGTTGAGGCTGAGACGCTCGGTGTTGCCCGCCTGATGCACCCCTCCGGCGAAGACGGTGCCGCTCCAGACGGCGTCGGGGACGTTGATGGAGCGCACCCTCTCCCAGACGATAACCGTCTCGTCGCGCGCCTCGCTCGCAAGTAGCCTGAGCTCCCCCTCGACGGTGACGAGCCTCCCTCTGAGCACCTCCTTGTCGACCATCCGAAGCGTCACCTCCTCGTCGGTGGCGATGGCGGCGATGCGGTCCATGCGCAGCGAAACCGCCGGAGCGTACGGGGGGTCGAAGAGGAGCGACCCGTCCTTGGCTTCGACCACCCGCCCCGTGAGTCGGTCGCCGTTGGTCATGGTGATCTCGTCGGCGACGGCCGCCGGGGCGATGGCCAGAACAAAGAGAATCGCCGCCCACAGCGAGCGGCGCACCGTATCCTTCATGCAGATGACCTCCTTTACAACAAACGATTCAAGCTTTAGGGGCGCCGCGTCGGACATCCCTCGTGCATGCCCCTCTCGGAGCCGATCCGAAATCGGAATCAAAGTATTAAACCTACCGATGGAACGCTCCTCTGTCAAACCGGGCAACGAAGCACTTTTTGCCGTGGACGGAGATTGGACGGCGACGCCGCTCTGTTAGACTGCTCCTTGTGAAGAAGCCCTTGGCGCCTCCCCCGCGCACGGTGGCTCCCCCTTTGGGGTCGACGGAGGGACAGAGATGACCAAGCGACGCCCTGCCGAGCCCAGCGGCATGTCGATCCGCAGTCGGCGTCCGCGCCGCCCACGCCCCGGCGTGCGCCGCCGCCCCGGCGACCCCCTCGCCCGCGGCAGAGGGCGCCTTCGCCACTTTCGGCAGGCGACGCTGCTGGCGGTGGCGATCACGAGCCTGCTGCTCCTTCTGATCGCCCCGTGGGAGAGCGGCCTCGTCGACGGCGCCGAAAGCGCGACGGCCCTCGCCTCCTCCCCCGCCGACAACGCCGCGCCGCCGCCTTCGCCCGACCCCGCTGCCGGGGAGACGCCGGAGGCGCTGGGGCAGGCGGCCGTCGACGAAGCGATCCGGACCGTCGAGGGGCTGTGGCTCGGGCTTTACACAAACCTCCCCAAGTTCCTGGTCGTCCTGCTCGTCCTCGTCGTCGCCTGGCTCCTGGTGCGTCTCATCCGCCCCGTCCTTCGCCGGACACTGCGGCGCTGGGAGCGGGCCAACGCCCTTGTCGCCCTCGTCGGGGTCGTCGTGTGGCTTCTGGCCGCCGGCATCTCGCTGAGCGTTCTCGCCGGAGACATCCGCGCGCTGGTCGGCTCTCTGGGGCTGATCGGCCTGGCGCTCTCCTGGGCGCTGCAGACCCCCATCGAGAGCTTCACCGGCTGGCTCCTCAACTCCTTTCAGGGGTATTACCGGGTCGGCGACCGGGTGGCGGTGGGAGATGTCTTCGGCGACGTCTATCAGATCGATTTTCTGACGACGACGGTGTGGGAGATCGGCTCTCCGGCGCGCATGGGGTTCGTGCAGGCCGAGCAGCCGACGGGGCGTCTCATCACCTTCCCCAACAACGAAGTGCTCGCCGGGACGGTGGTGAACCTGACCCGCGACTTCCCCTACGTCTGGGACGAGCTCGACGTGCCGCTGGCCAACGAATCGGATCTGGGGTACGGGATGCAGACGCTGGGCGATGTCGCCCGGGATCTGCTCGGCGAGCAGATGCGCGAGCCCGCGCGGAGCTACGCCGAGATCCTTCGCGTCACGGGACTGGAGCCGGCCGTCCCCGAGACGCCCCAGGTCTTCGTGTCGATGAGCGACTCATGGACGGAGCTGACCATCCGCTACCTCGTCCACGCCCGCGAGCGCCGCAGGTGGAAGAGCGAGCTGACCCTGCGCGTCATGGAGGAGCTGAAGAAGCCCGAACACGCCGAGCGGCTCGTCGGCGTCTATCCGCGCCGCCAGATTCAGCTCATCGGCGCGGACGGCCGACCCCAGTGGCCGGTGCAGGATTAAAAGACACGACCCGGCGCGCGGGACACGATCACCGGCCCGCCGAAATGCCCTCGGTGCGCTCGACCACGTCGAGAATCGCCATGTAGCGTCCGTGAACTGCGTCACGGTCGGATTTCTCGCTGAAGGCCTGCCGGCTGCCGCACTCGATCATCGCCGCCTGGCGCAGCAGCGCGTCGCGCCGCGAGGGGTCGCGGGCGAAGGGGACGACCGCGCCGATCATCTCGAGCAGACGCATCGTGACGGCGACCGACCCCATCCCGTACTGGCGGATCTGGTCGATGGAGGCGTTGACCAGCCCCTCGTAGGTGTGCTGCCGGGTGATCAGGCGCAGGCGCCCCCGCTCGTCGCGCAGGTAGGGGGAGGGCATGGCGCGCCCCCCCAGATCGGAGAGGGCCGAGCCGATGCGGTCGATGCAGGTGATGGCGGTCTGCGGGTCGTTGATCCCCGTGGAGAGCGCCCGCACCGCGATCTCGACCAACTCGCCGATGAGAAACTCGATGTCCTGCTCCTGCGTGCGCTGCTTTCCGATGATGAACGCCTCGCACACCGTCTCGCGCCACGCATCCTCTCCCCCCTGCTGCGGCGGCAGGACCCGGGCGATGGTCAGCCCCCGGAACACGTAATGCCCGGGACGGTGCTCGTATCGGATGAGCAGATCGTGGCGGCGGGCCGCCTTCAAGAGCCCCTCCACGTCGACCGCCTGCAGGTATCCCGTCCGCTCGGCCTCGATCTTCATCGCCCGTCGGTCGAAATCGTCCGGCAGCTCGCGCTCGGCATTCCGCGGCCACGGCGCCGCGGCGTCGATGGGGTCGGGGAAGATTTTCGCGATTTTGGTCAGCAGGTCTTTATGCACCGAGGCGATGACGCCCATCGCCTGGATCGATTCCGCCACGTGATGGATGAAGTAGATGAGGACGGCGAGACTCAGCAGGACGAGGAGAAAACCGACCGCCACCGACAGGTGCGGGACGAAGGGGTCATCGCCCTGGCGGATGGTGCGCAGAATCATGAGGCAGTACAGGTAGGTGCCGATGAAGATTCCGAAAACGAGCTGGTTTCCCCGATCGCGCATGAAGTTGTACAGCAGACGCGGCCCGAACTGCTGCGAGGCGAGCGAGAGGGTGACGATGGTGACCGAGAAGACGACACCGGTGACGGTGATGATCCCCCCGGCAACCGTGGAGAGGAGCTCGCGCGCCCCTTCCGGTTCGCTCTTGTGCGCCCAGCCGCTCTCCCAGAGCCACTCGGGGGTCCAGATCTCGTCGAGCTCGTTGATGCCGTAGGCGAACAGCATCGCTCCGACCGCCATCAGGGACGGGACGAACCAGTAGCTGGTGCGCAGCTTCTCCCAGAAGTTCAAGAACCGTGTCTTCATCCGGGCGCCTCGCTTCCCCCGCAAACCGCAGTTTCCCGCAGAGCCAGGAGAGATCGTAACCGTTCAGCATAGGGTCCCAACTCCCATGCCAAGGGACGCTTTTCGCCGTCCATGGCGCCAGAGATCCTTGCCATGTGAGCTGCGACCCCAAACGCGCTGAACCGTTACGATAGATCTATCCCTTTGGGCGCGGCTGTCCAGTGAAGAAGCGAACGGTTTCAGGAGGCGGAAGGATGCGGCTTTGAAAAAGCGACAGGCCGAATGCGCGTGGCATCCGGCCCTGGGATGATGATTGCGGGCGGGGCAGATCCCGCCCGTTGGGACTTATTCGGTGATGCTGTCGACGGCGTCGTCGACTCGCTCTCCGGCCCGCTCCATGGGGCCCGGGCCGTTGAAGGCGTCCCTGACGTCTTCGACGGCGTCGTCGGCTCTTTCGCCGGCGCGCTCCATCGGCCCCTGCCGTTCACATCCGAGAACGGCAACCGAGAAGAGGACGCCGACAGCAACGCTCAGTACCTTTGTGCTATCGATCATGGGTTCGTCTCCTTTGCATTCTCGAGGTGCGTTCGTCGTCAGGCGGGCGGGCGGCGAATCAGCCCCGTCACCAGCGAGACGATGAAGAGGACGATGAAAATGAAGAAGAGAATCTGCGCAATCCCCGCCGCGGCGCCGGCGATGCCGCCGAAACCGAAAAGCGCGGCGATGATGGCGATGATGAAAAAGGCAAGTGCGTAATGAAGCATCTTTCCATCTCCTTTCCAATAAAGGACCTTTATTGTCCTTTATTCCTCCATTAAAACACTCATTTCCATCAAGTCAATGGAAGGTTCGACGGCGATGAGCGCCGCGCGATGGAGGGGAAAGGGGGATTTTGGGTCAGGGACGATCTTCGTCCATCCAGGGGCGGGCTTCCTCTTCCTCCATGATGTGCCTGAGCTTTTCGAGGCTCTTGGCCTCGATCTGCCGGATCCTCTCGCGCGTCACGCCGAACTTCTGGCCCACCGTGTCGAGGGTCTGCGTCTGCTGGTCTTCGAGCCCGAAGCGCAGCGTGAGAATCTCGCGCTCGCTCTCGCTGAGCGTCTCCATCCATTCGGCGATCTTGGTGTATTTCTGACGGTCTTCCAGATGCGTCGAGGGGTCGGCGGCGGTGGTGTCCTCCAGAGTGTCGACCAGGGTGTAGTCTCCCTTGTCCCCCATCGGGTGCTCGATGGAGAAGGTCTTTTTGGCCAGCACCATGAGCTGGTTGATGTAGGCGGGCTTCACCTCCATCGCCTCGGCGACTTCCTCGTCCAGCGGTTCGCGCTTGAGCTCGCTTTGCATCTCGCGGTGGATCTTGACCATCTTCTTCACGTCGTCGGCGATGTGGACCGGCAGACGGATCGTTCGGCTCTGGTTGACCAGCGCCCGCTCGATCGACTGGCGGATCCACCACGTCGCGTAGGTCGAGAAGCGAAAGCCCTTGCGAGGCTGGAAACGGTCGACGGCCTTGATCAGGCCGATGTTCCCCTCCTCGATGAGATCGAGAAACGGCAGGCCGCGGTTCATGTAGCGCTTTGCGATCTTGACGACCAGGCGCAGGTTGCACTCGATCATCCGTCCCCGCGCGTCCTCGTCCCCTTTTTCGATGCGAAAGGCCAGCTCCCGCTCCTCGTCGGCGCTGAGGAGCGTCGTCTTCTTGAGCTCCTTCAGATAGATCTTGATGGCGTCCTCGGAGGGGGCGTCGGCGCCCTCGTCCTCGGCGTGCTCGGCCGCCTCCTCCTCGTCGAGGATCTCGACTTCGTCGTCCATCGGTTGGGCGTCAAGCTCTTCGTGCTCGGTCGGTTCGTTATTGAAATCGATCGGATCACTCATGGGCGCTTTCCCTCTTCGGATGGTTCGGATTGTCGGGCTTCGCGTATCGAGCCGTAGGTCTGTGTAAGTCTAATGGACGGATGAAATCATGCAAGCTCCGGGGATGACTACGGTTCCGGCGCCGCACCCGGCGAGGCGCTCCGGGCGTTGCCTGGACGGGGCGCGAAGGAGCCTAAACCGGCCTTCAGCCTGCGCGCCGTCGTCTTGCAAAATATTGGGCGCGGGCGCGGCTTCACACCTTCTCATAAACATGCCACAATGGCGCACCTGCACGAGCCCCTCGGGGCAGCGGGGGCGATGCTCTACGTCAACGCGGGGACCCGCCTCGGCCTCATCGAGAGCGTCGGCGACATCTTCTCCGCGCCGCTGATCCTCTCCTTCGCCCTTCTGGGGATTTTCCCTTTGGCCGAGGGTCGATCTGCTGAAATCGCGCCGCGCCTCGGGGGCCTTTTCCAAGCCGAAGAGATTCGACTACAATGTCGTGGTGATCGGCGACCGCTCTGCCCCGAGGTCACGCAAGTGGACAGGGAGGGGCGCCTCATGCGCCGCGAGGAGGTGGAGGAGGCGGAAAAAGTGAAGGGTCGCAAAGGGCGCAGACCTTTCACGAGCGCAAAACGCCCTGCATCGAGTCTCGAAAAGGAATGAACGACGATGGAACCATTCAAGGACCGCCTGCGCGGAGTCAACCCAGGTTATCTCCGTTTCGATACGCTGCAGACCCTGCAGGTCAACCTCGGCACCCTTTGCAACCTGCGCTGCGCGCACTGCCACGTCGGCGCCTCCCCGCAAGGGGACAAGGTCATGGGGCGCGAGGTGATCGACCGGATCGGCGAGGCCGTCGCGGCGATGCCGGGGCTCACCCTCGACATCACCGGGGGGTGCCCCGAGATGAACCCGCATTTTCGCCGCCTGATCGAAGGGACCGAGGGGCTCTGCGCGCGGCGCATGGTGCGCAGCAATCTGACGATCCTCACCGAACCGGGATACGAATGGATGCCCGACTTCTTCCGGGCGCAGAAGCTGGTGGTGATCGCCTCGCTGCCGTGCTACCTGGAGGAGAACGTCGATCGCCAGCGCGGGAGCGGGACCTTCGCCCGCAGCGTCGCCGCGCTGCGCCGCCTGAACGAGCTCGGCTACGGCGACGCGCTGGAGCTCGACCTCGTCTACAACCCCGGCGGCGACGCTCTGCCCGGCCCGCAGCACGCCCTGGAGAGGGCGTACCGAAAAGAGCTGGCCGAGACGTACGGCATCGCCTTCAACCACCTCTTCACCCTCGCCAACGCCCCCATCGGGCGCTTCCGCGAGCAGCTCGAAGCGCGGGGGTGCTACGAGCGCTACCTGCGCCTTCTCGCCTCGCGCTTCAACCCCGACGCGGCGCCTGAGATCATGTGCCGCACCCTCATCAGCGTCGACTGGCAGGGGCTGCTGTACAACTGCGACTTCAACCAGGCCCTCGGCCGCGCCATCACCGGCCGGAGCGAAGCGCCCCTGAGCATCGAGCATCTGAAGGAGGCCGCGCGGGAGGGGACCGCGCTCGTGCTGGGCGATCACTGTTACTGCTGCACCGCGGGGGAAGGGTCGAGCTGCACCGGCGCGCTGGTGGCGTAAGGCAGGCCCCCTTCGGCTTAGCCGCCTCCGCCGCAAATTTTTTCCGCGCGACGTATACACGATTGACACCGGCCGCGGGATCGATTATCTTCTGTCTCGTGGTGACGCGTTCACCACGCTAGGGCCATATCCTCCCCCCCCTCCGGATATGGCCCTTTCTATTTTTACGGGTTCGCTCCGCCCTCGCTCCGTCCCCCCTTCCCAAACCCCTCTTCTACCGTCTCCTCGCCGTGGCGCAGCTCGTTTTTCACAGGCGCTGTGCTATTTTTTCATATGTGATGCAAATTAAACCGCCCGTCAGATCGATGAAGAAGCTGCTGTCCAATCGGGCCGTGCGCGTCGCGCTGGTCGCTGCAGCGGTGGTGCTCTGGATCGCTTCGGGGATTGTCCTGCGCGAAGCGCCCGAGCCTCCGCAGCACAGAGAGCCGGGGCCGATGCGGGTGGCGGTGGAGATCCGCGACGCGGAGCCGGTCGAGCGGATTCTCGCGCTGCAGGGGCGGGTCGAGCCCGACCAGCACGTCATCGTGCACGCCGAGACGGCCGGTCAGATCGAGGTCTGGCAGGTGCGGCGGGGGGCCGCCGTGGAGGCGGGTGACGAGATCGCCCGCCTCAGCCTCGACGAAAGGGAGGCGCGCCGCCGCCAGGCCGTGGCCGGCGTGCGCGACCGAGAGAGTGAATACGACGCCGTCTCGGATCTCGTCGCCGAAGGTTTCGCCGCGCCGCGCGAAGAGAGGGTCGCGCTGGCCGAGCTGGAGACGGCCCGCGCCCAGCTTCACGAGATCGAGCAGGAGATCGCCAACACCCGCATCCGCTCCCCCATCCGCGGCGTCGTCAACCGGCGCCTGGCCGAGGTCGGTGAATTTGTTCCGGTGGGCGGAGACGTGGGGGAGATTGTCGACAACGATCCGCTGCGGGTGGTGGGGCAGATCCCACAGCATCAGATCGGACGGGTGCGCACGGGCCTCACGGGGCGGGTCCGCTTCATCGACGGGACGCAGGCCGAGGGGGAGGTCATCTATCTCTCCCCCCTGGCCGACCCGGGGACGCGCACCTTCCGGGTCGAGGTCGAGATCCCCAACCCCGACCAGACCCTCCCCTCCGGGATCAGCGCCGAGTTGGTCATCCCCACCGAGACGGTGCAGGCGCACAAACTCTCCCCGGCGCTGCTGACCCTCGACGATGCGGGGCGGGTCGGAGCGATGAGCGTCGATGAGGACGAGCGGGCGCGGTTTCATCCCGTCGAGATCGTTCGGGCCGAGCCGGACGGCGTCTGGGTGACGGGGCTGCCGCAGCAGGTGCGCCTGATCACCATCGGCCAGGGGTTCGTCACCGCCGGCGAGCGGGTCATTCCTGTGGACGAATCGGATCAGGAGCGGCTCGGAGGAGCGCCGTGAAAC
>JBJHBH010000090.1:0-13655 GCA_050485365.1 Desulfuromonadales bacterium | reverse complement strand
ACGCGCCAGCTCATCGAGATAGTCGACGCACTCAAAGAGCACGACATGCTCGACTGCCTGCAGCTGCTGCACTTCCACCTCGGCTCGCAGATCCCCAACATCCGCGACATCCGCCAGGCGGTCATGGAGGCGTGCCGCTACTACATCAACCTGGTGGCCGAGGGAGCGCCGATGGGGTACCTCGACCTCGGCGGCGGGCTGGCCGTCGACTATCTCGGCTCGCGCTCGAACCACACCCAGTCGATGAACTACACGTTGGACGAGTACTGCGCCGATATCGTTGAGGTGATCATGGAGAGCCTCGACCCGGCGGGCATTCCGCATCCGACCATCGTCACCGAGTCGGGGCGCCCCACCGTCGCCTACTACTCGCTGCTCGTCTTCAACGTCTTCGACGTGATGCACTTCGAGCCGGCGCCGCTCCCCGAGGCGCCTCCGACCGGGGAGAGCCCCCTCATCCACAACCTCTACGAAACCCTGCTGCGCCTCACCCCGGCCACCATCCAGCAGTCGTACAACAACACCGCCTTTTACCGCGACGAGATCCGCGAGATGTTCAAACGCGGCCAGATCTCGCTGCGCTCGCGGGCGCTGGCGGAGAACCTCGTCCTGCAGATCTTCCGGCGCATCGTCGATCACCTGGAGGCCGCCGACGCCGAGACGCCCCCTGAGCTCACCGGGCTTCGCGAGCAGCTCGCCGACATCTACTACGGCAACCTGAGCGTTTTCCAGTCGCTCCCCGACCACTGGGCCATCGGGCAGATCTTTCCTGTGATGCCGATCCACCGCCTGGACGAGCGCCCGAGCCGAGAAGCGATCATCGCCGACATCACCTGCGACAGCGACGGGCGCATCGACCACTTCATCGACCTGCACGGCACGCGCAAGACCTTGCCGCTGCACCCCATGAAGCCCGGCGAGGAATATTACATCGGCGTCTTTCTCGTCGGCGCCTACCAGGAGACGCTCGGCGATCTGCACAACCTCTTCGGCGACACCAACGTGGTGAGCGTGCGGGTCAACGACGACGGCAGCTTCGACGTCACCCGCGAGAACGAGGGGGACAGCATTGCCGACATCCTCGGCTACGTCCAGTACAACGCCAAGGACATTCAGGAGCGTTTCCGCCGCACCGCCGAGAAGGCCGTGCGCCGCGGCGCCATCTCGGTCCCGGAGCGCCAGGAGATTCTCGAAGGGTTCGCGGCGGGGCTGAGGGGATATACGTACTACGGCAGGTAAACGAAATCGTCAGAGCGAAGGAAAAAGAGCGGGACCCGAGAGGGTCCCGCTCTTTTTGTTCGGACGCAAGCTTGGACGCTGATTACGGGGCGAGAAACTCGACCACGGCCTGCGCTTCGGGGTCGCTCCAGCCGGCGATGGGGGCGTGAGCGCCGCCTGCCGCCTGAATGGAGCGCAGCGCTCCCAAGGTTGCGTTCTGAATATTCGGGAAGGTGGCGACACCTGCCCCGGCGGGGCCATGGCAGGCTGCGCATCCCGCACCGGTATAAAGGGCCTGCCCGTCGATCGGCTCATCGACCGGAGGCTCATCCACCGGCGGTTCGTCTACGGGGGGTTCATCGACCGGAGGCTCATCCACCGGCGGTTCATCGACGGGGGGTTCTTCCACGGGCGGCTCCTCAACAGGAGGCTCGGTCGGAGGCGGTTCCGTTCTCAACTGGATCTCGTCCTGCGGAACGAGGAACCGACCGCCGAACTGCACCATGTGGTCCCGCGCCTCCGTGCCGTCATGGCACGATGCGCAGGCCGCCGAGACCGGAGACGTCTTCAGACTCTGCTGGGGGTCGCCCAGATCGTGTTCGTAGGTGCTGGCCAGAATGTTCGCGGGCAGGGGCAGCAGATATGTCCCCTCGAGATGACAGGTGCGGCAGTCGGCGAGCCTGCTCGGATATCCGACGTGGCTGAAGTCGTGCAAGCCCTGGAAGGGCTGCCCCCCCGTTTCCGGTCCGCGGATGAACATGTAGGGGGTCTCGCGCATCCCTTCACCGCCGATGGGGTCTCCGGCATGGATGGCGTGGATCATGTCCTTGAAATTGTTGCTCGTCTGCATCACCAGGTTGCTGCTCGTCATGCTCGGGTTGTGGCAGGCGACGCAGTGATCGGGGTTGTTGTCGCGCCCGCCGCCGCCATGGAAGCGGACGCGCTCGTGACAGCGGTTGCAGCTGTTGATGTCGACGATCTGGCGGCGGGGCGTCTCTTCGCCATTCACGCCGACGATCACCGACTCGCCGGAGATCTGAGCGTTCTCGAGGTTGACGAAGGTGAAGAAGCCCTCCATGAAGACCGCCCGCATGTTCGCATCGGCAGGGAAGGCCAGAGGTGCCGCCGGATTGATGCCGGCCACGGTGGTGAACCACCCGTCGGCATCGGGTCCCTCGAGGCTCTCGACGATGGCGGCGAGTCCCACCGTCACCGGCTGATCGGCTACGGTCTGCCCGAGGTTTTCACTTGCATCGAAATACGTGCGGCTCTCGCCTCCCGTATTCGTCCAGTCCACGGGCGTCTGCACGGCACCGACCGGATCGGACCAGGTGATCTTGAAGTTCGGATTGGTCCCGGAGAACGTGATGCGCTCCTGGATCGGCTGCGCCGCCGTGAGATCCAGCGGTTCCTCGTCGGCCAGCACGCGGAATCGCACGATGGGCTGATTGGCTTCATTGACCGTCACCTCGGCGATCTCGTACGTCAGCACAGCCGCTCCGTCCGGAATCAACGGGTTGTTGGGCGTCGAGAAATTGGTGACATGCGACAGTTCTGCGCCGAGCGCCGCACCCGGTGCGTGGCAGGTGATGCACGGCGTATCGCCGAAGTGCTGCGCGATCGGCACGCCCAGAACCGTCGGATGGCAGGCGCCGCATCCCTGTACGCTCGGCTCCTGCCACAAGGCCGCGCTCTCGGCCGTTCGATCTTCCGGCTGCTCCATCAACTGGTTGTCGTGGCAGGCGCGGCAATTCAGCACCCCGCCCACCCCGGTGAGCGTCTGGGGATAGGGCAGGCCGCTGTAGTCGCGACCGTCGACGATGTACCCTTCGTCGCCGAGATGAATTCGGTGGATCATCGTCGTCAGATCGATGGCCACCCACGCCTCGTCCGTCGATACGGATCGGTCGAAGGTGTTGACGTTGTGACACGTCACGCACAGCGCCACTTCGAAGCGCCGGTCGCCGTGGACGTTGGGAAGACTCATCTGCGATCCGGGCAGCGTCGTGGCGTGGCAGGCGTTGCACGATTCGGTCGTCGCGGCCCAGTTGACGAGCTCGTCAAGGATCGCCCCATCTTCAGGAATAAAATCAGCAACCGCGTTGAAGCGATAAACGGCGGCGTCTGCCCGGCTCGATATGGCGATACGGTGGATCAGATCCCCTTCCCAGCTCAGATCCAGGGTTTCGAGGAGCGCCAGGGCGACCGGAGAGGTCAATTCGCCATCATCGCCGATTCCTGCAGCAGCGCCATCGATGTCGGGTGCGCCGAAATAAAGGAACGTCGGCACCCCTTCCGAACCAAAATTCGTCACGAAGGTGTACGCGTAATTTCCTCCGCCGAGATCTTCGGCGGGGTTTCGCTCTCCGGCCGCACGCAAAACATCGGCCCCTTCATCCGTACCGGCGCGACTGCGATTGAGATAGCTCTGCCAACGTCCGGCGTTTCGTCCATCACCGGGGATCCACTTGGCGATGGTGTACTCGAAATCGTCCGTCAAGCCCGGCACGCCTTGGTCCGTGGCAGGATCGGTGACCGTGAACGCGATCGTCACTTCGACCGTCGCCTCGTCCGCCCCCCCGACGACGTCGATCGACGTGATCTGCGCGTCGTAGGTGAGCTGCTGGGCCAGTTCAAAATGCTGCTCGACGCCGGAGATCTCCCCCTCGCCATGGCATCCGATACAGTTCTCCGCTACAGCTGTCGGAGGCGTCGGCGGTGGCAGGGGCGGATCTCCGCTCGAACTGCCGCACCCCGTCACCCCCATCGCTGCCAAAACGATTCCAGACAGAACCAAATACCTCCACTTGCCGCGAATCCTCATCGTCATTCTCCTTTTGCCTTGTGGTTACGAAACAAGATCTTCTTCTTCCGCCAAGTCATTTGCAGATGACAATCAAGAGCATCCCCGAATGGATACAAGCCACCGAGCTCTCCATCTCGATCCCTGGCAGCCCACTTATTAGATCAATATAATTTGAACTGTCAAACAGATTTTCCTTTCATTTCCAATGACTTACTTTCATTAAGCGCGGACACCGCGGCGTGAGACCCCCTTTTTCGCTTGATGAACTTTTTCCCTTGACAATCAAATTTGAATCATTATCATACGGATAATTCTTATCCGTTGATATTCTTTATCCAAACGGCGGATCAGCTTCAGCCGCCCACTCCCCTCGATCTCGGAGGGACACTCTTTTCCAAGGAGGTAAACGAAGATGGTGAAAAAAGTGATGATCTGTCTGGCTGCCGGATTGGCTCTGGCTGCGAACGCGGGCGCGGACGATGCCCTGGAAAAGCGCGTGCGCACCCTCTTTCAGCCGATCCCCGACGAAGCGCCCGTCCTGCCGAACAATCCGGCGACGCCCGAGAAGATCGAGCTCGGCAAGATGCTCTACTTCGAGCCGCGCCTGAGCGCCTCGCAGCTCATCAGCTGCAACACCTGCCACAACGTCGGCCTCGGCGGCGTCGATCTGCAGGAGACCAGCGTCGGCCACGGCTGGCAGGCCGGCCCCCGCAACGCCCCCACCGTCCTCAACTCGGTCTTCAACATCGCCCAGTTCTGGGATGGCCGCGCCCAGGACCTGGCCGAGCAGGCCAAGGGGCCGGTACAGGCCTCGGTGGAGATGAACAACACCCCCGAGCGCGTGGTCGAGACCCTCAAGAGCCTCCCCGCCTACGTGGAGCTCTTCGAGAAGTCGTTCCCCGGTGAGGAGGATGCGGTCACCTTCGACAACATGGCCAAGGCCATCGAAGTCTTCGAGGCGACCCTCATCACCCCCAACGCCCCCTTCGACCGCTACCTCAAAGGGGAGAGAGACGCCCTGAGCGCCGAGGAGATCGAAGGGCTGCGCCTCTTCGTCGACAAGGGGTGCGCCAGCTGCCATCACGGCGTGAACATGGGCGGCACCAGCTACTTCCCCTTCGGCGTCGTCGAAGCCCCCCCCGCCGAGGTTCGCCCCGCCGGGGACGTCGGCCGCTTCGAGGTCACCAACACCGCCGCCGACAAATACGTCTTCAAGTCGCCGTCACTTCGCAACATCGCCATCACGCCCCCCTACTTCCACTCGGGCAAGGTGTGGAGCCTCGCCGAGGCGGTGCAGATCATGGGCTCGGCCCAGCTCGGCATCTCGCTGAGCAATGACGAGGCCGCCAGGATCACCACCTTCATGCACACCCTCACCGGCGACCAGCCGCAGATTCAGCACCCGATCCTGCCGCCCAACACCGACAGGACGCCCCGCCCGCTGCTGACCACCGCAGCCGAGTAAACCGCTTCAACGACGAAGAGGTGAGCCGTAACGGCTCACCTCTTCGTCGTTTGACACCCTTCCAATGTGCGGCCCTGCCCCTGTGCTGCCGGGGCCAGGGCCGCTGTGTGTTACTTCAGTCCAAACCCAAGGTCATTGCGCGGCTTCCAGAACCGCTTCCTTGCCCCCCTCGATGACCTGAGGCTCCCAGCTGAACATGGCCGCATGGCCCCGCAGGGCTGCCTGCACCGCCGAGCTTCCCGACTGGTGACAGCTCATGCAGGCCCCGGTGGCCGGCGACATCAACCTGTCGTCGGTCTGATCGGCGCCGTCGGCCCCGGAATCGACGCTGATGGCCAGTGCCTGGCTCTGGTCCGGAATGCCGTACGTCCCCTCGAAGTGGCACGCCAGGCAGTTGTTGAGACGATTGGGGAAGTTCACGCGCTTCAGGTAGTGGGTGATATTGGCGGGCGGATCGCTGCCGAACACCTCGGCCCCCGGGGCATTGGCTGCCGGGTTCCCTTCGATGTCAACGGGCCAGTTGCGCGGCGCCGTCGTCGGACCGCCGTAACCGTAGATTCCACGATTGCGATAGACCACATAGAAGGCGTCGCGCTCCCCTACGCCGTGAACGGCGTGCATGTTGTACGCCATGCTGAAGCTCTCTGCGATTTTGCGGTCATACGAATTGGAAGCGTCGATCCCCAGCGCTGCTCGGACCCCCTGGTCGGTGGCCGAGGGGTTGTGGCAGGCGATGCACGCCTCGATGTTGTCGTTGCGACCGCCGCCGTGGCGGTACATGTTCCCCAGGTGGCACTGGATACATTTGTTCGTATCGACGATCTGGCGACGCGAGCTCTCGGCGCCGTCGGCGATCATGAACGCAAAGCTGGGGACCGGAACCCGCGCCTGCTGATTGGGGAACCCTTCGATGTCGAGACGCGGCCGACCGTCGAAAGAGATCATGGCCCGTTCGGCCACGGCACCCTCATGCAGATTCACCGTCGTCGTCGCCCGACCTTCATCGCATGTCGTCGTGGTGGCGTTGATCGGGGTGGTGGCGCCGGGCTGGCCGAAGGTGCCGACCCCGACGTTGGCGATGTCGTCGCCCTGGAAGTAGGCGATGCGTACCGCGAACTCACCGAGGAAAGTCGGCCCGGCCGCGGGATCGGTGTTGCAGGCGTCGTAAAGCGCGCCCTCGTCGTCGAAGGCTTCCCAGTGGATCCGAATGGGGGCGCCGAAGCCGGCGGACTCAACCGCCGTGATCTCCATGTTGAGATTTTCGGCAGCCCTCAACTCGGGGTTGAAACCGACGTGGTAGTCGCCGACGGTGGATCGAGCGATCCCACCCTCGACATGACAGGCGCTGCAGTCGATCAAAGGGCTGAGCCCACGATGCAGCCCCTCGACGCCAAGGGCCGGATTCCAGGTGAAAGAATCCCAGTCAATGGCGTTTACGGTTGTGCGGGCCACGGTCGTGCCGTGACAGCTGGCACAGACATCCAGCGTGAAGGGATGCTCCAGAACATGGCTAAGATCTTCCTCCCCCATATGACAGGCACTGCAGTTGTGCATGTCGCCGGGATAACGGACCGACCAGTTCCAGCCCTCTTTCACCTCGAGCCCGCCCTGCTCGGCGTTGATCTGATTGACATTGTTAGAGCTGTGAATGCTGTGCGCATAGTAGAGCATGCGATTGTAGTCCCCGATGACGTGGTTCCCCGCAGAGTGGCACATGATGCAGGATTCGACACCATAAGCGGAGAAATGGTAAACGCGACCCGGTGTCATTTCACGTCGGTTTCCGTCCCCATCGGTCGCAACGCTCTCATACTGCCCCATGGCGTTGACAAAGATGTTGGGGCCGTGACAGTTGATGCACGCCTGATTGCTCACCGACGTCATCACACGAGCATTCTGGTAAGCCACCACAGACGCTTCAGGGTAGGTCGTCCCAGCGTTCAGCCGCACCCGCCAGGTAACCTCTTGTTCAGGGCTCCAACCCTCAAGGCCGGCGGCGTCGATGACGATCGTATAGACCCCGGCCTCGTCCTCATCGGCAATGACCTCGGCGTCCCCAGCATAATTGGCGCTTCGCACCTCGCCGTCCTCCACCCGCATGTAGCGCAAGTCGCCGACGATATTGGTGAATTGATTTCCATTCGCCTGAAAAGGATCGATAAACACATGAATGAGGACATCGCTCTCGTCAACTTCAACATCGAGGACATCCCAAGTTGCAGCTCTCGACACGAAAGCATCATGCTGTTCACGCGCCGAGAACACGGCGACGTCCCCATGGCAGACCACACAGGTGTCAACGGCGGTGGTGGGTGTCACCGGAGCCTCCGTGCCCGGAGGGCCGGGAGGCCCCGGAGGGCCGGTATCCCCCGAACAGCCGCCCATCAACGCAGCGGCGAGCAGCCCAACCGGAAGCAGCTTCAAGACCTTCACCTTCTCTCTCATCGTCTTCATTGCCCTCGTCTCCCTTTAGAGAATGCCTGCTTTGTTGCACCGCCCTGTAGCCTCGCAGAATGCGGCATCCAGAAAGAACGATCCCCGAGGCAACCCATTCGCCCCGGACATCAGGCTTGGCCGAAATCAGGGTAGGAAAAAGCGGTGGTTGTCTCCATCTCAGGCGGAGAACACTAGGAAGAGCGCACAAAAACAATTCTTTAATTTTTTTTTTCTAATTACCGTCTATTTAACCACACTAGTGTTTAATTTGCAGGCCAAAGCAAAATTTTTTTATTTTTTTGCTTTCCACCTAGACGTTACTTGAGGTGGCGAAACTGGAATGAAAGAAGGGAAAAGGCAGGCAGGGGCTTTGGAAATATCGGCAGGAAAAATTCGGGATTTTATCGCCATCGGCCAGAAAAGGTCATCTGCCTCCGACTGCGATCGGCTTTCTTAGTGCGGTCATCAGAATGGCCAGCAACACCTTGGTCATGTAGTAAGCCCCCCTGATCCCGGCGATGGACGATTCTCCCCCCTGTCGTTCGCGCATTCGGGTGAAGACTTCCGAAAGTTTGAATCCATTCCGTCCGAGGAGGATGACCGCTTCGGGCTCCGGATAATCGACGGGATAATGGACCGCCAAAAACTCGATAGCCCTACGGTCGTAAGCCCGAAAACCCGAGGTGTTGTCCGTCACACGCTGGCCGATCAGCAGCGAATTGAGATTTCGGAAGATGCGGATTCCGATGCGGCGGACAAAGGTGGAGCGATAGCCGCCTTGCTCCCCGAGAAAGCGCGAACCGATCACCATGTTGGCGCCATTTTCCCGCAAGAGGCGAAGAAGCTTCGGGATCTCTGCGGCAATGTGCTGGCCGTCGGCGTCGAACTGCACGGCGACGTCGTAGCCGTTTCGGGCGGCGTACTTGAAGCCGGTCTGCACCGCTCCGCCGATCCCGAGGTTCTTCGGCAGATCGACAACCCGCGCCCGTCCGGCGGCGCGCGCCATGCGCGATGTGCCGTCAGAGGAGCCGTCATTGATCACAACGATGTCGATGGTGAGACTGACGCTCTCCAGATCTTCAATGACGTCCTCGATGCTCTCTTGCTCATTGTAGGCGGGGACGATGACGAGAATTCTCCCTTCACCCTTCGCCCCCTCCGAGCGGCCGAGTCCCATTTCCTGGATCAGTTCCTTGTTCTGATCGGAGAGGCGAGTGACGACGACGGTGAGATGGATGAGGAGCAAAAAGGTGAAGCCGGTGGTCATCAGCGTCAGGACGCTCGGAGGATAGGCGATGCCGAAAAGTGCCCCCAGTCGGTCGATGGCGAAGCGATCCAAGGAAAGATAGAGAAGGAACATGCTCATCGCGAACCAGAGGATGGAATACTCCTCCCGGATGCGCTTGTGTTTCACCAGGCTGAAGATGAACAAAAGGAGAAAAAGGCTGAAGATGAGCGAGAAGATCTGGATGCGATCAAAAACGAAGGGAGGATGCATGGCTTTGAGACTCCGTGAGGCCGGTTCAATTCATCGGCCCTATGAGTTCGTTCAGGGTTTGATCAATCGGTAGACCAGCATCGTTCTGAAGGCGTAGATCCGGTGGAGGGCGAGGGAGAGCTTCCCCCGCCATCCGAGGCCCGCCGCATGTTCGCACACCGTCCGATACGCCTCGTCCATGTGCGCAGTCACTTTACGACTGCTCTTTGCTGCGCGATGCACCCGAAAATCGGCCAGGTAGGAGGTCAGCACCGACGGTTTCACGATGCGGGCGAAACGCAGGAACAGATCGTAGTCCATCGCCAGATGGCGCTTCTTGTCGAGACCTCCGGAAGCATCCCAGAGGGAGCGGTTCCAGAAGGTGGCCATCTGAGGGATGAAGTCCTCCGTCAGCAACTTGTAGAGGGAGAAGCGCTGTCCGCGCATGTTTTTGTACCAGACAATGGGGCGCGAAATCGAACGGCCCCCTTCGTCGATGATCCCGCAGCGGCCGTAGACCCAACGCGGCCCAGCGTCGGAGAAGAAGGGGGCGATAGTGCGCAGGGCTCCGGGGCGCAAGCGGTCGTCGGAGTTGAGCCAGCCGAGGATCTCCCCTGCGGCCAGGGCCATCCCCCGGTTGACGGCGTCAGCCTGGCCGTCGTCGGGAGCGAAATGAAGCTGCAGCCTGTCGCCGTATTCCTTCTTCAGCGCCAGAAGGAGCTCGCGCGAACCGTCCGTGGAGCCGGGATCCATTACCAGCAGCTCGACCTCGACCCCCTCCTGATCGAGAACCGAGCGCACCGCCTCCTCCAGGAAGGACCCCTGCTGATAGCTCGGCATGACGATCGATAAGGAAGGCGCTCGTTTCATGGGGCGGCGCTTTCGGTCAGCAGGTTTTCCATGCGGTCGAGCACCTTACGAGAATCGAATCTCTCCCGCACCATCCTTCGGGCATTGCCGCCAAGTCTTCTCCGGAGATCGTCTTCATCAAGAATCGATGCGACACTTCCGGCCAGAGTGTCGACATCTTCGAGGGGGTGAACATAGCCCGCCCCGTATTCTTCCACCTCCGGCACGTTGCACTCCCTGGAGAGGACCTGGGGTATCCCGAGGGCCGCCGCCTCAAGGACCGTCATCGGCAACCCTTCATCCCTGGAGGTGAAGAGAAAAAGATCGCACGACTTCATGACGCGCAGCTTTTCTTCTCCACTGAGCATTCCGACAAAGACGACCCGTTCGGCGATCCCCAGAGCCTGCGCCTCCTTTTGGAGTTTCCGCATTTCCCCTTCGTCCGGCCCGATGATAAGGAAGGTGAAGGCGTGAGAGTCCTTCAGTTTCGCCAGAATCCTCAGAGAGATGTCAAGCCCCTTGATGGGGGAGATCCTTCCGACGAAACCGATGATGCGGCTTACCTTCGGAATGCCGAATTTTGCGTGCAGATCGATCTCGGACACGTCCGCGAAGGGGTGCGGATCGATTCCGTTGGGGACGACGGCAATCTTAGGGGCATTCCCCACGATCGCCTCGATCGACTTCTTCTCCTCCTGCGTCAGGGCGATGACGAGGCGCGCCTGCCTGAGCACGCCGAGAAAGAGGCCGATGAAGCATTTTTTAATCGCCGCAAAGCGCGCGGCGCGACGAACGGACGAAAGGGAGCCATGCGGCTGGACCACAAGGGGGACCTTGAATGCGGCGCTCGCAAGGCCGGATGCGACCGTCTGGACGGAAAAGAAGTCGTGGCAGTGAATAACGTCGAATCGTTTGGCGTTTTTCACCAACCAGGGGATGAACAGAAACGGCAGATATCCGTTCATCTTCTTCGCCAGACGATTGCTGACATTGCGAAACCGCACAACCCGAATCCCCTCGATCCGTTCTTCGGTGCACGAGGCTCTTTTTCGCTCGTCGAGGACGTCGGTCGTGGCAACGGTCACCTCGTGCCCCCTCGAAACCAGCCCCCGGGCGATATCGAAGGAAACCCTGACCGGCCCGCCGTAACCGACGGCCGGCATGAAATAGGGGATGACGACCAGGACGCGCAGCTGTCTCTTCTGTCCGTCTCCTTCGATCATTTCAGTGCCTCGAAGGACCGGCAACGAGCGTCCTATAGACATCGAGCGTCCCGTCCGCGGTCTTCTCCCAACTAAATTCCGCGCTTCGCGCAAGGCCCTTCCGCTTCAGTTCCGCATGCAGAGAACCATCCTCGATCGTTCGCGCCATCGCCTCGGATATGACCTCGACGGAGGTCGGATCGACCAGCAGGGCGGCGTCGCCGGCCACCTCCGGAAGAGCGCTCACGTTGGAGGTGATGACGGGAGCTCCGAAGCTCATTGCTTCCAGGACGGGGAGTCCGAACCCCTCGTACAAAGAAGGGAAGACCAATGCGTGGGCTCCCTGATAGAGGGCGTTCAGGTCGTCGTCGGAGAGAAAATCGGTGAAGACGACGCCGCTCTCCCCCCCCGCCGAACGAAGGACAGCCGCGAGCTCGTGGTGCGCCCCCCACGAAGGAGGGCCGGCGATCACGAGGGCCGCATCGGAGTGCCGCCTCCGCAGGCTCTGGAACGCCTCGATGACGCGCCGGATGTTCTTGCGCGGATGCAAAGCGCCCACGTAGAGGAAGTAGGGGCGACTCGCGCCGAGACGCCCGAGGGAGGAAGCGAGCGCCTCGGGCGAAAGCTTCCGGGCCGGGTGAACACCGTTGGGCGTGACATGCACCCTGGACGGGGGAAATCCGTAATGCCGACACAGGTCGTTCGCCGAGGTCCGGCTGACTGTGAGGACGGCATCGCTCGTTTTGCCGGCGCGGGCGACGAGTGTCGAAAAGACGATGCGCGTGAGAAGGGGCTGGGTCTTCGGATAAACCGCAGGGAGAGTGTCGTGGATCGTCGTCACTCTGCGGTATCGGCCGCGCGGCGCCAGAAACGGGGCGATGCCGCAGGGGTCGTGCAGGATGTCGAGCTTGAGCCGGGTCGCGGCCCGGTGCAACTCGAGATTGCCCACCGTTGCGGTCAGAGGGAGGAGCTTCAGATGCGGCAGCGGATGCGTTGGGAACTCCCGGTACCAGGGGTGCTGCGATTCGGAATAGGGGTTGAGCAGGACGATTTCCAGCGACGGGTCGAGTTTGGCCATCGCCCGCGTCAGTTCCACCGTGTACCGGGCGATCCCGGTCATGCGGATACCGTGGATTCCGTATGTGAAGATCCCTACCCTCATGACCTCGATGCAGGCTCCTTGAAGAGGATCCCCTCCACGATCTCCCGCAGTCGCCGGTTGAACGCAACCTGCCCCCACTCATTCGCCCTCTGCAACCCCAATTCCGAAAGCCGGGCGCACAGATCGTCGTCGGTCCACAGCGCCCGCATGCACTCGGCCATCTGCGCGACGGAGTCCTGGTGGAAGACGAGCGCCGCATCGCCGATGCGCTCGGGCATGCTCGTGACCTCCGCCAGTGCCATGGGACATCCGAGATGCAGGGCCTCCAGAGGCGGGAGGTTGGTCGGGCCGTAGCAACTGGCGTAGATCAGCGCCCTGGCACGACGGTAAAACTCCGGCATGTCGGCGTCCGGGACATAGCCGGGGAGGACGACATCATCCTGCAGACCGAGCTCGTCGATGAGTCCGAGGACCGATTCCCAGGCATTTTTCTTCCCTCCGACGAAAACGAACTTAAGATCGGGGATTTCGGGCTTCAGCGCCGCCATCGCCCTGAGCAGATTCTTATGATTCTTGTGTTCCCAGAACTGTGCCGGATAGAAGAAAAACTTCCGGGGAAGCCGGTATCTCTCGTCGAAGCCTTCCGGAGTCCGTGCTGAGTAGATATGGGAGGGCACCACCATCGGCATCACGTGAAGCCGCTCCTCGGGAGTCTGGTAGGAATCGATGATCTGCCGTTTGTCGATCTCGGAGAGGACGATCAGGGACTTGGCCCAGCGGCAGATGTTGGCGTAGGTGGGGATGCGGTAGAGAAGCTCCCACCTCGAGGCCGCTTCGGGAAAGCGCCGTCCATCATAGAGATGGACGACGTCGAGGACCGTCACAAGGGCGGGGACGGGGATCTGGAAGCTGCGCGCATCCTGCGAGGGGAAGATCCACAGGTCGCACTCCTGCCTGAGCATCGCCTTGGCCTTCGGATGGTAGGAAGCAGCGAGAGCCCTCCACGGCCACATGGGCAGCCTAAGAAGGAGCCAGGCGAGCCCTATCGCCCGCCCCCAGAATCCGCGCGGGATGTGAATCTTTCTCACATCATCATAGGG
>JBJHBH010000089.1:0-13911 GCA_050485365.1 Desulfuromonadales bacterium | reverse complement strand
CCCTTTCCATGTCGGGGAGGAGAAACGGATCGGGAAGGGAGCCGAGGCGGCTCTGCAGAAACAGAGCCGCCTCGGAAGAGGTGGAGACCCCGCGCAGGCAGAGGACCCGAGCGGCCAGAGGCGAAAAGCCCAGGGCATCGCTGAGCCCCTTGAGCGCACCCGCATCGGGCTCATCTCCCCGCCGCATCCAGCGGCGCAGGGTGACGTCGTTCAACGGCCCATCGCCCGCCGAGGCGCGAGGGCGCCCCGGCGGGCCGAAACTGCGGGAGGAAGGTGGATCATTGCGGCATCTGCGCCCGCAGGAAGTCGAGCTCGGGACGCAACCTGTCGGCCCCCGGCGAATTGGGCCACATCCGCACGTACTGGGACCAGACGTCGAAGGCTCGCGGATAGTCGTTCAGATCGTAGCGATAGACGACGCCCATGTTGAAGAGGCTCTGGTGATGGTTCGGATCAACCTGCTGCGCCTCGTAGAAATTGTCGAGCGCCCGGTCGTACCACCCCAGCTCGCGAAACATCGTCCCCTGATCGGTCAGGACGTTGGGGTCCGGGCGATGCAGCTCCAGCGCCTTGTCGTAGGCCTCGATCGCCTTCACCGGCTGCCTGGCGCCGAAGTAGAGATTGCCGAGTTGCACCCACGCCTGGCGGTTGGAGGGATTTCTCTCCACCTCCTGCGTGAAGAAGACGATGTCGCGCTCGACGTCGACGACGGCGGGGGCTCCGGCCGTCGTCGACGTCTGGCGGCTCCCCGACTGAACGATGATGGTCCCGACCAGAAACACCACGATGACGACGATGACGCCGAGAATGATGCTCTCTTTTTTCATCAGTGACCCCCTTCGGCGGCAGCCTCTTCGAGCTTGCCGGGCTTTCTCTTTTCGTAATGGACCACGAAGGCCGTGGCGATGAAGATCGTCGAGAAGGTACCTGCGATGACCCCGATGATCAGCGCGATGGCGAAATTATGGATGACGCCGCCGCCGAAGATGAAAAGGGAGAGCAGCACCATCAGGGTCGTCCCCGAGGTGACGATCGTTCGCGAGAGCGTTTCGTTGATGCTCAGATTCACCACGGAGGCGAATCCCTCTCGGCCGTGTTTGCCCATATTCTCCCGTATGCGGTCGAATATGATGATAGTGTCGTTGAGCGAATACCCGATGATCGCCAGGAAGGCGGCGATGATCGGCAGGTCGATCTCCAGATTGAGCAGGGAGAAAACGCCCAGGGTCAAGATGACGTCGTGGGCCAGGGCGAGGATCGCCCCGATGGCGAAGCGGAATTCGAATCGCCACGAGATGTAGATCAGCGTTCCGACCAGTGCGTACGCCAGGGCGAGGATTCCTTTCATTCGCAGCTCTGCGCCGACCTGCGGGCCGACCATTTCGACGCGGCGGATCTCGACGGTCCCGGCGCCGTAAGCGGCCTCGAGATCGACGAGAATCCGCTGGGAGAGCCGCTCGAGCTCGGCGCTCGTTTCCTGCGCGCGGATCAGGAACTCGGTCGGATCGTCGCCGAACTGCTGGACGGTCACCGAACCGAGGTCGACGTCGCGCAGGGCGCTGCGGATCTCTTCGGCGCCTGTGCGCGCATCGAACCTGACCTGCACGACGGTCCCCCCGGCGAAGTCGATGCCGAGGGCTGGGCCGCCCTTGACGACCAGCGAAGCGATGCCGATAAAGATCAGGGCGAGCGAGAAGAAGACGGCAATGCGCATCTTGCCGACAAAATCGATTCTGGTTCCGGGCCTTATGATTTCCATCGCCTCACCTCCCTCAGATGCTGAGCCGCTTGGGATGGCGGCGTTCCAGGAAATAGTCGAAGACGACCCGAGTTGCGAAAATGGCTGTAAACATGGATGAAACGATACCTACCGAAAGAGTGACGGCAAAGCCCTTGACGGGGCCGGTGCCGAACTGGAAGAGGACCAGGGCGGCGATCAGCGTCGTCACGTTGGCGTCGACGATGCTCGAAAGGGCCTTGGCGTAGCCGGCCTCGATGGCGGAGCGCACCGTCTTGCCGAGGCGAAGCTCCTCGCGTATTCGCTCGAAGATCAGAACGTTCGCATCGATGGCCATGCCCATCGTCAATACGATCCCCGCGATCCCCGGCAGCGTCAGCGTCGCGCCGAACAGAGAGAGGATGGCGAGGATGAAGACGATGTTGAAGGCCAGGGCCAGCGTGGCGAGGACCCCCGCCCAGCGGTAGTAGAGCCACATCGCCGCGACGACGAGGATGCCGCCGAAGATGGCCGAGACGACCCCCTGACGGATCGAGTCGCGTCCGAGCGAAGGGCCGACGGTGCGGTCTTCAAGGATGTTGACCGGCGCAGGGAGCGCGCCGGCGCGCAGCACGATGGCCAGGTCGGTCGCCTCCTGCTCGGTGAAGGAGCCGCTGATCTGCGCCCTCCCCCCGGAGATCCGCTCGCGGATGACCGGCGCCGAGTAGACGGTGTCGTCGAGCACGATGGCGAGGCGGCGGCCGACGTTGGCGGCGGTGATCTGGTCGAAACGCCGCGCGCCGACGGGGCTGAACTCCATCGAGACGTACGGCTCGTTGAAGCGGGTGTCGATCCCGATGCGGGCGTCGGAGAGGAGATCGCCCGTCATGATAGTCGCCTGATGCACCACGATCGGCGTCTCGGTGACGATGCCGGTGCGGGTGTCGACGCGCCGCTCGTGCAGAAGCTCGGTCCCCGCGGGGATGTCGCCGCGAAGAGCCGCCTGGGGCGAAGCATCCTCGGCGACGAACTTGAACTCGAGTCGCGCTGTTCTGCCGATCAGGGCAATGGCGCGCTCGGGATCGGAAATCCCGGGGAGCTGGATGAGAATCCGGTCGTCCCCCTGACGCTGAAGGGTCGGTTCGCTGACGCCGAACTCATCGACACGGTTGCGCAGCGTTTCCAGTGCCTGACGCACGGCCCAGTCCCTGATCTGCGCGACCTCGCGCTCGGTGATCCGGTAGTGTCTCTCGACGAAGGCCGCCTGCGTCTGCACAGTGGCCGGTTCGAGATTGGGAAAGACTTCGCGAACCATCGCATCGAGCTGTGCGGCGGACTGCTGGTCGTAGACGGTTACCGCCAGGCGGTCGCCGGCGACGCGGCTGACGCTGCGAAAGACGATGTCCCTCTCACGCAGGAATGTCTCCATCTGATCGGCGAAACTGTCGACACGGCTCTCGACCGCCCTGTCCACCTCGACGCCGAGCACGAGATGCATCCCGCCCTGAAGATCGAGCCCGAGATGAACGGGGTCGAAGGTATTGGTCCACCAGTCGGGGAGAGACTTCGCGAAAAAGGTAGGAGCCAAAGAGACGAGCGCCAGCACAAGGAGGACGAGAACGAGCAGTCCCCGCAGCTTGATGCTCTTGGACATAAGTTGAATTCTCCTTTTATGGTTGCGGGCCCTCCGGGGGCCCGCCTTTCGAACACCTGTGATAGGTGGGGTGTGAATCAGAATTCGGATTTGGTGCTCACGATGGAGGCACGGTTGAGCTTGATCTTGACGCCGGTGGCGATCTCGAGGGTGACGACCGAATCCTGGACAGCGGCGACCTTGCCGTGGATACCACCGGCGGTGACGACATTATCGCCCACCTTGAGTGCTTCGATCAACTGCCGGTGCTGTTTCGCCCTCTTCTGCTGGGGACGGATCAGCAGAAAGTAGAAGATGGCGAACATGATGATCAGCATGATGATCCCTTCGTAGCCGGTACCACCACCCTGTCCGCCGTTCGATGCCATTGCGTATGCTTCGGAAACCATGAGCCGGACCTCCTTGTGAATAATGCGTGAGAGTTCGTTTACTTCAAAAAACGGTCAACAGGGGAGAAACCGGACCCGCTCCGTTTCCGCCCCGGGGCACTAATGCGACGAGCGTCGCAGGTAAAAATCACGTCGGAACGCTTCGAAGCGATCCTCCTCGATGGCCGCGCGGGCCTTCTCCATCAAACCCAGGTAATAGTGGAGGTTGTGATGGGTGTTGAGCATGGAGGCGAGAATCTCGTTGCTCTGATAGAGGTGCCTCAGGTAGGCGCGACTGTAATTGAGACAGACATAACAGCCGCACTCGGGATCGACGGGGCCTTCGTCGTCGCTATATCGGGCCTGCTTGATGGCGAGCTTGCCGAACGAGGTGAAGAGGACGCCGTTGCGGGCGTTTCGCGTCGGCATGACGCAGTCGAACATGTCGACCCCCCGGGCGATCCCCTCGACGAGATTCTCCGGCGTCCCCACGCCCATGACGTAGCGCGGACGATCCGCAGGCAGATGCGGCACGGTGCACTCCATCATCTCGTACATCAGGGACGCCTCCTCGCCCACCGAGAGGCCGCCGACGGCGTACCCCTCGAAGCCGATGGAGATCAACTCCTGCGCGCTCTCGCGCCGCAGGTCGGGATGCATCCCGCCCTGGACGATGCCGAAGAGGGCGGCGCCGTCGTCGGCTCGCCGCGCCTCCTTGCAGCGCAGCGCCCATCGCCCGGAGCGCTTCGTCGAATCGGCGACATACTCTCGGGGGGAGGGGTAAGGGATGCACTCGTCGAAGGCCATGATGATATCGGCGCCGAGCGCCTGCTGCACCTCCACCGAAAGCTCGGGGGTGAGGGTGTGGCGCGCGCCGTCGAGATGCGACTGGAAGACGACCCCGCCTTCATCGATCTTGCGCAGATCGCCGAGGCTGAAGACCTGGAACCCCCCGCTGTCGGTCAGGATCGGACCCGGCCAGTTCATGAACCGGTGCAGCCCGCCCAGGCGCGCGACGCGCTCGTGCCCGGGGCGTAAAAAAAGGTGATAGGTGTTGCTCAAGATGATCTGGGCGCCGATCTCCTTCAATGCCTCGGGGAGGATCGCCTTGACCGTCCCCTGGGTGCCGACGGGCATGAAGACGGGAGTCTCGATCGTTCCGCGGCGGGTCGTCATTCGGCCGCGACGCGCCGCGGTGCGGCTGTCCGTCTTTAAAAGATCGAAGGAAAAGGGCGTCATAGAATCAGCATGCAGTCGCCGTAGCTGAAAAAGCGAAACCGCTCTTCGACGGCTCGGCGATAGGCCTCGAGGACGAAGTCGCGCCCCGCGAAGGCGCTGACGAGCATCAGCAGCGTCGAGCGGGACAGATGAAAATTGGTGATCAGCGCATCGACCATCCGGAATCGGAACCCCGGGTAGATGAAGAGGTCGGTCGACCCTCCTCCCGGCTGCAGCCGCCCGCCCTCGTCGAGGGCGAACTCGAGGGTCCGCGTCGTCGTCGTCCCCAGGGCGAAGATCCTGCGCCCTTCGGCCTTGGCACGGTTCACCCCCTCGGCGGTCGCCTCGGGGATGAAATAGGTCTCGCTGTGCATGCGGTGCTCGCGAAGATCGTCGGTGCGCACCGGCAAAAAGGTGCCGAGCCCGACGTGGAGGGTGAGAGGACGGATCTCGACCCCCCGGTCGCGCAAGGCGCCAAGGATCTGCTCGGTGAAATGCAGGCCGGCGGTGGGCGCCGCCACCGCGCCGGGCGTGCTGGCGAACACCGTCTGGTACCGCTCCCGGTCGGCGGGATCGGGCTCTCTGCGGATGTAGGGGGGGAGCGGCATGCGCCCCACCCGCTCCAGCACTTCCCTGAAATCGCCCTCGCACGCGAAGCGCAGCAGGCGGTGGGGAGGCTCCGCGCCCGGCAGCACCGTTGCGGCGAGCTCTCCGCCGAGAAGGACCTTGGCCCCCTCCCTGAGCGGCTTGGAGCAGCGGGTCAGGCAGAGCCAGTCCTCGGCCTCGCCTGCCTTGCGCTCCAGGAGGAAAACCTCGACCTTCCCCCCCGATTCCTTCTCGCCGAGGAGGCGGGCGGGGATGACGCGGGTGTCGTTGAGTACCAGCACGTCGCCGGGGACAAAGTGCTCGACGATTCCGGGAAAACGCCCGGACCGAATCGAGCGGTCTGCCCGGCCAAGGACCATCAGACGTGAAGCGTCGCGATCCGCGCAGGGGTGCTGGGCGATGAGGTCGTCGGGGAGGTCGAAGGCGAAATCGTCCAGGCTCGGAACGTGCGACGCGCTGCGATCCCCGCGAAAAACCGGGTCTAAATCAACCATAAAACGAGACTTAAAGTCAATTGATTTCGATCTGTTGGAAGGTCGGCCGAGGGGTGGGAGGGGCCTTTCGAGCGGCGCTCTATCGGGTGGCGACGTAGACGATCAGCAGACCGGCGAGCATCGACACAAGACCGAGTGTGCGCAGGTGCCCTTCGGGAAGAGCGAAGATGGAGACATACATCCTCTTCATCCCCCGGGGCGAAAGGAACCACGGAATCCCCTCAATGATGAGAACGGTCCCGACGACCGCCAGAAAGAACTTCATCGCTGATTCTCCCTTCGCTCCGGACCGATCGATTCCAAACGCACATACTACGTCTTTGAAACGAAGACTGTCAAGTCAATGACGCGGCGGACGCGGTGCTCCCTGCCCCTTCGTCGGCCCGAGGAGCTCGCGAACGGCGTCCTGCCGACCGCAGGCCTTCAGCGCCGCCAGGACATCGCCGCGGTGTTCGGGCAGATGCCACAGCAGGAGAGCCTTCTGGAGGCGCTTTTCGCGCTCGGAACGGGGGACATGGAGCGTCTGGCCGGTGAAGGGGTCGCGCCCGGTGTGATAGATGCAGGTCGAGAGGGTCCCCGGCGTGGGAGTGAACTCCTGCACCTGCTCGACGCGCAGATCGTTGCGGCGCAGAAAAAGAGCGACCTCGACCATGTCGTCCAGGGTGCAGCCGGGGTGGGCCGAGATGAAGTAGGGGACGACCCCCTGCCTGCGTCCCAGGCGGCGGCTCTCGTCGCGAAACAGGCGCAGAAAAGCCTCGAAGGCGGCCGGACCGGGCTTGCGCATGACGGCGGTCACCTTCTCGCTCACCGATTCGGGGGCCACCTTGAGCAGCCCGCCGACATGGCTGGAGAGGAGCGTCTCGAAATACTCCTGCTGGTGTTCGAGAAGATCGTAGCGCACCCCCGAGGCGACGAAGACGTGGCGTACGCCGGAGCGGCGGTTGAGCGCATCGAGAAGGCGCGCCGCCCGGCGGCCGGAGGTCGCCAGATGTCGGCAGGGAGAGGGATACAGGCACCCGGGACGGCGGCAGCGCGCCCGGGCTTCGTCGCTGGAGCACGACAGGCCGTACATGTTGGCCGTCGGCCCTCCCACGTCCGAGATCGTCCCGCGAAAACGCGAATCCTTTGTGAAGCTCTGCGCCTCCGAGAGGATCGACGCTTCGCTTCGCGACTGGATCGTCTTGCCCTGATGATGGGTGATGGCGCAGAAGGCGCACCCGCCGAAACAGCCGCGATGGGTCGTAATGGAGAAGCGCACCTGCTCCAGTGCAGGAATCGGATCGGTGTACGAGGGGTGGCTGCGGCGGGTGAAGGGGAGCGCATAGACACGGTCGAGCTCTTCTGGGCTGAGCGGCGGCGCGGGCGGGTGAACGACGACCCAGCGCCCGGCGTGCTCCTGAGCCAGAGGACGCGCGCACGCGGGGTTGGACTCCTCAGCTGCGAGGCGAAAGGCGCGGCCGTAGGCGTCGCGGTCGGAGGCGACCTCGGTGAAGGAGGGCAAGGCGAGGGCTTCCGGCGGAGGATTCGCCGCCACGCGGGCCGTCCCCGCCACTGCCTGCATCGCGCTCGGGGCCTCTCCGGCGGCGCTGCGCCGGGCGATCTCGACGAGGGGCTTCTCTGCCATTCCGTAGACGAGGAGGTCGGCCTTGCTGTCGATGAGCACGCTGCGGCGAACCGCGTCGTCCCAGTAGTCGTAGTGGGCCAGGCGACGCAGGCTCGCCTCGATCCCGCCGATGACGACCGGGAGCCCCTTGAAGGCCCCTTTCAGGGCGGCGGTGTAGGCGATGACGGCGCGGTTGGGGCGGGCGCCGGAGCGTCCCCCCGGGGTGTAGGCGTCGTTGCGGCGGATCTTGCGAGCGGCGGTGTAGTGATTGACCATGGAGTCCATGGCCCCGGAGGACACGGCGGCGAAGAGCCTGGGGCGCCCCATCACCCGAAACGCCTCGGGATCTCGCCAGTCGGGCTGGGCCACGACGCCGACGCGATACCCCTCGGCCTCCAGAAGGCGCGCCAGGAGCGCAACGCCGAAGGCGGGATGATCGATGTAGGCGTCCCCGGAGACGAAGAGGATGTCGAGCTCATCCCACCCCCGCAGATCCATCTCGGCGCGGGTGGTGGGAAGAAAAGAGTCGGTCTTTTGGGGATTCAGCCTAGGCGGTCTCGGCACAGGTGAGCCACGGAGCGATCATAGGTACGCTCCCCCTCCGGGGTGAAGAAGCAGCCGGGGATCTCTCCCCGTTGTCGGTGAAAGGCGACGCACTTGCAGCAGTTCCCGCGCTTGTCGCAGGCGGTGTAGGTGCAGGTGCAGTGGTTCGGGGATGATGCGGAACGACAGTCCATCTCAAAAGCCCTCTTCGAAGATCGGTTGCCGTCGGCAGGTCAAAACAACGCAGGAGAGTCCGACGCTGCCGCGCTGCGCCGTTATGCCCGGGTCACGGAAAGACGGGGAGCGCGGTGAGGCCGGTACGCTCGGGGAGGCCGAGAATCGCGTTCATGTTCTGAACGGCCTGCCCCGCCGCCCCCTTCACGAGGTTGTCGATGGCCGACACGACGATGACCCGTCCGGTGCGCGGATCGGCGACGACGCCCAGGTCGCAGAAGTTGCTGCCGCGCACGAACGCCACGTCGGGGAGGCTCCCCTGCGGGTGAACCCGCACGAAATATTCCCCGTCGTATCGGCTGCGGAAAAGGTCGAGCAGCTCCGCGGTGGAAACGTCTTTGCGCAACGTAGCGTAGCAGGTCGAGAGGATCCCTCGGTTGACCGGCAGCAGATGGGGGGTGAAGCTCACGCGCACCGGCGCGCCGGCCAGATGGCTGAGGGTCTGCTCGATTTCCGGGGTGTGGCGGTGTCCGGCGACGCCGTAGGCCTTGAAGGCCTCGTTGACTTCGCAGAACAGGGAGCCGACCTTGGCGGCGCGCCCCGCTCCGCTCGCTCCGGATTTGCTGTCGATCACAAGGGTGGCCGGATCGATGAGGGCGTCCTCCAACAGGGGAGCAAGGGCAAGGGCGACGCTGGTCGGGTAGCAGCCGGGGTTGGCCACCAGGCGCGCCGCGCGTACCGCGTCGCGGTAGATCTCGGGGAGGCCGTAGACCGCTTCGTCGAGGAGATGGGGGCTGCCGTGCTCCGAATACCAGGCGCGATAGACCTCGGGGTCGCGCAGGCGGTAGTCGGCCGACAGATCGACGACGCGGCACCCTGCGGCGAGCAGATCCGGGACGACGGCCATGGCGGCCTGGTGCGGCAGGGCGGTGAAGACGATCTCGGCACGCTCGGCGACGGCGCTCGGGTCGGCCTCTTCGCAGACGAGATCGATGCGATCGAGCAGCGAAGGAAAGAGGGACGCCATCGCCTGCCCGACGTTCTGACGGGCGGTGAGGCAGGTGATCTCGACTTCGGGGTGCGCCGCGAGAAGCCGAATGAGCTCGACTCCGGTGTATCCGCTGGCGCCGACGACGGCAACCTTGACCATAAGGAATCCTCCTCAAAGCAGAAAAGGAGAGCCGTAGGCTCCCCTTTTCAAGCGATGCTGTTGCAATACGCAGCCGATTAACGCTTGGAGAACTGGAAGCTCCGGCGGGCGGCGGCTTTGCCGTACTTCTTGCGCTCCTTGGCGCGGCTGTCGCGGGTGACGAAGCCGGCCTTCTTCAGCGAAGCGCGCAGCTCGCCGTCGGCCTCCATGAGGGCGCGGGTGATGCCGTGCATGATGGCACCGGCCTGCCCGGAGGGACCGCCGCCGCAGACGTTGACGAAGACGTCGAACTTGCCCAAGTTCTCGGTCAGAACCAGAGGCTGGCGCACGATCATCTTGGACGTCTCGCGCCCGAAGTAGTCCTCGATGGACTTCTTGTTCACCACGATATTGCCGGAACCCGGCTTGAGCCACACACGGGCGACAGAGGTCTTCCTTCTGCCGGTTGCGTAAAATCTTTCTTCGGCCATCTGCTATCTCCTGATCGTATCTTAAAGAGCGAGTTCTTTGGGCATCTGGGCGGCGTGGGGATGCTCGGGGCCGGCATAGACCTTGAGCTTCTTGAACATCTGGCGGCCCAGCTTGTTCTTCGGAAGCATGCCCTTCACCGCCTTCTCGATCAGCATTTCAGGCTTGCGGGCCAGGAGCTTCTCGGCGTTGATGGAGCGGATTCCCCCAGGATAGCCGGTGTGGCGGTAGTACATCTTGTCGGCGAGCTTGTTGCCGGTCAGCTTGACCTTATCGGCGTTGAGGACGATGACGAAATCACCGGTATCGACGCTCGGAGTGTAGATGGCTTTGTGCTTGCCCCGAAGAATCCGGGCGATTTCGGTCGCTGCACGGCCGAGAACCTTGCCCTCGAGATCGACAACATACCAGTTTTTCTTGATGTCAGACGGTTTGGCGACTTGCGTGCTCATGAAAATTTTTCCTCTCTATCATTAAACTGTGAAGTATCGGGGCTCACAGAAGCTGAGAAGTTATCGAAAGGCCACTTCGTTGTCAAGCGTTTTTTACCCACGACGCTCCAATATACAAGGTGACGGGGGAAAAGGCAAATGCGCTTCGTCGCGGGGCGTTTCGCAAGGGGACTCTTCGTACCACACTCGCATGAGACAGAGCCCCTGGGGCGGCGCGGTGCGCCCCGCCAGAGTGCGGCAACCGCGCTGCAAAAGCCCTGCGACGTCTTCGACCGGCCGCACCCCCATGCCGACCTCCACTACCGTGCCGACCATGATGCGCACCATGTGCCGCAAAAATCCCTTCCCCCGCACATCGAAAACGAGAAGATCCCCCTGCAGCGCGATCTCGAAGGAGAAGACCTCCCGCTCGGTCGTTCGCGCGCTGCATCCGGCCCCCCGGAAGGCGGCGAAGTCGTGCAGACCGACGAAGAGGGCGGCGGCGCGGCGCATCGCCGGCAGATCGAGGGGCTTGCGGACATGCCAGCTGAAGCGGGCGCTCAAGGGGGTGCGTACCATCCCCTGCTGGACGGTGTAGCGGTACCACTTCCCCCTGGCGCTGAAGCGCGCGTGGAAATCGTCCGGGGCCTCGGACGCCTCGAGGACGGCGACGTCGGCCGGCAGATGACGGTTCACCCCGGCGCAGTAGGCCTCCATCGGCAATCGGCGCTCCGTGGAGAAATGGGCGACCATTCCGCGCGCATGCACCCCGGCATCGGTTCGCCCCGAGGAGCACAGGCGCACCTCCTCCCCCACGATCTTCAACAGCGCCGTTTCGACGAGCTCCTGGATGCTGAGGCCGTTGGCCTGACGCTGCCACCCGGCGTAGGCGGTTCCGTCATATTCGAGGACGAGGCGGATGCGCGGCATGTCAGGGCAACAGGATAATGAGTAGAGCAAAGGCACCGAGCCCCGCCATCGACAGGAGTCCGGCGGCGCGAAGGGGCGGCAGGGCGATCTGCTCGCCGGGGATCTTCTCCCCCCGGGCGCAGGCGTGGGCGAGAGCGTCGGCGCGGTCGACCAGGCGCAGAACGAGCGGAGGGATCGTCGTCTTCAACGCGCCGATGCGCCCGCCAAGGGTAGCTTCGTCGCCCCCCTCACGGCGCGCCGGAACGACGGTAGCCGCCTCTTCGCGCAAAATGGGGATGAAGTGCAGGATCAGCAGTGCCAGACGACTCCCCTCCTCTACCGGAACCTTGAGGCGGGACAGGGGCGAACAAAGGCGATGAAAGGCCGCAGCGATCTCTTCGGAGCGCGTGGTGAACGTGAGAAGGGAGGAGAAAAAGAGGGCGAGAGCCAGCTGGAAAGAGGCGGCAAGCCCCCGCAGCAGCCCGTCGTGGGAGAGCCACTCCACTCCCAAAAGGGTGCGGCCGGGCGAGAAGAAAAGATGCAGAACGACGGTAAAGAGAAAGAGGTAGCGCAAAGCCCGCAGGCCGCGCCACCAGCGGCGCGGCGGAACCCCCGACAACGCGGCCAGAACAAGGGCCGTCGCCCCGAGGACCAGCAGCCGAAGCGGATGCGCCCCGGAGAAGACGGCGACGATGAGCAGGAGCGTCCCCGCCAGCTTCAGTCGGGGATCGAGCCGGTGCAGGGGGGAGCGCCCCTGAAGATACTGCCCGAGGGTCAGGTCGTTGAGCACGGACATGATGGGCGCCCTACAGATATTTCTCCACGAGCAGCTCGGCGATCTGGACCGCGTTGGTGGCGGCCCCCTTGCGCAGGTTGTCGGCGCAGATCCACAGGTTCAGGCCGTTGGCGACGCTGCCGTCCTCGCGGATGCGTCCGACGAAGACCGCATCGTCCCCGGCGGCCTCGACGGGCATGGGATAGCGCAGCCCCTGCGGATCATCGATGAGCTCGACGCCGGGGGCGGCGGCGAGGATCTCGCGGGCCTGATCGGCGGTGATCCTGCGTTCGGTTTCGATATTCACCGACTCGCTGTGGCCGTAGAAGACGGGGACGCGCACGGCGGTGGCGCTGATCCCGATCCCCTCGTCCCCGAGGATCTTTCGCGTCTCGTTCACCATCTTCATCTCTTCCTTCGTATAGCCGTTCTCCAGGAAGGCGTCGATGTGCGGCAGGCAGTTGAAGGCGATCTGGTGCGGATAGACCTTGGCGGCGGCAGGGCGGCCGTTGAGGAGCTCGCCTGTCTGGATGCGCAGCTCGTCGATCGCTTTTTGCCCCGTGCCCGAGACCGACTGGTAGGTCGAAACGACGATGCGCCGAATGCGACCGACATCGTGCAGCGGTTTGAGGGCGGTGACCATCTGGATCGTCGAGCAGTTCGGATTGGCGACGATACCCTTGCGCCGATAGCCGGCGAGTGCCTCGGGGTTCACCTCCGGCACAACCAGCGGCACCTCCGCATCCATGCGCCACGCGCTCGAATTGTCGATGCACACCGCCCCCGCCCGCGCGGCCAGGGGACAGAATTCGCGGCTGATCTCTCCCCCCGCGCTGAACAGGGCGATGTCGATCCCTTCGAAGGCCTCGGCGCCGAGCTTTTCGACCAGGAGCTGATCGTCCCGAAAATCGAGGAAATTCCCCTCAGAGCGCTCCGAAGCGAGGAGGCGAAGGCTCCCCATCGGAAAATCACGCTCCTGCAGAACCTTGAGCATTTCGTTGCCGACGGCACCGGTGGCGCCGACGATGGCGATGTTCCATTGTTTTGCCATTGAGTCGATCCGCTGTAAAGGTGAAGGGGCGATTCGAAAATCGCCCCTTGCGTCAAACCACGAAGGGAGCCGATCCGCCCCCTGCCCGTCAACGATCGTTGCGGGTCACTTCTCCAACAGGATGCGCAGCATCCGGCGCAGCGGCTCGGCGGCCCCCCACAGCAGCTGATCGCCGCAGGTGAAGGCCGAGACATACTCGGGGCCGAACTTCATCTTGCGCACCCGCCCCACTGGAATCGTCAGCGTCCCGGAGACGGCCGCCGGAGTGAGATGGGCGAGGGAGTCGGCCTTGGTGTTGGGGACGAGGCGCACCCACGCGTTGTCCTCGGCGATGAGGCGCTCGACCTCGGCGATGGGCACATCCTTTTTCAGCTTGACGGTGAGCGCCTGGCTGTGGCAGCGCATGGCGCCGACGCGCACGCAGATGCCGTCGACGGGAATGGGCAAGGCGGTGCCAAGAATCTTGTTCGTCTCGACAAGCCCCTTCCACTCCTCGCGGCTCTGGCCGTCCTCAACCTCGCGGTCGATCCACGGAAGGAGATTCCCCGCCAGAGGGAACCCGAACTCCTTGGTCGGCAGCGCGTCGCCGCGCAGGGCGGCGGTGACGTCGCGATCGATGTCGAGGATGGCCGATGAGGGATCGGACAGAAGATCGGCGACCGAGCGCTGAAGGACTCCCATCTGCTGCAGCAGCTCGCGCATGTTGGGCGCCCCGGCCCCCGAGGCGGCCTGGTACGTCATCGACGAGAC
>JBJHBH010000088.1:0-14120 GCA_050485365.1 Desulfuromonadales bacterium | reverse complement strand
ACCTACTGGATGCTGATGGCGCTCGCCTGGGTGCGCCTGAAGGCTCCCGACGTGGCGCTCGCCGAGGCCGCCATCGGGGCGGGGATCACGGGGGCCCTCGTCCTGGTCGCCCTGGGGCGCTTCGGGGACGACGAATCGGACGGCGCCGAGGAGGGGGCGCCGTGGATGAAGCTCTGCCTGTCGGGCGCCGCCCTGGCGCTCTTCGCCCTGATGGGGTGGGCGGTGTGGTCGCTGCCGCCGGAGCCGGCGGGTCTCAAGGCGCAGGTCTACGACCAACTGGCGCAAAGCGGCGTCGAGAACCCCGTCACCGCCGTCCTGCTCAACTTTCGGGCCTGGGATACGCTGCTGGAGATCGCCGTCCTCTTCCTGGCGATTCTGGGCGCCTGGTCCCTCGGCGAGGCCGAAGAGCCCGCCATGCCCGCGCCGGGGGAGTCGCTGATGGCGCTGGTGCGCCTGCTCATCCCCCTGATCGTCCTGGTGGCGGGCTACATCCTGTGGCTGGGCGAGACGGCGCCGGGCGGCGCCTTCCAGGGGGGGGCCGTTCTCGCCTCGGGGTTCGTGCTGCTCCTTCTGGCGGGGGTTCGCCCCATCCCGCACCTGCTGGGGTGGCCGCTGCGCGTCGCCCTCGGCTCGGGGTTCGCCCTCTTCATGCTCGTCGGCGTGGCGGCGGCGATGGGCGGACGGCACCTGCTCGAATATCCGCCGGGGTGGGAGAAAGGGCTGATTCTGCTGATCGAGGGGGTGCTGACGCCGGCCATCGCCGTCACCCTCGGACTCCTGTTCGCCGGTGGGCGCCCTCCGGAATCGGTCCTGCGGCGCGGCAAAAAGGGGGAGACGCGATGAACGTCGTGCTCCTCTACGCCCTGACGGGGTGCGCCATTTTCACTGTCGGCCTCTACGCCCTGTTCACCCGGCGCCACCTTCTGCGCAAGGTCCTCGCCGCCAACGTGGGGGGGAGCGGCCTCTTTCTCGTCTTCATCTCCATCGCCTACGGGACGCCGGGCGATCTGCCCGACCCGGTCCCCCAGGCGATGGTTCTGACCGGCATCGTCGTCGCGGTGAGCGCCACCGCCCTCGCCCTCGTCCTCGCGGTGCGGTTTCGCGCGGTCACCGGCTGCAGCTCCTTCAGCGAGGAACCGGTGCAGAGTGAGAAGAGCGAGGTGAGGGGCAAAAAGGCCCCGGACGAGGAAGAAGGGGAGGGGGCCTAGGGATGTGGGAATCGGCTCTGATCGTCTGGCCCCTGGCCGTCTCGGTCCTTCTCTTCGTGGCGCCGCGCCTGGTGCGGGTCGCCGGCATCGCCACGGCGGCCGCCGTCCCCCTGATGGCCCTGGGGCTGCTGCAGCGCCTGGCCGCGCAGGGCCCTTGGCGTCATCCCCTGGGGGGGTGGGGGGCGCCTCTGGGAATCGACCTGCACATCGACGGGCTGAGCGCCCTGATGCTGGCGATGACCGCCGTGGTCGGCGCGGCGACGACGGTCTACGCCTTCGGCTACTTCGGCGGGCGCGCCGAGGAGCGCTCCGGGGTGACGCGGCAGATCTTCTGGCCCCTGTGGTTCTTTCTGTGGGGGTCGCTCAACGCCCTGTTCCTCTCCTCCGACGCCTTCAATCTCTACATCTGTCTGGAGCTCGTCACCCTGGCCGGGGTCGCCCTCATCGCACTGGAGGGGAGCGCCACGGCGCTGCGCGCCGCCATGCGCTACCTTCTGGTCTCGCTCTTCGGCTCCCTCGCCTATCTGTTCGGGGTGGCCCTTCTCTACGGAGAGTTCGGGGTGGTCGACCTGCAGCACCTGGCGCAGGGCGCCGGGGCGGGCGGAGTGCCCTCGATGGCGGCGCTGGCGGTGATCTGCGCCGGCCTCTTTCTCAAGACGGCCCTCTTCCCGCTGCACTTCTGGCTCCCCTCCGCCCACGCCAGCGCTCCGGCGCCGGTGAGCGCCGTTCTGTCGGGGCTCGTCGTCAAGGCCTCCTTCTATCTGGTGATGCGCTTCTGGATCGAGATCTTCACCCCCGCCCCCGAGGCGTCGGCGCTTCTGGGCGTTCTCGGCGCGGGTGCCATCGTCTGGGGGTCGGTCCAGGCCCTTCGCCAAGAGCGGCTCAAGCTCCTCATCGCCTATTCCACCGTGGCCCAGATCGGCTATCTCTTTTTGCTCTTCCCGCTGGCGCACAGCGGTGGCTTCAGCGCCTGGTCGGGCGTGATTCTCTTCGCCCTGACCCATGCCTGCGCCAAGGGGGCGATCTTCATGGCGGCCGGCACCATCCTGCACAGCGTCGGGCATGACCGCATCGCCGACTTCGGCACGCTGGGAGGCTCGATGAATCTCACCCTGGTCACCCTCGGCCTGTCGGGCGTCGCCCTCATCGGGCTGCCTCCAAGCGGCAGCTTCATGGCCAAGTGGGTCCTTTTGAGCGTCGCCTTCGCCGCGGGGCACTGGTGGTGGGTTCTGGTCATCCTCGGCGGCACCCTGCTCTCGGCCGCCTACGTCTTTCGGGTTCTGGCGCCGCTCTTTCGGCCGCAGCGGCAGGCGCCCCCGGCGCACCCCCCCGCGGCGTCGCTGCAGTGGAGCGCCCTGGCGCTGGCGCTGGCCGCCTTGGCCCTGGGCTTCTTCGCGGAGATCCCCTTTCAGCTGGCGGCCATCGGCGCTCCCTTCGACCCTTCAGCCTGGCAGGTTCGACCATGACCGGATGGTGGGGACTGCCCGTTCTGATCCTGATGACCTCGCTGGTGCCGGCGATCCTCATCTTCGGCATCGATGAAGAGCGTCATCGCCTGCGCACCGTTCTCAACATGTCGGGTGCGACCATCAAGGTCGTGCTGGTGAGCTATCTGCTGTGGCGGGTCCAGCAGGGGTACGCCTACGAGACGCGCTTCACGCTTTTGGGCAACCTCGAGCTGGTCCTCAACGCCGACGCCATGTCCCTCCTGTTCGCGACCCTCTCCACCGGGCTGTGGTTCGTGACGACCCTCTACGCCATCGGTTACCTCGAAGGCTCGCCAAACCGCAGCCGCTTCTTCGGCTTTTTCAGCCTCTGCGTCAGTGCCACCGTCGGCATCGCCTTCGCCGGCAACATGGTCACCTTCATCATCTTTTACGAGCTGCTGACGTTGGCGACCTATCCGCTGGTGGTGCATCGCGGCACCGAAGGGTCGCTGCGCGCCGGAAGGATCTATCTGGCCTACACGCTGGGAGGCGGGGTGGTGCTGCTGGCGGGGACGGTCTGGCTGCAGGCGGTGGTCGGCCCCCTCGACTTCGAGACCGGAGGGCTCCTCGCCCGTCTGATGCCGCCCGAGGTGGAGACGCTGCGCACCATCTTCTTTTTGCTCATCGCCGGCCTCGGCGTGAAGGCGGCGCTGGTGCCGCTGCACGGCTGGCTCCCCATCGCCATGGTCGCCCCGGCGCCGGTCAGCGCGCTGCTGCACGCGGTGGCGGTCGTCAAGGCGGGGGCCTTCGGCATCGTGCGCGTCGTCTACGACCTCTACGGCATCGAGTACGCCCAGGATCTCGGACTGCTTCTTCCGCTGGCGATCCTCGCCGCGGTGACCATCGTCTACGGATCGCTGTGCGCGCTGAGCCAGAACGACCTGAAGCGCCGCCTCGCCTACTCCACGGTCAGTCAGGTCTCCTACATCGTGATCGGCGTGGCAAGCTTCGGCCCGATGGCGACGATGGGGGGGCTGGTTCACCTGGTGCATCAGGGGGTGATGAAGATCACACTCTTTTTCTGCGCCGGCAACATCGCCGAGACCCTCCATGTGCACAAGATCAGCGAGCTCGACGGGGTGGGGCGGCGCCTGCCGTGGACGATGGGGGCCTTCACCGTCGGCGCCCTGGGGATGATCGGGCTACCCCCCCTGGTCGGCTTCATCAGCAAGTGGCACCTGGGGTACGGCGGCGTCCTGTCCGGGCACCCCTGGGTGCTGGCGGTGCTGGTGGTGAGCACCGCCCTGAACGCCGCCTACTTTCTGCCGATTCTGCACCGGGCCTGGTTTCGCCCCGCGCAAGGGGAGTGGCGCCACGATCGCGGCAGGGGGCGCTGGGGGCTGGAGACGTCGTGGACATTGCTGCTGCCGCCGCTCATCACCGCCTTTTTCGTCATCGCCATGGGGGTCTTCGCCAACGCACCGCTGAGCGCTCTTGAGTGGGTGAAGCTCATCACCGACCGGGAGTACCATCGCCTATGAGCACCTTCAGTCTTTCGCAGATGCTGCTGATCCTGGCGCCGGGTTTTCCCCTGGTGGCCACCCTTTTGGCCGCCGTGCTCAAAGGGGGGGCGGCGGTACGGCTGGCCTGCCTCGCCCCCGTGCCCGCCCTGACGGCGGCGGTGCTCCTTCCGGCGGGGACGCACGTCGAGCTCTCCTGGATCCTTCTGGGCTCGGGTCTCTTTCTCGACGCCGTCGGCAAGACATTTTTGCTGTTCATCTCGCTGCTCTACCTGATGGCCGCCCTTTACGCGGTGGGATACATGAGGGGCGACATCCGCAGGGGGCGCTTCGCCATCTTCTTTCTGGCCGCCATGAGCGGCAACTTCGGCGTCCTGGTGGCGCAGGACGTGGCCCTGTTCTACCTCTTTTTCGCCCTGATGAGCTTCTCTTCCTACGTCCTGGTCATCCACAACGGCAGCCGCGACGCCCTTCGCGCCGGACGCATCTACATCATTCTGGTGCTGGTGGGCGAGGTGCTGATCTTCTCGAGCCTGCTGCTTATTTCCCAGGCCGCCGCCACTCTCGACATCGTGCAGGGCGCCGCCGGCTTCCCCGGCGCCCCGGCCGCAGGGATCGTCATGGCGATGCTCATCGCCGGCTTCGGCATCAAGGCGGGGATCGTTCCGCTGCACCTTTGGCTCCCCCTGGCCCACCCCGTTGCGCCGACGCCCGCCAGCGCGGTGCTCAGCGGGGCGATGATCAAGACCGGGCTCTTCGGCCTGATGCGCTTTTTGCCGCTGGGCTACGCAGCCCTGGGTGGATGGGGTGCGGTCCTGATCTTCTTCGGGCTTTTCGGCATCTTCTACGGGGTCGTGGTCGGGGTCACGCAGCGCGACGCCAAGACCGTGCTGGCGTACTCGAGCATCAGCCAGATGGGGTACATCATCTTCGGCCTCGGCATCGGGCTCGCGGCGCCCCAGTACTGGCCCGAGCTGCTCGTCTACGTCTCGCTCTACGCCCTGCATCACGGCCTCGCCAAGGGAGCGCTCTTTCTGGGGGTGGGCGTCGCGCCGGCTGCCGGACGCACCTGGCCGGGGATTTTGGTGGGGGCGGGGCTTCTGTGGCCCGCCCTCGCCCTGGGCGGCGCGCCGTTCACCAGCGGCATCCTGGCCAAGTCGGCCCTCAAGCCCTATCTCCCCTTCGTCCCTCTGCCGTGGCCCCAGTGGGTCGAGCCGCTGCTGTCGCTGGCCGCCGTCGGCACCACCGCCCTGATGGGGCGCTACTTCTTTTTACTGTGGCGGCAGCGCGATCAGGGGCACCCTCCGAAGCGCTCCATGCTCGGGGCGTGGGGAGCGCTCGTCGCGGCCTCGGCTCTTCTGCCCTGGTTCATGCCGATCTCCCCCGGTTTTCGCCGCGAGGCGCTGGAGCTCATCCATATCGCCGGGGCGCTGTGGCCCGTCTTTCTCGGCGCGGTGCTGATCGTCATCATCTGGCGCGGAGGGGTGCGGGCGGCGACCGGCGTGCGCATCCCCCCCGGCGACCTGCTGGTGCTGGTGGAGGCAGGGGCGCGCCGCGCCTCGGCTGTTCGGCGACGGGGATCTCCCTCGACGGCCGCGCCGCAAGACGCCGACGAGCCCCAGGCTCCGCAGATGCCATCAGTGCTCGAGCGTCTGGAGAAGGTCCTCACCGGATGGGTCGTCGTCGGCCTCTTTTTCTTCCTGATCGTGCTGACCCTTTTTCTCCTCCTGGTGCACCTCTGATGCGGCTGAGAATGAAGTGATTTCGCGGGAATCGGGTATGATTAAGTGGTCGGCCGTTCGGATTTCTGTTTAAATTAATCTGCGACAATGCTAAGGATGGGGCCGACGGCCGAGACATTGCGACCTTGACGAGCCCCTTGCCGGTACAGCGGCTTTTTGGATTTGGATATGACCGAACCCCTTCGTCCCCCAGTGGAAGATCTGCGCGCCCTGCGCGAAGAGCTGAGCGAGCTTGACGTCCTCGGTGTGGCCGAGCGGCTGGGGCGTCTGCAGGCGGCCGAGCGCGCCAAGCTTTTTCGCCTTCTGCCCAAAGGCAAGGCGCTGGAGGTCTTTCAACTCCTTGACGCCGCCCACCAGGAGGAGCTTCTCGGCGGGTTGAGGGACGAGCAGGTGCTGCGCCTGGTGCAGGAGATGGACCCCGACGACCGCGCGCGCCTCTTCGACGAGATGCCCGCCATGGTCGTGCGGCGGCTGCTGGGGCAGCTCAGCCCCCGCGAGCGCTCGATGACGTCCCGGCTGCTGGGGTACGAGGAGGAGTCGGCCGGCCGCATCATGACCCCCAAGTTCGTGCGCATCCTGCAGACCCAGAGCGTCGAAGATGCGATGGAGCGCGTGCGGCGACGGGCCGCCGCCGCCGAGACGATCTATCTGCTGCCGGTCACCGACGAAGAGCTGCGGCTCGTCGGCACCGTCGAGCTCAAGGATCTGATGCTGGCCGAGCCGCAGGCGGCCATAAGCGAGATCATGAAGGAGGACACCCGCGCGGTGCGGGTCGACGAGGACCAGGAGAAGGTCGCCCGCCTCATCCAGGCCGCCGACGTCCTGGCGGTGCCGGTCATCGACTTCGAGGGGCGCGTGGTGGGGCTCGTCACCGTCGACGACGCTATGGACGTTCTGGGCGCCGAGGAGGGCGAAGACCTCGCCCGCACCGGTGCCGCCGAGCCCCTGGGGCGCCCCTACTTCTCCGCCTCCATCTTCTACATCGCCCGAAGTCGCATGGTGTGGCTGCTGCTGCTGGTCGTCGCCGCCACCCTCACCGTGCAGGTTTTGAGCACCTTCGAGGCAACGCTGGAGGCCGCCGTGGGGCTCGCCCTGTTTATCCCCCTTCTGATCGGCACCGGCGGCAACGCCGGCGCCCAGTCGGCCACCACCATCGTGCGCAGCATGGCGCTCGACGACGTGCGCCCGGGGGATCTGTTGCGGGTCATCGCCCGGGAGAGCCGCGTCGGTTTTCTCCTCGGGCTCTGCCTCGCCGTGCTGGGCTACGGGCCGGTGTGGCTCATCTTCGGGCAGGATCTGGCGACGGTCGTCAGCCTCTCGCTGGTGGCGATCTGCACTCTCGCCTCCCTCGTCGGCTCCCTCATGCCCCTGCTCGCCCGGCGCTTCGGCGTCGATCCGGCCGTCGTCAGCGCTCCCTTCGTCACCACCATCGTCGACGCCACCGGCCTCATCGTCTACTTCCTCATCGCCCAGGCGGTGATGGGGCTCTAGTCTTGGTCTGACATCACGGGGTTTTTCATGTATCTACAAGGTTTTTTCTGGATTGCGGTCTACCTGACCCTTGTGCTGACGCCTCTGTTCGCCCTCTTCGTCGGGCCGACGCCGGCGGGTGAGGGCTTTTTGTGGGATTTCAGCCTCGCGCTGGGCTTCGCCTCGCTGACGATGATGGCGGTGATGTTTTTGCTCACGGCGCGTTTTCGAAGCGCCACCGCCCCCTTCGGCATCGACATCATCTACTATTTCCACCGCCAAAGCTCGGTGGTGGCCCTGCTGTTCGTCATCGCCCATCCGGTGCTGCTCTTCACGGCGGCGCCGGACATGCTGCTCATGCTGTGGCCCCCCTACACCCCATGGCATCTGGCCGCCGGCATCGGCTCGTTTCTGGCGATGATCGCCCTGATGGTCACCTCGCTGCGGCGCAAGCAGCTCGGCATCGAGTACGACAACTGGCGCCTCGGCCACGTACTGCTGGCGGTGATCGCCGTGGTGCTCGGCGCGGCGCACATCGTGGGCGTCGGCCACTACGTCGATGTCGGCTGGAAGGGCGTCCTGTGGGGGCTCATCGGCGCAAGCTGCATCGCCGCCTTCGCCTACGTGCGCCTGTACAGCCCCGCGCGCCAGCTTCGCCACCCCTACAGGGTCAAAGAGCTCATCGAAGAGCGCGGCGACGCCTGGACCGTCGTGTTGAGCCCCGAGGGGCACGACGGGTTCAAATTCGAGGCGGGGCAGTTCGCCTGGCTCACCCTCTGGAGCTCCCCCTACGCCCTGAAGGAGCACCCCTTCTCCTTCTCGTCGAGCGCCGAGCGTAAAGACCTCTCCTTCACCATCAAGACTCTGGGCGACTTCACCAACCGCATCCCCGAGGTGCGCCCCGGCGAGCTCGCCTACCTCGACGCCCCCTACGGCGCCTTCAGCATCGACCGGCATCCGAAGGCGAAAGGGTATTTCTTCGTCGCCGGGGGGATCGGCATCGCCCCCGTCATGAGCATGCTGCGCACCCTCGCCGACCGGGGAGATACGCGCCCCCTGCACCTCATCTTCGGCTACAGCTCCTGGGATCGCTTCACCTTCCGCGAAGAGCTCGAGGAGCTGACCCAAAAGCTCAACCTCGTCTTCGTCCCCGTTCTGGGCGAGCCGCACGAGGGGTGGAAAGGGGAGACGGGGATGCTCACCCCCGAGCTCCTCGAGCGCTACCTCCCCGAGGAGCGCACCGAGCGGGTCTGCTTCATCTGCGGGCCGGTGCCGATGATCGAGAGCGTCGAGCGCTCCCTCTCCGCGGCGGGGGTCTCTCTGTCCCACATCCACTCCGAGCTCTTCGATCTCGTCTGAAAGGAGCCATACCGATGCGCCTGAAAATCGCGACCCTGCTGGCATGGTTCACCGGGCTTCTCATTCTGGCCGCCTCGGTCTTCTTCGCCGTGGTGCACAATGCATGAAGGCGATGAGCGGCGCGCGGCGCACTGAAAGGAGGCGCTGACGATGGACTGGTCCGCCATCTTCGGTCTCTTCGTCCAGCCGTTGTTCCACCTCGGCGATACCCCCGTCTCGGCCGCCAGCGTGCTGCAGTTCGTCCTTCTGGTCACGCTGGTCATGGTGGCGTCGCGCATGGTGCGCCGCCTGCTGCGCTCGCGCGTGCTCAGCCGTCTGCCGATGGGGATCGGCCTCAAAGACGCCATCGCCCGCCTCGTCGGCTACCTCGTCCTTGCTCTCGGCCTCATGGTCGCCCTGCAGACCCTCGGGGTCGACCTGACGGCGCTGACGGTGCTCGCCGGCGCCCTCGGCATCGGTATCGGTTTCGGGCTGCAGAATATCGTGAATAACTTCATCAGCGGCCTCATCATCCTGATGGAGCGCCCCATCCAGCTCGGCGACCGCGTCGAGGTCAGTGGCGTGCAGGGCGACGTGGTGCGCATCGGCGGACGCAGCACCACCATCCGCACCAACGACAACATCGACATGATCATCCCCAACTCCGAGTTCATCTCCGAGCAGGTCGTCAACCTGAGCTACGGCGACCGCAAAGTGCGCATCCGCATCCCCTTCGGCGTCAGCTACGACAGCGACCCGCGCGAGATCGAAAAACTCGCCCTGGAAGTCGCCGCCGGCGACGAACACGTCCTGCGAGATCCCCCCCCGATCGTGCGCTTCATCGGCTTCGGCGACAGCTCCCTCAACTTCGAGCTGCGCGCCTGGACCGTCGAGCTCGCACACAAACCCGGCCTCTTTCGCAGCAACCTCTACTTCGCCCTGTGGGATCAGTTCAAAAAACACAACGTCCAGATCCCCTTCCCGCAGCGCGACATCAACTTCCGAAACCCCCTACGGGTGGAGACGGGCGCGGAGAAGGAAGACTAGGTCGGCGTTCCCCCTATCGCTTGCTGTCGGCACACCAACCCCGCCCTCGCCGAGATCGCCGCGCCATCGACGAAGCAGCCCACGTCGCCTTATGGGGCCGTTTTTGATTTGCACTTCGGATTAGAAACCGATATGGTGTCCAAATCACTACGATTCTTGGGAAAGGCAAGGGGGATGCTTTTTTACCGGACAGAGTTGAAAGAATAATCAGAGCCGCCGCGCCGTCACAGAACGGTCCGGCGGCTTTTGTGTTTTTTGAGGTTTGCAGGTGATCTATCCCCACGTTCTCAACAAAGGCGGCCTCGGCGTCCGCAGCCCCATGGACGGCCTGTAATCATCGTTTTATACAGACTGGATAAAACGATGGCGCGCTTGGGTGATGAACCCACAAAGGGCGGTTTTTTCGAAGTTTTTAGAATGATTTCGGATGTGGCTTACTTGTTTTATACAGACTCAAAACCATTTTTTGTCGATTTATACAGACCGTATAATCCTAGTTAGACAACACTAAATATCCCGAGGGAGAAGCATGGAAAGGCGTGTTCGACTTCAGCTTGGAAGTGATTTCACTCTCCCGACTTGGGCAGTGACACACTATCTTCAGCAGACCGAAATCAACTACCTGAGACTCACGACCACAGAGTCGATTTGTCGCTACGCCATTGAAGGGTTTCCACTTGAGAGGCTTGTTGTTGCGACGGAGTCTGCTGAACTTTTTCAGCGTGAGCGTCCCTCGTTAGAGTCATTTCGCGGCCGTATCGAACTTACTCGAAAAGATGATTCGGCGGATAAGTTTTGGAGGATCATCGGTCGCCACTCCCGGCCTATGGTGTTCGTACAAAAGGGCAACCGGGGGTATGTTCCGCTTTACGACTTCTTAGGAACAGAAGCACTAGTCATTCGACAACTAAGTGTTAATTCACCCTTCGAGGCTGTCCTCGAAGGCTTAGCTAGTTCGCTTCCAGATCTTCTCTATGCAAGGGAACGCGAACAACGAGCCCGTGTCCAGTGGCAACATGAACAAATCGGTCAAGCAGCACACAATTTGAATGAAATAGTCCGTGCTAGCCAAACGATTGAGCATCCCGACACACCACCCGGGGTTCAAGCATATGCCCGAGCAATGCTTGATCAGTTACTCGATAGCCAGCAAAGGCTTAACGAGGCTGCCGGCGTTAAGGTCCGGCGTATTGACGATGTTGTCTAACATTTCATTCCACCGGTCCTGCGCGAAAAGCCGCGCAGGCCGGTGAATTCAGACGTTAGCGATTTTATCGAAGGGATGAAATAATGAAGACCAGGTTTCCAAGCATTGAGCGCCTATATAACCATGAACTCCATATCTATTTAAAATACCAACTTTTAGATACATCTGAACTGATCGAAACACTAGAAAACTTTGACAATTTATATAAGAAAATACTCTCAATTTCATCGCCAGTTTATGTAAAAAATAATCTGGTTTTCAGGAACTTTATGGAAGTCGAAAGTATAAATACTGGAGAATCCATAAACTTTAAATTGAAAGAAGGATGGCGCCCTGAATTTAAAGTAGAATCTGGCGATTTGAATGTCTACTGCCCAAAAAACCTTGGAATTCCGGCGCTTATTTTCTTTTTAATTTTAACAGGCATTCAAAATTCCATTAGTCTTTACGATAGCTATCAAGATATGGAATTGAAACAAATAGAAAAGAAGATCAAGCAAATAGAACTTTATCAAAAAATTGAAGAACAGCGCCGTATTAAAGGCACTCGATCAATAAATATGCAAGTCAATAAAACAATTAACTACCTTACAGAAAACCCTCATTTTACCTATGTTGAGATTAATGGAATTAAAATGACAAAAAAAGAAAAGCCAAATTACTTCTGGGAGAACGAAGACGATGATTTTCGCTAACCATTAAATCCAGCGGACGGAGATACAGCAGTGGTTGTCGAAAGACTTCTACTTGGCTTTTAGTCTCTGCGCCGCCGCTGATCTAAACGTTAGGCGAAATGGGAAATTGGCGAATGAGCGCAGGGGTTTTTAAGAATTCCTTTTTAAAGATAGAGCGAGCGGAAGAGATTTTGGTGGAGATAGAAACCAAGATGAACGTGGATCCGCCGTACTCGTACGTGCTTGAGACGGATATCTCAACGCATCAAAGGGCTACTTTGGCTCGAAAAAATAGCAATTCTCTTGATCGTCTTGTGATCCGGTGCGGCGAGCTGTTTCACAACCTGCGATCTGCCATAGATCAAGCATACTTCGAAGCCATCGCTCCTAAAGTGCCTGAAGACAAGCACAAAGCAATCCAGTTTCCAATTTCAAAAGACGCTGCTAGTTATGAGCAAACAATAAAGTCTAGGCTAGGTGATAAGGCGGGCCAAAAGTTCTTTGAGGCTTTGAAGTCGTTGAAAGCCTATCATGGTGATGGTGGAAATTTTAGTCTGGTTTTGCTTCATGAGGTCAACGTAGGAGACAAACATAAGTTACCCACCCCAGCCGGAAATTTTTCAAAAATAAATAGCCGAATGCTTCAGGAGATTATCCCGGATTTTCCAGGTGGTTTAACAGATTGTGGGGCGGGCATGTGTAAGAAGGATGTCGTCTGGACCTCTCGCCTGTACAACCCTAAAGATATTGGAACGGTCCTGCCGCCATTTATGTATATCTATCAAAAAACAATAGATGTCCCTGTTGAAGTCTGGTTTTATATAGATTCTCCGCGGTATGCGGGAGAGGTTTTAGAAACGCTTCGAACCTTTACGAATGAAGTTGCTCAAGCACTAATCATAATGCGTAGCGCGCTCCAAGGTGCCTAACAATCGGCTTCACGCAGACGCCCAAACCTACGCGGTTTTTGTGGTTTCGCTGCGCTACACTTTATCACAAAAATCGCTCCGGCTTGGGCGCTGGTGAGCCGGGCGTTATGGCAAAGGAGAGACAAATGAAATCCTTTAGAGAAAATTGGCAATTATTCTTCAAGTTACTTTTCGATCCATGGAGTTTGATGCTTCTTGTCTCAACTGGAATCTTGTTTGCTCTTGGGCAAAGCGCTTCCCCGCCAAACCCGACAGCAACAACTTTGGTAAACATCCTAATGACTTTGTCCTCGGCTGTTCTTGGTAGTCGAGTGACTAAACTTTGGATGGACAAATCTGAAGGGAATATTGTAGTTGCGCGCGGCGAAATCGCCATCAGGAATCTCAAGCTTCTTCTTCGAAACGTGCTTGCGTTGGATTCGAGGGTTAAAAATTTTATGTCAAGGCCGGAACCAGATGATACCTTCAAAGCAATTACAATGAGAAACTATGAAGAAATTTTATCTAAATGTGAGATATTGATGGAAGAAGTAGTCAATTCAATCGAGAACTGGACCGATATTATCCCAGAAGCAGACGTTAGAACGCAAATCGGGCAATTAAGTGATTTAAAATTTCAGTTAGCAAATAAAGAAGAAGAAGTTAGCAAAATCAAAACCGAGCTTCAAGAGACAAAAGACCAATCTCAAAACGAGAAAGACAAATTGGAGCAAAGAGTAACAGCAAAGGAAGTTGAAATAAGTCAGTTGAAACGAGAAATTCGAGAGAAAGAATCTAAGGTCGTTTCAGCAATACCGGTGGCGATTAGCAGCAACTTTGAGATCGGTCAAGGCTTTGCACACACAGCAATTGGTATGAGTCCCATTGGCAATGAAGGGGTGGCTATAGGACGCAATATTCTCGGGCGTGCATCTGCCATTGGGAAGGTAGGGAGTGGTATGGATTTAACGGGACATAAAACCAAACCCATAGCCTCAATCAAAGACAATCAGCCATAACAACTTGATGAAGGCGACGGGGATACAGCAGTGGTTCTCGAATGCTGCACGGGTGTGCGTAGGGATCTACGCCGCGCCTTATCAATGATCGTTAGAGCTCAGGAAGAAAAAGCGGCTTCTTCGCGGTTTTGGCGCGTTGAAATGGCGGGCAACACGCTGTTTCTGTCTTGAAGAAGAAGAGTAAGAGGCACTTCGTTGCAGCCGGTGCTTTTGTTACAGAACCGCGCGGTTTCGGGAGCGCGTTGAAACAGCGGCGGGCAGCTCCGCTGTGCAGGGTTCGGTGGTGTCATCCGCGCGGGCCGCGCGCACTTCGGTGGTACCCAGCGCTTGCTGCCAGTTGTTGGCCGGTAGTCGTCAACAGCCAGTGGGCGCAAAGCATCCGGGGTCGGACCAAGCTAAGTACCTAAGGCTGTGCGGAAATCCCACAAAATCACCTCCGAAAAACAGGCTATGGGCCGATTTTCAGGGGTGAAGTTAGCGCTTTAGCAGGTTGCTGAAAAACTCTTCGAACAAACTAGGTTAAAATGCCCATCTGTGTTATGATTTTGCGCATAATCCAT
>JBJHBH010000087.1:0-14131 GCA_050485365.1 Desulfuromonadales bacterium | reverse complement strand
GGCTCGCTCGATTCGCATCGGGGGTGGATACGGGGCGGCGCCCCTCATCGCCGCGCTCCGGCGCCGGTGGCGAGGCGCTCGGTCAGAGTGCGGCTGTGCGCATGGCAGATGGCGACGGCCAGAGCGTCGGAGGCGTCCTCCTGCGCGATTTCCGGAAGATTCAGCAACATGCGCACCATCTGCTGCACCTGGCCCTTGTCGGCCCTGCCGTAACCGACCACGGCGCTTTTGACCTGCATCGCCGTGTATTCGAAGACGGGCAGCCCCGCATTGATCCCGGCGAGCAGGGCGGCGCCGCGGGCGTGGCCGAGCTTGAGGGCCGAGAGGGCGTTCTTGGCGACAAAGATCTCCTCCACCACGGCGGTGTCGGGGCTGTAGCGCGAGATCACCTCCGCCAGGGAGGCGTGGATGGTCTGCAGGCGCTTCGCCAGACTCTCGTCGCTGCGGGTGAAGATCGCCCCGTTGTCGATGTGCACGAGGCGGTTGCCCCGCTGCTCGATGAGTCCGTAGCCGGTGATACGGCTTCCGGGGTCGATGCCGAGAATTCTCATAAGGCCCTGTAATTTGGTCCGTGTCCCGGCACCGGATCGTTTACCCGATCGCCTTGGCGATGTCCTCTTCCGAGATGTCGAAGTTGGCGTAGACGTTCTGCACGTCGTCGTTGTCCTCGAGCTTCTCCATCATCTTGAGCATCTGCTCGGCCTGCTTCCCTTCGAGGGCCACCATCGTCTGGGGGATCATGGTGATCTCGGCGTTCAGCCAGGTGAAGCCGGCGCTCCCGAGGGCGTCGCGCACCTCGATGAAGTCGGCGGGAGCGGTGAGGACCTCATAGACATCCCCCTCGTCCTTGACGTCTTCGGCGCCCGCCTCCAGGGCCGCCTCGAACAGGGCCTCGAAGTCATGGTCGGTGGAGAAGGAGATCAGCCCCTTGCGGTCGAACAGAAAAGAGACCGACCCGGTCACGCCGAGGCTGCCGTTGTGCTTGCTGAAGATGTGACGCACGTCGGCCACGGTGCGGGTGCGGTTGTCGGTCATGAACTCGACGATGACGGCGACTCCGCCTGGGCCGTACCCTTCGAAGGTCCCCTCTTCGTAGTTGACGCCCTCCATCTCGCCCGATCCCTTCTTGATGGCGCGCTCGATGGTGTCCTTGGGCATGTTCTCGCCTTTGGCCTTGTCGATGGCCTGGCGCAGCCGCGGATTGGCGTTCGGATCGCTGTCGCCGAGCTTGGCCGCGATAGTGATCTCCTTGATGAGCTTGGTGAAGATTTTGCCGCGTTTGGCGTCCTGCGCCCCTTTGCGGTGTTTGATGTTGGCCCACTTGCTGTGTCCTGCCACCTGCGGATCTCCTTGTTTTGATTCTGGTGCCCCTCGCCGGGCGTTTTGCGCCGGACCGGACGAGGGCAGGCAATGGTATCATGAAAAATCCGCCGCGAACAAGGCCTTCGCAGCGGGAGCGGCCGACGCCGCGGAAGCGGAAAAGAAAAAGCCGGCTGGCGCCGGCTCGATTTCGGAAGTGCGGAGAAACTCAGTGTTCGCGGGGAAAGGAGCGGTAGTCGACGACCTTGATCCGCTCGGTGACGCTTTTGACCCCCTTGGCCCCCGAGGCGGCGGCGACGACGAACTGGCGGGCCTGTTCGCTGTGGACGTGGCCGCTCAGCGCGACGGCGCCGTCGCACACGGCGATGGAGATGTGGTTTCCGTCATGGTCGGGCTGCGAGATGACGGCGATCTCGACGCGCTTGCGCACGATGAGGTCGGAGAGGATTTTTTTGGCGGATCCTTTTTGCTCCAGCAGGTTCTTGTCCTTGATGCCGTCGCAGATGAGCTTGACGGCGGTCTCTTCGCAGATGCGATCGGTGTTGATGACCAGATCGTAGCCCAACGGATCGCTCCAGTCGCGGTCGAAGAAGTACTTTATGAAGCCGGCGCGCTGCTGGTCGCTTCGGCGAACCAGATCCCGCGCGAAGTCCGGATCGAGCCACTCGCGCTCGGCCCAGCGCTCGACGCGCTCCTCGAAGGGGGCGATGATGCGCACGCGAAAGACGCTGTTGACCCCTTTGAGCAGATCCTGGCCGCCGCGGCCGTAGATGATGACGTTCCCCTTGAGGGCGTACTCCAGAACGATCAGCTCGATGACGTGGAGGTCGTGCTCGGCTTTCTTGTCGAGCTTCTCGACGAAGGCGGGAGGCTTCTCGTCGGCATTCTCAAGGGCCTCGGGGGTGAGGCCGTACTCCGGTGCGACTTTGGCGATGGCCTCGCCGTCCACCAGGGTGTAGCCGAGCTTCTCCGCTGCCTCGTGAGCAATGGGGATGCCGCCGCTTCCCATTTCCCTCGATATGGTGATGATTGCCATGCGTCTCCTCTGGAATGCGTATACAGCGTCAATTTGAAAATGTTATCAAGCGAATAGCTGTTTTGACAAGAGAAAAAGTTTTCAGTACAGGGGCTTGTGGTCGAAGCGGTGACGGGCCTCGATGAAGCGCACGGTGCGGCTCTGAGAGCGCATGACGACCGAGTGGGTCTGGGCGCCTCCCGAGAAATAGCGCACGCCGGTGAGCAGGTCGCCGTTGGTGACGCCGGTGGCCGCAAAGACGACGTCGCCTTGGGCCATCTCGTCGGCGCGGTAGATGCGCTCGTAGTCGTCGATCCCCATGGCGAGGGCCCGATCCCGTTCGCTCTGGCTCAAAAAGACGAGCCTGCCCTGCATGTCGCCGTCGAGGCATTTGAGGGCGGCGGCTGCCAGCACCCCTTCGGGAGCGCCGCCGATTCCCATCAGCATGTCGACGCCGCTCCCCTCGACGGCGGCGGCGATGGCCGGGGCCACGTCGCCGTCGGGGATGAGGTGGATGCGCGCTCCGGCCTTGCGCAGCTCCGCGACGATCTTGTCGTGCCGGGGGCGATCCAGAAGCACCACCGTGAGATCTTCGGTCCGGCACCGCTTGGCTTCGGCCACGCGCAAAAGGTTCTCTCGCGCAGACAGATTGATGTCGATGGCCCCCTTGGCGGCGGGGCCGACGACGATCTTCTCCATGTACATGTCCGGCGCGTGCAGAAAGCCGCCGCGCGGGGCGAGGGCGATCGTTGCGATGGCGCCGTTGAGCCCCTTGGCACAGATGTTCGTCCCCTCCAGCGGGTCGACGGCGATGTCGACCTCCAGCGATCCGTTGCTGCCGACGCGTTCGCCGATGTAGAGCATCGGCGCCTCGTCCATCTCCCCCTCGCCGATAACGACCGTTCCGCTGATGTCGAGGGACTCCAGCGTGCGCCGCATGGCGCTCGTGGCCGCTTCGTCGGCCGCCGTCTTGTCCCCCTTGCCGACCCAGCGGCCGCAGGCGAGAGCGGCCGCTTCGGTGACCCTGACCAGTTCCAGTGCGAGATTGCGGTTCATGAACACGACTCCTGTGATGTGCGGGATGAAACTTGCCGCGCACTATGCCACGGACTGTCGGTGAAAACAACAAGACGCTGGAGAGGGCAGAGAATTTCGCCTATAGTTTCAAAGTGAGGGACGGCCGTTCGATACCGCTCGCGCAGCTGTACAGGACCGGGCTCTCCATGGGGGCGGCACCGTAGCCGTGTTTGCTCCCGCGTCCCCAAAATGCCGTCACTGCCATGGCCACAACGAGGGCGATGGCGACAAAAAGAAGCACGAGGTATCCTTTCTCCATGTGTCATCCTTATGAAAAATGAAGCGTTCTTCGTCTGGGCCCACCGAGGCGCCTCCTGCGCCGCACCTGAAAACACCATGGCGGCTTTCCGGGCGGCGGAAGCGCTCGGCGCCGACGGCGTCGAGCTCGATGTGCATCTGAGCCGCGACGGCGTCCCCGTCGTGATCCACGATACCGACGTGAAGCGCACCACCGACGGGCGCGGCGCCGTGGCCGCGATGCCCCTTTCCGATCTGAAAAGACTCGATGCCGGAAGCTGGTTCGATCCGGCTTTTCGCGCCGAACCCATCCCTTCTCTGGGCGAGGTTCTCGAGTGGGCGCGCGACCGGGTGCGCCTGAACGTCGAGATCAAGACGGCGGCCTGTGCAGAGGCGGTTCTTCGGCTCGTGGCCGACTTCCCGGAGTCGCGCGTCCTGGTGTCGTCCTTTGATCATAAGCTGCTGGCGCAGATCCGCCAACACCATTCGAGCCTCCCCCTCGGATTCGTGGTGGAGAACCTTTTCTGGGGGCGAGCGCTGAAACAGGCGGCTATGTGCCGGGCCGAGAGCCTGCATCCGCGCCGCGACCGCGTCACCCAGACCATGATCGAGGCGGCGCGCCGATATGGACTGAAGATCTACCCCTGGACGGTCAACGAGCGGGCAGCCGCGCTCGGTCTCAAGGGGCTCGGCGTCGACGGGGTGTTCACCGACGACCCCGCAGCGATACGGCAAGTTCTCAAAAATACAGGATAAGTGGTGGCGCCGGGGTTTTGACTCCCGCCTCCGGCATGCTACAATGAAGCTTCATTCCGGTGAAGCTTCCGCCTCGGCGACGCAATAAAGGATCGTGCGATGCTCACAACTCTCTGCCCTGTCCGCTCCATCGTCTTCGATCTCGACGGTACTCTCTACACCGCCCCGCCTCTGGCCAAGGAGATCGAGATGACGGCCAAGGCGCTCGTGGCCGAGACCCGGGGGCTCTCCGCGCAGGAAGGGGAGGCGCTGCTGCTCGCGTCGCGTCGGCGCCTCACCGAAACCTACGATGAGGAGCCGACCCTGACCCGCACACTGCACGAGCTCGGCATCGAGGTCCCCGAGTTCCACCGGGCGATGCAGCAGAGGGTGCGCCCCGAGCGCCATCTCCAGCACGACCCGATCCTCTATGCCCTTCTCGATTCGCTGCGCCAAGGGTGCGATCTGTACATCTACACCAACAACAATCTGCCCTTGGCGCAAAAAATTCTGGCGCTGCTCGGGGTGGAGGACCTGTTCGAGAAGCTCTACACCATCGAGTTTTCCTGGCGGCCCAAGCCCGATCACGAGACCCTGAACCGGATCGTTGAGGATATCGGCGGCCCGCCCGACGAATTTCTCTTCGTGGGCGACCGTCACGCCGTCGACCTCCGCCTGGCGGAAGAGCTCGGAATCCGCACCCTGCTGGTGCGCGAGGTCGGCGATCTGCTTCAGATTCACAAACTCCTCGGCATCGTCCCCTGACCCGCTCTCCCCTCGCCGCGGGGGCTCTTTTCGCTTGTTCCGCCCTCTTCGCCTGCGCTACAATCCATCCCTTTAAAAAAGGGGTCGAACATGGAGCAGCAGGAGCACGGCAGCGCGGAGCTCGAGCAGATCATCCGCCGTCGCATCCATGAGGCGGGAGCGATCCGCTTCGCCGAATTCATGGAGCTTTGTCTCTATCATCCGCAGCACGGCTATTACATGGCGGCGCGCGAGCGCATCGGCCGGCAGGGCGATTTCTTCACCTCCAGCAGCGTCCACTCCCTTTTCGGCGCCCTGATCTCCAGACAGCTTCGCCAGATGTGGGAAGCGATGCAGGCCGACGAGCCCGTCGTGGCCGAGCAGGGGGCGGGGGAGGGGCATCTCGCCCTCGACATTCTGGACGCCCTGCAAGCCGAAGCGCCCAGCATCTACGAGCGGCTGCGCTACAGGATCGTCGAGCTCAGCGACGATCACCGCCGACGTCAGGCGACGGCGCTCCAGAAGCATCGCGGCAAGGTCGAGTGGTGCTCTCTCGAGGATTTGCGCGGCATGCAGGGGTGCTTTGTCTCCAACGAGCTCGTCGACGCCTTTCCGATTCATCTGGTGGAGAAGAAGGGGGGGGAGCTCTTCGAGGTCTACGTCGTCGAGGAGAACGGCCGCTTCGCCGAGGAGCTTCGGCCGGCTCCAGGCGAGATCGAAGACTATTTCCGCCGCATCGGCGTCTCGCCGGCCGAAGGGAACCGCGCCGAGGTCAACCTGGAGGCGGTGAGGTGGATGGAGCGGGTCGGGCGCACCCTCGGCCGCGGTTTCGTCCTCACCATCGATTACGGTTACCGCGCCGAGGATCTTTACGCCCCCTTTCGGCGGGGCGGCACGCTGATGTGCTATCATCGGCACCAGGCCGGAGAAGATCCCTACGTGCGCATCGGGCGCCAGGATATCACAACGCATGTCGACTTCACCGCCCTGGAGTTGGCGGGCAGAGCCGCGGGGCTTGAGCCGCTGTGGTACGGTGCGCAGTACCGCTTCTTGATGGGGCTCGGTTTCGTCGAATCGCTGATGGCGCTCGAAGCGCGCCAAAGCGACGAGAAGCTCGCCCGCGAACTGCGGCTGACCCTGAAGAATCTCATCCTCCCCGACGGGGGAATAGGAGAGACCTTCAAAGTGCTCGTCCAGGCCAAGGGCGTTTCGTGCCCTGAGCTGCTGTGCGCCCGCCGGATTCAGGATCTTTCGATGCCGTTTGCGGCCGATCGCATCTGATGCCCCGGTTGCACGGGATAACGAGGGAAACTATACTAAACACTACAACGAAGGAGGTTCGCATGAAAGAGAGAGTCCAGGAAGTTCTGAACATGGTTCGCCCCGCGCTGCAGGCCGACGGAGGGGATGTCGAGCTCGTCGACGTCTCTGAGGCGGGCGTCGTCAGCGTGCGTCTGACGGGGGCCTGCGGGTCGTGCCCCATGTCCACCATGACGCTGAAGATGGGGATCGAAAGGACGCTCAAGGAACAGATTCCCGAGGTCAAAGAGGTCGTTCAGGTGTAAATAGCGCTTTCACATTCAAGGAGGCCGATCATGGTGAAGATCAAAACGTTCGGAGAACCTCTGGTCCCCTTCAAGGCCCAGAGAGAGCTCGATGAGCTCGATCAGAGGGTCAATGACTTCATCAGCCGGAACAAGATTGCGAAAGTGATTTCGATCAGCGACACCACGACACACGAGAACGGCTCGACCATCGGCCTGATTCGCGTTCTATGCTACGAAGAGTGACTCTTCACGGCCGAAATGTTTGATGTTCCGGAAAAGGAGCCTGCGGGCTCCTTTTCTTCGGTCGACGGGAGGGGGGCAGTTAAAAACAGTTAAGTTGACTCCTCTTGTCTCAAATTCTATATTTTCCCTCGGTATTCTGCCAGCGTTCATCTCCCATCGCCTTCGGCGCCCGGGGAGCGGATGCTGTTCTCGCATGGCACACCTCGCGATTTTTCCGAATCGGCGGCATGCACCAAATGGACTGGCCTCAAGGAGAGAGCCGCGTGGCAGATGCGCTGAGCGATGAAATGGCCGTCTCCGTCTTTTGCCCCGACAGGCAAGGGGCGCGGTCCGGCGATACAAAGGAAGGGGTGAAGAACACGATGCGCAGCATCCTTCTGGTCGAGAGGAATCAGCGCGAGCGGGAGATCCTCGCCGCCGGGCTGCGGCGGGAGATCGGCTGCGTCGTCCTCGAGGCCGGCAGCATCGAGGAGGCCTCGCAGATTCTGGAGCGCCAGGAGGTCAGTCTTCTTCTCACCGATCTCTTTTTGCCTGAAAAAGGGGGGCTCGATCTGGTCGGCGCCCTCCACCAATCCCACCCCGGTATCGCCACCATGGTGGGCGTCCCCGAAGGGCACCGCGACCTCGCTCTGGACGTTCTGCGCAAAGGGGCTCTCGCCTACGTGCATACCCCCTACGACATCAACGAAGTGGTGATCAGCGCTGCGCGGGCGCTACGCTACCACGACCTTACCTCGCTTCGCCAGGATTTCTCACAAAAAATCCGCAAGGACGACGGCTTTCACGGCATTCTGGGGAGATCCCCCGCCATGCGGCAGCTCTTCTCCATCATCGAGAGAGTGGCGGAGGACGATCAGAGCACAGTGCTGATCCAGGGAGAGAGCGGCACCGGCAAGGAACTCGTCGCCCGCGCGATTCACCGACTCAGCGCCCGCAACGCCAAGAACCTCGTTCCGGTCAACTGTGCCGCGATCCCCGAAGATCTTCTGGAGAGCGAGCTCTTCGGGTATCTCAAGGGCGCCTTTACCGGAGCGGGGCAATCCAAGATGGGGCGCATCCAGTACGCCGACGGCGGTACCCTCTTCCTCGATGAAATCGGCGACATGAAGCCGTCCCTGCAGGCCAAGCTCCTTCGCGTGATTCAGGAGAAGGAGTTCGAGCCGGTCGGCGGGGTGAAGCCGGTGTCGGTGAATGTGCGAATCATCGCGGCCACCCATCGAAATCTCGAAGAGGCGGTGGCTGCGGGGACGTTCCGCGAAGACCTCTACTACCGCCTGAGCGTCATCCCGGTGGCGATTCCGCCGCTGCGCGAGCGCCCCGAAGACATCGAGCCGCTCGTGGAAAAATTCACGCAGGTCTTCAACCGCAACAAGCGCTCTCCCATCGAGGGGTTCACCCCTCAGGCGCTCCAGGCCCTTTGTCGCTATACATGGCCCGGCAACGTGCGCGAGCTCGAAAATCTCATCCAGCGCATGTGCATCCTCCACGGCGGATGCCGGATCGACCTGCCCGACCTCCCCCCCAAATACCGCGCCCATATGGCCGATGCGGAGCCGCTGCCCAGCACGCTCGTCCCAGAAAGGAAGGAAGTCTGGAACGGGGACGGTGTCGATTTCAACAATCTGGTCAGCGACTTCGAGGATCAGCTCATCCTGCGCGCCCTCTCGGCCACCAACGGCAACAAGAAGGAAGCCGCCCGCCTGCTCAATCTGAAACGGACGACCCTGCTCGAAAAGATCAAGAAGAAGGGGATTCAGGAAGGGGCGTAAGGCCTTAGCTCGCCTTGCGCATGTGCAGATCGACCTTTTCGCCGATCTCCTGAGGCGTTGCGGGCGTCATGACGATGTCGCAGACGCCGTATTTGACCGCCTGCAGAACGGTTTTGCGGGTCCATCTGGGGCCTGCGGCGATGAGGGGGAGAGGATAGCCTCCGGCGGACTTGACCCGGATCACGGCCGCGAATCCCTGCTCGCTCACCTCCCGCATCACCAAAAAGACCCCCTTGAAGCGGTCCGTTGCCAGAACTCCGCGCACATCGTCCTTCAGGGCGAGCTTTCGAACCTGATACCCCTTGGACTGCAGCACTTCGGCAAACGATCCCCCTTCGGAAGGATCTTCGGTGAGGACGAGGACCGCCGGTTCGCCGGATTCCGCCGCGCTGTCCCCTTCGACGGGCGCCGAAGCAACGCGCTGCGCCTCCGTCAGGGGAGAGGCTTCGACGAACTGTCCGTCGCCTGCCGACCCTTTCGCCGGGGCGAAGGCCTCGGCGAGGCCGGCGGCCTGGTTGGCTCCGGCCGGTTTCGGCGCCGCGGCCTCGACGCTCTGTGCCGCAGTCGGCGGTGCGGCGGCCGCGGCGACGGGTTGCTGCGCGACGGGCGCCTCGGGTTGGGGGGAGGGCGTCGCCGCAGGTTGAGCGGCGGGGGTGAGCCCGAGAAGCTCGCAGGGGAAGAGAAACTGCAGCGGTGAGAGCGCCTCGCCATCCATGTTGAGAGAATAGGAGGCGAAGCAGTAGGAGCCGTCGGGGATGGGGGAGGGGGATTCGATCTTGACCTTGCTCGGAACGACCGACTCCACCTCCTTTTTGACGAATCGCAGCTTGTCGGGGAAGTATTCGTCGAAGGTGGTGGTCAGAACGCCGGCGATGATGTTGCCGATCTCGCCGAAGGCGTCGGTATCCTCTTCGGAGAGCTCCTCCTTGACGATGCGCTCCTCGAGCTCCGAAGGGGGGAGCATGATGAGCGTTCCCCCCAGCAGGATGGCATCCTTGATCTGGGCGAAGAGATAGCCCTTCCCCTCGGTGTCCCCGTCGGCGGCCAGATGGGTCATGACCACTTTTTTTAGGGACAGGGAGAAGAACTCTTCCTTGGTGACGGTCGAAATGGCGGGCGCACCGACGGCGACGGGGCAGCCGAGAAGGCTCCCCACCTCCGTCTGGATCTTACCCCCGACCGATTCCAGAATTGTTTTGACGAGGGCTTGTCTCTTCATCCCGTGCGGCTACGGTTATGTGTTGGCGAGATACTTGAATTCGACCAGAATTTCCCCCTCGGGGAATGTGAAGGGGACTATAACACACTCGGCCCGGGATAGGCAATTGAGGTTGTAGGCCGAACCGGCCACGGTGGTCGGAACCGACAGATCGACGCTCTGTCCGTCAGCGGCGAATGCGGTTTTCAGCCCGCCGGCCACCATGTTGGTGATCTCGCCGAAGGCGTCGCGCACATCGGCGTCGACTTCGGTGATCTCCATGCCGAGCATCTCCCCGGCGATGTGCATGGCGAGGGCCGAAGGGCAGTGCACGGCCACCATGGCGCGAAAGTCTCCGGAGAGCCCGAGCATGCCGCTGACGCTGTCGTTGAACGATTTGAGCCGCTCGATGCGCGGCTCGCCGGCCGTCGGCTCCATGCCGACCATCATGGCGAAAACTTCGCAGGTGGCGGCGATTATCTTGTCCGAAGCATACACGTGTCTTCCTCCGCTCAGCCCTGCTTTTGCAACTGGCATTCGACGAGGAACTCGCCGTCGGCTACCGAGAAGGGCAAAACGACCCCCTCACCCTGGGAGAAGCAGTCGATGGTGTACTGCGCTCCGCAGATGGCCGAGGGGATCGAGAGCTTGATCTCGCGCCCCTCTTCACCCAGCCCCGACTTGACGCTTCCGCCGAGCATGTTGGCCAACTCGCCGAGGGCGTCCTTGACGTCTTCGTCGATCTCTTCGACCTCCATGCACAAAAAAGCGCTGGTGATCGCCTTGGCGACCGCCTCGGGGATGTGAATGGCGAGCATCCCCTGGTACGGACCGGCGAGTCCGATGGTGCCGGTCACCGAATCCTTGAAGCTGTTGATGCGCCCCGACAGGGGCTCCCCGGCGTTCGCCTCCATCCCGAGCATCGTCTCGAAAATTTCCTGCGTCGCCTTTGTCAGCGTGGCCTTCAGATCCACTGCATCCTCCTAGAAAGTGAATCAGATGACGTTGCCGAGGACGGCCTGGACCTGATCGGCGGTAAACGGTTTCTTGATGCTGCCGGCGGCGCCGAGGGAGAGGGCCTCCTGCAGGATCTCGGAGCCCGATTCGGTGGTGATCATGACGACGGGGATCGCCTTGAGGGAGTCGTCGGCGTTTTTCTGGCGCAGAAATTCGACTCCGTCCATGTTGGGCATGTTGATGTCGCTCAGGATCAGGTCGACCTTTTCCCCCGCCAGGACCTGGAGGGCCTCCTGACCGTCGCCGGCCTCAAGGATCTTGTCGAACTCGTACCCCGCCTGGCGAAGCGAACGGGTCACGATTTTGCGCATGGTATTGGAATCATCGATGATCAAAACGCTGGACATGTCTTTCCTCCTGAAATGTGGTGGTCATCCTCGGGGGAGCACGAGGGCTTCGCCCCGAATCTTCAATGTAAAGGGTTCGCCGTCCATTCGAAAGTGCCACGAGCGCTCGGCGGCTTCGGGCAACAGAGCGCTTTCGCCGTCGATCTCGGGCAACCCCAGGCGGTAATTCTGGTCGGGCGGCAGCAGCAGGGTGAGAAAACGGCCCGAGACGGTGTTGAGCAACTCGGCGAGCAGATCCTTGAGGATCTGTTCTTCGAGCGATTCGGCGGGCAGGGCGTAGGCGGCCTCGGCCACTTTCGCCAGGAGCGAGTGGGGCATGGTCAGACGCAGCTCTCCCGGCACCGGCTCGTGGGAGAGGAGGCCCGCGGTCAGCGTCTCGTCGGCGGCTTCGGCCTCGAGGCTTTCGTCGTGCACCACTTCCATGAATGCCATGTTCTCCAGAGTCTCCGAGACGGCGGCGACGACGATCTGGTCGAGATTCTTCTCCATCACGGCTCCTTTTTCTCCATCCAGTCGTGCAGTTTTCTCTGAAGCAGCGCCGGAGAGACCGGTTTGTTGATGACGCCGATGGCGCCCATCGACAGCAACTGCGCCTCTCGGGCCGGGTTGCCTGCGCTGGTGATGATCAGCACCGGCAGCTCGGAGAGGCGAGGGTTGGCCTTGATCCAGCGCAGCAGCACCTCGCCGTCCATGACGGGCATGTTCAGGTCGGTGATGAGCAGATCGGTCGGCTCTTCCTTGATGCGCGCCAGAGCTTCGCGGCCGTTCTCCGACTCGACGATGGTCGCGTCGGAGAATCCGATGATCTCCAGACATCGCCGGATGAACATGCGCGCCGTCATGGAGTCGTCCGCGATCACGATTCTTTTCATGAGGTCATCTCCTCGCCGCCTCGCAAGGAGGCTTCGGCCCTGCGGAAGGCCTCGTCCGCTTCGAGCAGGATAGCTGAGAGATCCTGGCTGTTGAAATCGAAATATTCGGTGTAGTTCTGATCGAGGTGGTATTGCATCTCGTCGCTGCCGGTGCCGCACCCCCCCATCATGGCCAGAATATCCCCCAGATGCACGGCATAGACCACGGGGCGCCACTGCGGCTCGGCCCGCGACGGCTCGTGATGGTGGGCGATGGCGGCGCACAGCGATTCGGGCAGCTTCCAGTGCTTTGCGAGCAAAGAGCCGATTTCGGCATGATCGAAGCCGATTCTCTGCTGCTCGGCCTTCAGATAGTCAGACGCACGGTTGTGGGAGATCTCGGTAACGATCTCCTCGGCGGTGCCGCTGAGGAAGTCGGAGATCAGCGCCTTGCCGATGTCGTGAAGAAGACCGGCCGTGAAGGCCAAATCGATGCCGAAGTCGTGGCGCGCCTTGCGGGCGATCTCCCGGGCGGCGATGGCGGTGAAGAGATTGTGGCGCCATAGCGCGCCGGCCTCCCCCTCATATCCGGTGAGAGGCTTCTGGAAGAGCTTGTCGATGTTGTCGGAGAGCACGATGCTGAGGACCATCCTCTCGCCCAGATACGAGACCGCCCGGTCGAGCGATTCCATCGGCTTGATCAGGCCGAAGGCGGCGGAGTTGACGACCTGAAGGACCCGTGCCGTCAGAGCCGCGTCGTAGCGAATGATGCGGATGACCTCGTCCAGGTCGTGGTCGGGGTTGGAGGTGATCTGCAGCAGCAGATGGGCGTTGGCGCTGAGCAGGGGGGCGTTCTCGATCGCCTGCTGAACGGCGGTGGCGTCGACGCTTCGGTTCATTGATTCCTCACAGAGTCCATTGCCCGCGTCCGGGACAGCTGACGATGATCTCCCCGGTATTGACCGAGACCGACAGGGTGCGGCTGTGGTTCCCGCCGACATCTTCGACCATGGCCCCCATACCGTGAGCCCAGAGGGCTTTTTTAATGGCGAGCACGTTGCGTTTGCCGATGTTGAAGGTTTCGTTCGGGTCCATGATGGAAGCGCCGCCGGCGAGCTTGACGAGGACGCCGCGGCCGTTGGACGGAGCTCCCAGTCGGGCCATCTCCTTGAGCAGCAAGGGGATGGCGGTGTCGGCGAAGTAGCCGGGACGCTCGCGCATCTTCTGGGGGTTGATCCGCGATTCGGGCAGGGCGACGTGGGCCATGCCGACGGTGCGGCTCTTGGGATCGAGCATGACGACGCCGACGCACGAACCGAGGGCGAAGGTCTTGATGAGCCCCCCGGGCGTGTTGGAGGCGCCGAGATCGCCGATCCCAAGGACGATCTGGCTCATGCGGCCCGCTCCGACAGAAGGCGGCCGAGAGCCGCAGGGATGTCGTGCAGAGGGACGAGGCGCTCGGCGCCCCCTTTCTCGAAGGCGACCTTCGGCATGCCGAAGACGACGGAGGTCGCCTCGTCCTGAGCGATGTTGCGGGCGCCGGCCTGCCGCATGGCGAGCATCCCGGCGGCGCCGTCCGATCCCATGCCGGTGAGCATGACGCCGAGGGCGTTGGGGCCGACGTTCTGGGCCACCGAGTGCATGAGCACGTCGACCGAGGGGCAGTGGCCGCTCACCGGGGCGCCCGACTCGCACACGACCTGATACGTGCCGCCCGAGCGGATGACGCGCATGTGCATCCCCCCCGGGGCGACGAGAACCCGACCGGGCATGACGCGATCGCCGCTGGCCGCCTCCTTCACCTCCATGGCGCACAGCTGATTGAGGCGATCGGAGAACATGCGGGTGAATCCGGCCGGCATGTGCTGCACGATCACGACCCCCGGCATGGCAGGGCTGAATTCGGTGATGACTTGCTTGATCGCCTCGGTCCCTCCGGTGGAGGCGCCGATGGCGATGACCTTGTCCGTCGATTCGGAAAGCGCCCCCACCGAGCGTCCCGCAGGGCGGGTCGCTGGGGGAGGGGTGCGC
>JBJHBH010000086.1:0-14949 GCA_050485365.1 Desulfuromonadales bacterium | reverse complement strand
TGCCGGTACCTCGATCTCGACATCGTCGAAGTCCCCCTCGCGGCGGACGGGCGCACCGATCTCGCCGCTCTGGATGCGCTTTTGGGCGAGGAGACGGCCGCCGTCGTCGCCGGCTATCCCAGCTACTTCGGCATCGTCGAGGATCTCGCCTCGATGGCGCGAAGCGCCCACGGCAAGGGGGCGCTCCTGGTTGCGGCGGTGCAGGAGCCCGTCGCCCTGGGGCTTCTGAGGTCACCCGGCGAACTCGGCGCCGACATCGTCGTCGGCGAGGGGCAGAGCTTCGGCATCCCCCCCGCCTTCGGCGGTCCCTACCTCGGCTTTTTCGCCGTGCGGCAAAAGGATGTACGCGCCATGCCGGGGCGCCTCGTCGGGGAGACGCTCGACAAGGAGGGGCGCCGAGGCTTCGTCCTGACTCTCTCCACCCGCGAACAGCACATCCGCCGGGAAAAGGCGACCTCCAACATCTGCTCCAACGAGGGGCTCTGCGCCCTGATGGCGACAATCTTCCTTTCGCTCCTCGGCAAAAAGGGGATCCGGGATCTGGCCGAACACAACTGCGCCAAGGCCGCCTACGCCCGCCAGAAGATTGGCGCGCTGAAAGGGTTCTCCCTCCCCTTCGATGCGCCGTGTTTCAACGAGTTCGTCGTCCAGAGCGAAGAGCCCGTCGGCGAGGTTCTGCGGCGCCTCGAGAACGACGGGATTCTCGGCGGCATCCCCCTGGGAAAGGACTATCCGGAGATGCAAAACCGCTTCCTCGTCTGCGTTACGGAACAGAACGCCAGGCAGGAGATCGACGCCCTGGCGGCGTCCCTTGCGGGAGGTGCCAAATGAGAGTGGGAACGAGCGGCCTGTCGCTCAACGAAAAGCTCATCTTCGAGCATTCAGATCCCGGGCGCACCGGCTACAGCTTGCCGCCTCTCGATGTTCCCGAGGCGAAACTTCCGCAGGATCTCGTGCGCGAAGAGGTGAGGGGATTCCCCGAGCTCTCAGAGGTCGACGTGGTGCGGCATTTCACGCGCCTCTCCACCTGGAACTACGGCGTCGATTCGGGGTTCTACCCTTTGGGGAGCTGCACCATGAAGTACAACCCCAAGGTGAACGAGACGGCCGCCCGCCTCCCCGGCTTCGCCTGGACGCACCCGGCGACCCCGCACCATCTGGCGCAAGGCGCTCTCGCCCTCATGCACGCCCTGCAGGAGGCGCTGGCCGAGATCTCCGGCTTCGAGGCGGTGACCTTGGTGCCTGCGGCCGGCGCCCACGGAGAGCTCGCCGGGATGCTGATGATCCGCGCCTGGCACGAGGCGCAGGGGCGACCCCGCACCAAGGTGCTCATCCCCGACACCGCCCACGGCACCAATCCCGCCACCGCCGCCCTGTGCGGCTACGAGGTCGTCTCGGTCGTCTCCGACGGCATTCTTCGCGCCGAGGCGGTCAGGGCCGCCATGGACGAGGATGTGGCGGCCCTGATGATTACCAACCCCAACACGCTGGGTCTTTTTGAATCGGAGATCGTCGAGATCTGCGCCGCGGTTCACGAAAAGGGGGGGATGGTCTACTGCGACGGCGCCAACCTCAACGCCCTCCTGGGGATCGCCCGCCCCGGCGACATGGGGATCGACGTCATGCATTTCAACCTGCACAAGACATTCTCGACCCCCCACGGCGGCGGAGGCCCCGGCGCCGGGCCGGTCGGCGTCACGGCGCAGCTCGCCCCCTTCTTGCCGCTGCCCTGGGTGGTGCGCGACGGCGGAGAGTACCGCTTCGATGAGGAGCGCCCCCGGTCGATCGGGCGCCTGCGCGCGTTCCACGGCAATTTCGGCATCCTGGTTCGGGCGTGGGCCTACATCCGCACCCTCGGCCCAGAGGGGCTGAAAAGGGCGACGCAGATGGCCGTCCTCAACGCCAACTACATCCGCGCCCGCCTCGAAGGGACGTACCACCTCCCCCACACGCGGCGCTCCCTGCACGAGGTCGTCTTCTCCGACCGCGATCTGGCGGGCGGGTGCCGCACCCTCGATCTGGCCAAACGCCTCATCGACTACGGCTACCATCCTCCCACCATCTACTTTCCGCTGGTGGTGAAGGGGGCGATCATGATCGAACCGACGGAGACCGAGAGCATGGAGGTGCTCGACGAGTTCTGCGACGCCATGCTCGCCATCGCCCGCGAGGCGCACGACGAGCCGCACAAGGTGAAGGAGGCGCCGCGCCTGACGCGGGTGAGCCGCCTCGACGAGACGGCGGCGGCGAGAAAGCCGCGCCTCCGGTGGGAGGAGGGGGATCGGGGTCAGTAGATCCGCGTGCGCGAAAGGCTGTAGTGAAAGAAGGCGAAGATGGTGAGCGTCTCCCCTTCGTAGGCCGGGTGCAGCTTTCCGTAGGGCGCTCCCTTGCGCACGGCCGCGAGGGCCTCCTCGTCGAGGCGCGGATGCCCGGTGCTCTCCATCAGCCGCACCTCGGCGAGAGTACCGTCGCGGTTGACGGTGATGCGCAGCAGGCTCGTCCCTTCCTCGCCGTTCTCCCGTGAGCGCATCGGATAGTTCCACACGTTGTAGACGTTGTTACGAAAGCGCTGGAAGAACGAGATGAGGATGTCGCGCTCCATGTCGAGGAAGTAGGCGTCTCCGCGCTCAACCTCGGCGCGGTACTTGCTGCGCCATTCGCTCTCCATCCGGGCGAGCGTCGCATCGGGGAGAGTGGTGAGGGTCTTCAGGTCCGGCAACGGGCGGGCCGGAGCAGAGGGGACGGGCTGGGGCGGCGCGGGGCGCGCGGCGACCTCGGGGCTCTCCTGCCGTGGCGGCGCCTCGGGTCGGGGCTCGGGGCGCACCGGCGGCTCTCGTTGGGCGGCGGGAGGAGCCGGGCGCGGCTCGGGCGTTCGGGCCGCCTCGGGAGGGGGCGCGGGCGAGGGGGCCGGCGTCGGGGGAGGAGGCGCGGCGGCGAGATCGTCCGGAGCGTCCCCCGGCGGCGCCGTCTCGCGCTCGGCGACGCTGTCGCTCGGCCCCAGGCGCCGGGCGGGGGTGTCGCGCACCTCGTCGGGGCGGGCAGGGACGTCGAGCTCGCGCTCCTGCGTCCTTGGCGGGGGCTGCGGCGGACGGACCTCCACCACCATCGGTTCGCGCTCGGAGCGCGGCGGCACGAAGGGGCGCTGCGGCACCAGGTACATGACGAGTACGTGGAGCAGCAGCGAAACAAGGAGAAACCCCAGAAGAAGGGGGGATTGGCGGGGAGCGCTGCGCATTGCGTGATTCTTGCTTCATCCTTATGGCAAATTGTCGCAATTATACCCGAAGGTCGCCTCCGGTTGCTACCCGTCGGGGCTTCTTTTCGCAGATCGGGGCTGCCGTCGGGCGCCGTAGGAGTTGACCCCCTCGATCCGGTTGGATATAGTTGTGCGTTCAAAATCTGTTGCTGAGGAGGAATGATTATGCATTTGGTGGATCAGATCAAGGCGAAGGCGCGGGAGAGCCTTCAGACCGTCGTCCTTCCCGAAGGGTACGACGACCGGATGGTGGAGGCGGCCGGCAGGATCGTCGGCGACGGACTGGCCCGCGTCGTGCTTCTGGGCGACCCCGAGGCGCTCAGGGCGAAAGCGGCCGAGCTGAACGCGTCCCTCGAGGGGGTGACTCTTCTCGATCCCGCAAACGCCCCCCAACTCGACAGCTACATCGACGAACTGGTGGAAATCCGCAAGAAGAAGGGCCTCTCGCGCGAGGACGCCAGGGCGCTTTTGACCGCCAAGGACAATCTCTATTTCGGTGCCATGATGGTGCGCCGGGGGGATGCCGGCGGTGCCGTGGCCGGCGCCTACAACACCACCGGCGATGTCCTTCGCGCCGCGTTTCAGGTGATCGGCACCGCTCCGGGGATGAAGACCGTCTCCTCGGTCTTTTTGATGGTGACCAAGACTCCCGAGTTCGGCGAGAACGGCACGATCCTCTTTGCCGACTGCGCCGTCAACCCCAACCCCGACGCCCAGGCGCTGGCCGAGATCGCCGTCGCAACGGCCCGCAGCTGCAAGAGCTTTCTCGGCGTGGAGGCGCGGGTCGGGATGCTCTCCTTCTCGACCAAGGGAAGCGCCAAGCACGACGACGCCGACAAGGTCCTCAAGGCCCTTGAGATCGCCCGCCAGCTCGATCCTTCGCTGCAGATCGACGGCGAGCTGCAGGCCGACGCGGCGCTCCTGCCCAAAGTCGGCGCCAAGAAGGCGCCGGGATCGCCCGTGGCCGGCAAGGCCAACACCCTCATCTTCCCCGACCTCGACGCCGGGAACATCGGCTACAAGCTGGTGGAGCGCCTCGCCGGCGCCGAGGCGGTCGGCCCGATCATCCAGGGGCTCGCCAAGCCTGTGAACGATCTGTCGCGCGGCTGCTCTGTCGACGACATCGTCAGCGTCTCGGCCATCACCGCCGTTCAGGCGCAAAGCGCGTAATTCCCGGGGACGGAAGACGCAGGACAGAAAAAAAGGAAAACAAGAAAGGGGCCGGTGGAATTTTCCTCCGGCCCCTTTCTCCGTTGATTATAATTCTTCAGCCTTCACTACTTTTTCTGAAAATCCGCCTTGGCGAAGCCGTACTGGAAGTTCATGTGGTCGGTATAGGTCCCCTCGAGGATGGCGACGACGTCCTCGGTGAAGACGAGCTCTTCGTCGGTGGGGATGACGAAGACCTTGACCCTGGAGTCGGGGGTGGTAATCACGCTCTCCTTCTTGCGGGTCATCGTGTTGCGGTTCTTCTCCTTGTCGAGAACGATCCCCATGAATTCGAGCCCTTCGAGGGCCTTCTCGCGGATCAGCCACGCCATCTCGCCGACACCCGCGGTGAAGACGACGGCGTCGATCCCTCCCAGGGCGGCGGCGTAGGAGCCGATGTATTTCTTCAGGCGGTACGATTCGATCTGCAGGGCGAGGCTGCAGCGCGGACACTCGTTTTCGGCGCTCTCGATGATGTCGCGCCGATCGGTGTACTGCCCCGTGATCCCCAGCATCCCCGACTTCTTGTTGAGGATGGCGTCGATCTCCTTGGGCGTGTACCCTTCGCGCTCCATGATGAAGGCGGGGATCGCCGGGTCGATGTCGCCGCAGCGCGTCCCCATGACCGCTCCTTCGAGGGGTGTCAGCCCCATGGAGGTGTCGACGGAGACCCCGCCCTTGATGGCGGAGTGCGACACGCCGTTGCCGATGTGCATGGTGACGATGTTGCAGTCCTTGGGGTCTTTGCCCAGAAGGACCGCCGCCCGCTTGGAGACGTAGAGATGGCTCGTGCCGTGAAAGCCGTAGCGGCGCACCCCGTGCTTCTCGTACCATTCGTAGGGCAGGGGGTAGGTGAAGGCGTGGGGCGGCATCGTCTGGTGGAAGGCGGTGTCGAAGATGGCGACGTGGGGGACGTCGGGCAGGACCGCCTTGGCGGCCTCGATCCCGGCGATGTTGGGCGGATTGTGCAGCGGCGCCAGGTGCTGCACGTCCTTGATCGCCTGAAGGACCGCATCGTCGATGAGGACCGAACGGGTGAACTTCTCGCCGCCGTGCACCACGCGGTGACCCACGGCCGAGATCTGGCTCATGTCCTTGACGACGCCGTGCTCTTTGCTGACGAGAGTCTTGATGATGAGGTGGATCGCCACCTGGTGGTCGTGGCACTCGTACTCTTCGCGATACGTCTCGCGCCCGGGGACTTCGTGGATGATGTAGGAGTCGCCGATGGTCACGCGCTCGACCATCCCCTTGGCGATGATTTCTTTTTTCTTCCAGTCGAAAAGCTGGTACTTCAGCGACGAACTGCCGCAGTTCAATGCAAGGATATCCATCTGATCTCCTCCGAAATGGATGGCCGCACGGCCGAGATTGCAACGACGTTCTTCCGGGACAGGGTGGGCGCGGGCTCATTTTCCCCGAATGCAGCCACGCAGACCCGTCCAACATTGGGAAAATGTTATGGATCCTATAGTATGGCCAACCGAATTGCAAGATCTTTTGTCCCCCAAGGGGCCCTGTTGAGGGTGGACAAATGGAGGCGAGATGGGATAAGATGCGACAGGTTTTATAAAACATCATCTCGAACATTGGAGGAAAAAATGGCTCATACCATCACTGAAGACTGTATCAACTGCGGCGCCTGCGATCCCACCTGCCCCGTCGACGCCATCAGCGAGCAGGGCGATGCCCGCATCATCGACGCCGCGACCTGCACCGACTGCGGTGCCTGTGTCGACTCCTGTCCCGTCGACGCCATCAAGGCTCCCTGATCGCAGAAGAACCCCTAACCGTCTATGACCCGTTCCTCCGACGGGGGAGCAGGAGGTATCCATGTTCGGACTCGGTACGACAGAGCTCATCATCATCCTTGTTCTCGTCCTCGTCATCTTCGGCGCCGGCAAACTGCCGGAGATCGGGGGCGCGCTCGGAAAAGGGATCCGTAACTTCCGCAAGGAGCAAGAGCGCGACGCCATCGACGTGACTCCGAGCGACGACGAGAAGAAGGACGAAGAGAAGAAGTAGCCGGGGACGGACACGGCGCCGTTCAGACGAGAAAAAGCCGCGCGGCCGACCCGCGCGGCTTTTTTCCGTCTCCCCTCCATTGACTCATCGAGCTGAAAGTCGCCATGTCGCGAAAACTCCTCGACAAGGCCCGGCGCCGTCTCGCCGCCGAGACCGGGTGCGCCTCCAACCCTTGGGGAGGGCGGCTCTCGGTCGCCCTCGTCTACCCCAACACTTACCGGCAGGCGATGAGCAATCTCGGGTTCCTGTCGGTCTACCAGCAGCTCAACGCCCGCGACGACACCCTGTGCGAGCGTTTTTTCCTCCCTGACGCCGACGATCTGGCCGAGCACCGCAAGACCGGCTACCCCCTCTTCTCGCTGGAGTCGGCGAGCGCCCTCGGCGACTTCGACGTCGTTGCCTTCTCCATCTGCTTCGAGAACGACTATCTGCACCTGCCGATCCTCTTTGAGCTCGGCCGTCTCCCTCTTTTTGCATCGGATCGCGACGAGCGCTCTCCGCTTGTCCTTTGCGGCGGCGTCTGCGCCTTTCTCAACCCCGAACCGCTGGCGCAGATCATGGATCTTTTCGCCGTGGGGGAGGCCGAGCCGATCCTCCCCCCCCTGCTCGATGCCCTGCAAGGGGGCGGCGGCTCCCGCGATGTCCTCCTGCGCTCGGTGGCGAAGCTCCCCGGCATCTACGTCCCTTCTCTCTACACCGTGACCTACAGTGCAGACGGCACCGTCGCCACCATCGACGCCGAGGGGGGCGCCCCTTCGCGAGTCGCCCGCCAGTGGCTCGGCGACATCGAGTCGGTCCCGACCCGCTCCTTCGTATTGACGGAAGAGACCGAATTCGGCGACATGGCCCTCACCGAGGTCGCCCGCGGCTGCTCCCGGGGATGTCGCTTCTGCGCGGCGGGCTTTCTCTACCTGCCGCCGCGCGAGCGCAGCCTCGATCGCCTCTCGGCCGACATCGACGAGGGGCTCTGCCACAGAAAGAAGATCGGTCTGGTCGGCGCGGCCGTCTCCGATCACTCCGAGATCGGGGCGCTGGGGGAATACATCCTCGATCATGGCGGCGAGGTTTCGGTCTCCAGCCTGCGCCTCGACGCCCTGCATGCCGACGAGGTGCGCATCCTCAAGGCCTCCGGGCACCGCACCGTGGCGCTCGCTCCCGAAGCGGGGAGCCAGCGCCTTCGCGATCTGATCAACAAGGGGATCGACGCCGGGCAGATCCTTCGTGCGACCAATCTCCTCGCCCAGGAAGGGATTCTCAACCTCAAGCTCTACTTCCTCATCGGGCTGCCGACCGAGACCGACGACGATCTGAAAGAGATGCTCGATCTCATCGGGCAGATTCGCGAGGGCTGGGTGGCGCGGCAAAAAGCGCAGGGTCGCCTCGGGACGATCACTCTCTCGGTCAACCCCTTCATCCCCAAACCGTTCACCCCCCTGCAGTGGGCGGCGATGCCGAGCGAGAAGGAGCTCAAGAAGAAGATGAACCTTCTGCGCTCGGGAATCGGGCGCCTCCCCAACGTCGAGATCCGCTTCGAGTCGCTGCGCTCCGCCTTCCTGCAGGCGCTCCTCTCCCGGGGAGACCGGCGCACCGGTGCGCTCCTTGCCCCTTTGGCCGCAGGGCTCAATCTCGCCGCGGCCTGCCGCGACGTGGGGATCGATCCCGCCTTCTACCTCCACCGCGAGCGGAGTGAAGACGAGCTCTTCCCCTGGGAAGTGCTCGACAGCGGCGTGGCGCGCGATCACCTGCGGCGCGAATACGCCCGCGCCCTCGCCGGTCTGCCGACTCCCCGGTGCGCTCCCGACTGCCGCCGCTGCGGTGTGTGCGGGTAGGGAGTGGGTCGGGAGGAGGCGCCGCGGATCTTCAGGGACAGTTGCGTGCGTTCTTGACAATCGTGGGCGGGGGATTAGAATGATGACCGTTGCTATAATCAATTCACCCAGGAGGCCTCATCCATGACGCTCACCAGAGAAAAGCAAGGCGCCGTCACGTTCAAGGGAAATCCCGTCACTCTTCTCGGCGAAGACATCCTCGTCGGGGCCCAGGCTCCCGACTTCCGGGTCGTCGACACCGCGTTCGCCCCGGTGACCCTCAACGACTCGGCCGGGAAGATCCGCCTCATCTCCACCGTCCCCTCTCTCGACACCGGCCCGTGCGACCTGACGACCCGCACCTTCAACCAGAAGGCGGCGCAGTTGCCGGAGAAGGTCGAGATCTACACCGTCAGTCTCGATCTCCCCCCCGCCCAGAAGCGCTGGTGCGGCAATGCCGGAATCGAGAGGATCAAGACCCTCTCCGACTACCAGGACCGCTCCTTCGGCCTGAACTACGGGGTGCTGATCAAGGAGCTGAAGCTTCTGGCCCGCGCCGTCTTCGTCATCGACGCCGACGGCAAGGTGGCCTACCGTGAGATCGTCCCCGAGGTCGCCGAGCAGCCGAATTTCGACGCGGCGCTGGAGGCGGTGCAGAAGCTGCTCTGATCCCGACTGCCGACCTGAACGACAAAAGCCCCCGCGAAAGCGGGGGCTTTTGTGCAAGGGACTGCGGCCATCTCAGTCCCGGGGAGAGGAGCTTTTCCCCAGACGAAACAGCAGATTTCGAAGACTCAGCGGATTTCGCAGTTGCCCCTTCACCTCCTCGACCCGGCGCCATGTGCGCCAGGCGCGCCCGATCACCCGGCCGGCGCGGGGGGCGCCGAGAAAGAAGACGAGCAGGCCGACGAGGGCGGCGATTTCGAAGGGGCCGAATCCGAACATGAAGCCATCGTAGCCCAAAGGTGCCGTCGGGGCAATGGGAATGGACAACTCCTTCGGCTTCGGGCTACAGTTGATGGCGTCGCAAAAACTCACCAACTGCTGCGTTGCTGCCATTGCTCTCGCTGCTTCGACGTACATCACCGGTTTTGCTTTCTTGCGATAGCACAGTTGAGACGTTTCTTTCTCCTTTTCGTTTTCACCCGTGATCGAGTGTGACTGATGAATATCGAACAGATGAAGATCGTCCTTCGGGAGATTCTGACCAAGACCGATCTCACCCCCTGCGTCGTCGGGCACCGGGGTGTGGGCAAGACCGCCGGCATCGTCCAGGTCTGCCGCGAGATCGGACGGCGCTACACCCCCTTGCGGCTCGGGCAGATGGAGGTGGGGGACCTCGTCGGCATCCCCTACCGCGACGGTGAGACGATGCACTGGTCGCGCCCCTCGTGGTGGCCCGCCGAAGACGCCCCGGAGACGGTCGTGCACTGCGACGAGCTCAACCGCGCCCAGCAGGAGGACACCCTTCAGGCGATCTTCCAGTTCGTCGAACCCCCCGCCCAGGGGCTGCGCCGGGCGCTGCACACCCACACGCTGCACCCGAAGCACAAGGTCGTCGTCTCCATCAACCCCCCCGACGGCGCCACCCTCGACCGGGCGCTCCTCGACCGCATGGTGATGCTCTACGTCGAGACCGACTACCCTTGTTGGGCCCGCTACGCCCGCGCGCAGGAGTTCCACGGCGACGTGCAGCAGTTTCTCTCTGTCCACACCCATCTTCTCTCGCGCCAGGGGGCGCCCCTCGACCTGGAGGTAGAGCCGACGGAGCGCGCCTGGGAGATGGTGAGTACGTTGCGTCGCAGCTGCCGATTTCCGCAGGAGCTCGAGATGGAGGTCTATTCGGGGATCATCGGACGCGAGGCGGCCGTCGTCTTTTTGCGCTGGTGCGCCGAGAAGCAGGGGCGCCCTGTAACGGCACGGGAGATCCTCAATGAATGGGAAACGGTCGCCGAGCGTGCCGCCGCCCAGCGCGACGACCTCCAGGCGGCGACCGTCAACGACGTGGTGAGCGCTCTGACCCTCTCCCCCGCGATGGACGGTTCGCAGGAGGAGAACCTGATACGCTACATTGGCGTTCTCCCGCGCGACCTGCGTTTCGGCCTCGTCAAGGCGCTGGTGCGCATCCCGACGATTGCCGAGGTCCTCGTCAAGGACGAGTACGACGGCGTCGTCATGGAGGCGATCGCCGCCATCAGCGCAGACTCCGCAGCAAAGAGGTGCCGGGCCGCCAATGAGGAGTAAGACGGACGAAGCGCCTTTGCGCCCGCTGCAGGATGCAGTGGTGCGCCTTCTCAAAGCGCGTCCCTTCTACGGGCACCTCCTCCTTTCGCTGCGGCGCCGCACGGTCGGGGGGGACGCTCCCCTCGGGGTGACCATGGAGAACGGCACGCCGACCCTTGCGGTCAGCCCGCAGGCCTTCGCCGCGTTCTCCTCGGAAGAGCAGGAGGCGCTGCTCGAACACGTCATCAAGCACGTCCTGCACCTGCACATGCTGCGGCAAAAGGAGCGCCACGGCGGCGACTGGGACATCGCCTGCGATCTGGCCATCAACCCGGGCATCGAGGGGCTCCCCGCCGGCGCTCCGCTGCCGGGGCGCTTCAAGGTCCCCGACGGGCTGGCGGCCGAGGAGTACTACGATCTTCTGCACGCCCCCTTCGCCGTTGGAAATATGGAGGGGGGAGGGATCGGCGACGCCGAAAGAGATGCCGGAGGGGCGCTGGGAGAGGGGGGTGAACAGGAAGGCTCCCGCGCCGATCTCCCCGCTCCCCTGGACGACCACCACATCTGGAGCGAGGCACAGAGCACCCCGGTGCGCCTCGCCGAAGAGGTGGTGCGCACCTTGGTGAGCGATGCGGTACGCAAGAGCCACGGGGAAATCCCCGGCGAGGTGCGCCCCCTGGTCGAGGGGTGGCTCGCCCCGTCCCCCATCCCCTGGAAGCAGGTGCTGCGGCAGTTCGTCGCCACCGCCGGGCGGGTGGGGCGGCAGAGTACCTGGAAGCGCGAGCACCGCCGCTTCGCCCACGACACCCCCGGGATGCGAAAGCGCCGCCGCCTGCACCTTCTTGTCGGGGTCGACGTGAGCGACTCCACCAATATCCGCGAGCTTCGCGAGGTCTTCGCCTCGGAGCTGGTGCGCATCGCCCGGGGGCGCGACTCCCTCCTCACCGTCCTCTACGCCGGTAGCCGCATTCAGAAGATCGAATCCTTCCGCGGCACCGACTTCGTCGCCGAGGTCTACGAGGGGGGCGGCTTCACCGACCTGCGCCCCGTCTTCGACTACGCCCGCACCCTCACCCCGCGCCCCGCTGCGGTAATCTACCTCACCGACGGCTACGGAGAAGCGCCGAAGGCGATGGAATTTCCGACCCTCTGGGTGCTGACAAAAGACGGCGAGAAGCCGGCGCCTTGGGGGGTGGAGTTGAGGTTGGATGTATAGAGCCAATGCGTTTTTACCGCGGAGGACGCGGAGAACGCGGAGGAAAATCTCTTGAGAAAGGACGATCCGCTCTTGCTTCCTCTTGAAGGTTTTCTCCGCGACCTCCGCGTACTCCGCGGTTAATCAGCGTTTGTTTCCGAGGAATTCAAAATGAACCAACCGACACCGATGACCGTCGATTCGGTCCGGCAGATGCTGGAAGAGGCCGGTGCCAAAGTCGCCGCCCGGGACGGGCGCAGCGCCAATTACGGCGCGCCGCGCGATTTCTCTTTCGAGGTCAGGGCCATCTTTCCCAACGGCCTGGCCCTGCAGATCGTGGCGCGGCAGTTCAATTACCGCGACCCATGGGAGACCGCCGGGCGCGTCAACGACATGGTCGACGTCTCGCTGCAGCGCGACGGCGCCTACACCGTGCTCCCCAAGGGGTACGACTGGTTCCAGGGGAGGGACGAAGAGGAAGGGGTCGACGAAGAGGGGCTGAGGCAGATCGTTTCCTGCGTGAAAGGGATCAATCCGAAAATCTATGAGCTGCAAAAGTTGACGGGGGATCTTTGAGAGCGGCACGCAATGGGCTGCCGGCTACGATGGCTTCCGCGATCATTGCTTCGTCTGTTTTCGTAACTAAGTAACCGTAGGCCGGGATAAGGCCGAAGGCCATTCCCGGCATTTCTCGCCTACTCTAATTCCATTTTGCTGAGATTTTCCGGCTCAAATGTTCCCCACCCTGGAGGATACCAACTCTTTTCAACGAATCGCCGGAAGGAGCTTGGTCGCCAAGCGTTAGGATCGGATACCAGCCCGTGCTTTACTGGATTGAAATGGATGTAATCAAGATGTCGGCGCAAATCCTCCTCATCCCGGATCAGGTGCTCCCAGAAGCGTGGCTGCCAGATGGTCTTTTCGCCGCCTGAGGCCGGCATTTTTCGGGAGAAGGCGGTCTTGATCATTTGCCAGCGGGTTGAGTAATCCGCGTCTCCTTCGGGAAGGCGCCATAGACAGTGCAGGTGATCAGGCAGGATTACCGCAGCCAAAGTCTCGAACGGTCGGCGCTCCCTGACGTAGCCGAAAGCTTGCCGCAGCAGCTGCACATTGTGTGGGTCGGCGAGGAGGGGTTGACGGTTCGCCGTGACGACCGTGAAGAAGTAGGTGCCGCCCGGCACGTAGAGGCGCCGATATTCGCTCATTTCCCCCCCCCTTGAAGCTGCCGGCAACGCTTCGCTTATGCCGGCCTACGATGGCTGCTAAGGAACGGTAGGCCGGGATAAAGCCGAAGGCCGTTCCCGGCGCGTAGTCTCAGGTTTTCGTGATCCCATGCACCACAAGATGCCGGTCCCCGATGGGACGGACGGTGAGACCCGAAAGTCCGGCCTCTTCCAACTGGGCCTCCACTTCCCCGACTTCGAAAGCAGCCAGCAGCGAGTGATAGAAGTCGCTTCGCAGTATCTGCGGCTCGCCGGCGGCGTAGAGCTCGACCAGCTCGCGGGCTTTTTCGGGGGTGGCGGGGCGGCGAAGGTCGTAGATGAAGATCCGCGTCCCCGCCGTCGCAAAGCGCCGAACCGTCTCCCACAGGATCTCGGGGCGGTGCAGGTGGTGCAGCAGGCTGTTGCTGACGACGGCCTGCCAGGGCAGCGGCGGGATCGGCGCGTTGGGGAGGATCCCCTCGATGAACGAGACGCGCTCTTTCAGATTCTCCTCTTTTTTCTTTGCCGCTTCGGCCAGGGAGAGCATCGCCGGTGAGCCGTCGACGCCGATGAGGCGGGCGTGCGGATAGGCCCGCGCGAAGCGGAAGGTGATGTCCCCGGGGCCGCACCCCAGATCGAGGATGTCGCCGTCGAGCTCATCGGCGAAGAGGCTTCGGAACTCTTCCAGCACTCGCCGATGCGGCTCTTCGAAGTCGGCCCGGGCATAGGCGAGGGCCTGCTCCTGTCCCAGCATCAGCTCGGGTTCGAGAATCCTCTCCATCACACCACCCGCAGACGCCCCGCAGGCCCTTCGTGCACCCGCCCGACGGTCCACCCCTTCGCTCCTTTCTCTTTGAGCTTGCCGAGAAGCGCTTCGAGGCGCTCGGAGGCCACGGCGATGAGGAGGCCCCCCGAGGTCTGGGGGTCGGCCATGACGTCGAGGATCTCGTTGGGGAGCTTCTCCCCGTCGACGACGTTCGGCAGGTAGTGGTCGCGGTTCTTGTAGGCGCCGCCGGGGATCAGCCCCATGGCGGCCATTTCCCGGGTGTGCGGGTAGAGGGGGAGCGCTGCGGCGTCGATCTCCACTAGGACGTCGCTCGCCCCGGCGAGCTCCAGGGCGTGGCCGAGGAGGCTGAAGCCGGTGATGTCGGTGCAGGCCGAGACGCCGACCTCCATCATCGCCTCGCAGGCCATGCGGTTGAGGGTCTCCATCCCCATGATCGCCTCGCGGATGTCGTCCTCGGAGAGGATCTCCCCCTTCAGGGCCGTCGTCAGGATCCCCGTCCCCAGAGGTTTCGTCAGCACCAGGACGTCGCCGGGAAATGCGCCGACGGTGCTCACCATGCGGTGCGGATCGACGAGCCCCGTCACGGCGAGGCCGACCTTCGGCTCATCGTCGTCGACGGTGTGCCCCCCGACGATGACGGCCCCTGCCTCCTTCACCTTCTCGACCCCACCCAGAAGGATCTCCACCAGGATCGAGTGATCGAGACAGGCTGGAAAGCCGACGAGGCTCAGCGCCGTCAGCGGCCTCCCCCCCATGGCGTAGATGTCGGAGAGAGCGTTGGCGGCGGCGATGCGCCCGTACGCGCGTGGATCGTCGACGATGGGGGTGAAGAAGTCGACGGACTGCACCAGTGCCCGATCGTCGTCGATGCGGTAGACGCCCGCGTCGGCAAAGGGGATGGCGGCGGAGAGGAGGTTCTCATCCTCGAAGGTCGGCAGTTGGCGCAGAACCTGCGCCAGAGGCCCGGGGGCCAGCTTGGCGGCTCAACCGGAGCTGCGGGCCAGAGCGGTGAGGCGGACCGGTTTGTCGGTCATGGGGCGGTTCCTTTCGTGATTATTGTTCCTGTGACGTATTATGAATCTTTCGGAAGTTTCCAGGCGACCCGCAAATCCCCTTTGCGCAAAGTGTACTTCAGGGCGTCGAAATGCTCCAGCAGAGCCTGCACCTGCTTGCGGGCGCTGCCGAGCAGGTCTCTGAACTCGGCCAGGGTCAGCGTCTCATGGGCGTCGAAGTGCTCGCGCAGC